>NZ_JBZXDO010000010.1:0-157673 GCF_058725505.1 Serratia sp. A07
ATTACCCGCGGGCAGTAAAAAAGAAGCCGCAACGTTATACGTTGCGGCTTCCTCAAAAGCTTAACTGACAAGCATTACCGGCATTTGCCGGCCCTTTTTTTATCGCGAGAACCGCTTACAGGCCCCCGGCGTCGCGCTTGGTGTTCGGCGCCGGCGTAGACGGCGGCGTACGGCCGTTGTTGGTCAGCCGCGACAGCGTCTCGGTGCGCACCTGGAACGGCGGGTACGGCAGCGTGATGCCGTGCTCGCGGTAGCCCGCCAGGATCAGCTGGTGGATCTCGTGGCGCAGCGGCATGCGGTGGCCCATCTCGGCGGCGTAAATACGCATCTCGAAGATCTGGATACCTTGCTGCAGATCGACCAGGTAAACCTCCGGCGCCGGGTTATCCAGCACCAGCGAGCAGCGTTCGGCGGCGTTCATCAGGATCTTGGTCACCTCTTCGCTGTTGGCTTCGCCCGGTGCCGGCACGGTCAGCACCACACGGGTCAGGTTATCCGACAGCGACCAGTTGACGAACTGTTCGGTGATGAAGGCTTTGTTCGGCACGATGATCTCTTTGCGGTCCCAGTCCGAAATGGTGGTGGCGCGGGTGTTGATCTTGGTGACGGTGCCGGTCAGGTTGCGGATCGTCACGGTATCGCCGATGCGGATCGGTTTCTCGAACAGGATGATCAGGCCGGAGATGAAGTTGGAGAAGATCTCCTGCATGCCGAAGCCCAACCCCAGGCTGAGTGCGGTAACCACCCACTGCAGTTTCGACCATTCGATGCCGATCCAGGCGAAGCTGAGCACCGCGCCGAACACCAGCAGCAGGTACTTGGTGATGGTGGTGATGGCGTAGCCGGTGCCCGGCGTCAGATCCAGGTGCTGCAGCACCGCCAGCTCCAGCAGCGCCGGCAGGTTGCGCACCAGCTGCATGGTGATGATCAACACCAGAATGGCAATCAGGACCGCGCCGAGGGTGATCGGATGAGCGGTCTCCACGCCGTTCACCGTCGAGGTCACATCCCACAGCGAGATGTTTTCCAGGAAGGCGAACGCGGAGTGGATCTCCGACCACAGCACGATCACCGACACCAGCGCGATCAGCGTCAGGATCGAACGCACCAGCCGCAGCGACTGAGCGCTGATGGTGTCCAGATCGAAGTCCGAATCGTCCGGATCGATGGATCCTTCGGTGCTGTTTGGGGTGTGCGAAGTTTCGTCTTCGCCGCGGGCGCGCTGGGCCAGGATGTCGGCACGGCGCTGTTTGGCGCGATCGAAGGCGATGCGCCGCCGCTGGATCAGCATCCAGCGGCGGATGATGTGGTAGACAACCAGCAGCAGGAACCAGATCGCCACCGAGGTTTCCAGGCGCGCCAACAGCGCCTGCGCGGTGGTGAGGTAACCGACGGTCGAGGCCAGCGCCGCCAGCAGCGGCGCCGACAGCAGCAGCCCCCAGAAGGCGCTGTTGAGCATGTTGTCGCCCGAGCCGTTTTTATCCAGATACAGCGGGATGCCGGCGCGCTTCAGGCTGTGGGTGACCAGCGCCAGCGCCAGACACAGCAGGATGAAGCACAGCCGCCCCAGGGTGTTGGCGAATTCGCGCTCTTTCAGGCTATCGAAGGTGATCAGCGCCATGATCAGCGGCACGATCAGCCAGATCGACATCTTATAGTAACGCATGGCGCGCGAAACCTGCTTCGCCGGCCAGCGGAAGTGCACGATGAACAACCCCTGCGGATGGGCGAAAGCGGCGCAGATCATGCAGATCCACAGGATCGGCAGCGTGGCGGTCACCCCTTTGCCGATCGCTTCCGCCACCGGGTAGTTCCAGGCGCTCTGCAGGCCGTAGCCGAGCGCGGCCCACAGCACCGGCAGCGGCATCGCCACCAGAATCGACCAGAACACGGTGCGCACCGTCAGGAAGAATTCGTCCTGCGTCACCTTGCCGACGCGGCTGCTGGCGCGCTCGAGGAAGGCGTGATAGTGCTTGCGCGAACTGATGCTGAAAATCACCAGCAGCAGGGCGCCGAAGATCGGGATCAGCGTTTCGCGGCTGGTCACCATCATCATGAAAGCGCCGCCGAGCTGTGACAGCGTGTCCAGCGACAGGACGCGCGTCAGATCGTGCGCCACGTTGAGCGGATAAGAGAAGTTGATCGGATTGACGTCCGGCACCCAGAACAGATAGCGGTGGGTGGCGTCGCGAATTTCGTTCAACGCTTCGATCAGTTGGGTGTTGGCCACCTTCAGCTTGGTCAGCTCGAGGATTTGGGTGTCGCAACCGGACAGCAGCGAGTTCAGCAGCTCGCGCTGGGTGCGCAGCTGGGCATCGACGATGCGCTGCTCCTGGTTGGTCAGCGCGCTGCCGTCGTCGCGTTTGAATTCGCGTTGCGATAGTTTTTCCAGCTGGTTTTCAAACTGCAGGCGCTGCACGCGCAGCTGGGCCATGTCGCCGTCCAGCTGTTGCGGCTTGGGCATCTCCGGCAGCGTCGCCACCTGGGCGCGCAGGGTTTCCCCCAGCGCCGACGACGAGCCGAGCCACTGGGCCTGCTCGATGATGGTGCTCAGCGCCTGGCGCACCTGCAGCGTCTGCGCCGCCGCCTGCCGCTGCTGCGACGAAATCAGATCCATGCGCTGCGCCTGGCTGTTCAGCGCGGCGGACAGTTCGCGGTTGATCTGCAGCTGTTGGCTGATGCTTTTTGGCAAGTCGCCGTTCTGCTCGGCCAGCTGCTCGGTTTTTTCCAGCGCCAGTTCCGCTTCGCGTTGGCGCTGGGCGTTGAGGTTGTTGCGCAGCGCCTGCAGCTGAACGTCTATTTTCTCGTGGCGCTTTTTATAGACCTCGGCGCGCATGCGCGCCAGCTCCTGACGGTTGTTGGCCGACAGCTGCGCCAGCTCCAGCTCGTCCACTTTGGCTTTGCGCGCCGCGGCTTCGGTCTGCAGCAGGGCCAGGGCGGCCTGCGCGTACGGGGTGGTCGGGTTGGCGGGCTGCGCCTGCAGACGGCGCTGCACTTCGGTCAGCGCGCGGCGGGCGTCGGTCTGCTGCTGCGGCAGCTGGCCGAGGGAATCGCTGATTTCCCGCGTGCGATCCTGCTCTTGTTGCAGCAGGCGCGCCTGTTCCAGCAGCAGGCTGCTGGTTTGCAGGATCTGCTGTTCCAGCTCGGCGGCCGGCAGATCGTCGCCGTTCGGCAGGATCTTGTTGCTTTCCAGCACCAGCTGACGGCGCAGTTCCTGCGTCATCTTCGGGAAATCGTCGATCACCTTCTGATACTGTTCAGAGCGAGTCTGCGACTCTTTACGCTCCGTCAGCCAGTTGAGGGCGCTTTGCAGCGCCTCGGTGGTCTCCGCCTGATTTGGCGCGTTTTTGCTGCTTTCCGCCTGCTTCAGCTCCTGTTTGAGCTGGTTCTCGGTCGGCACGGGGGCGGCCAGCGCCGGTTGCCACAGCAGGCAACCGAGCAAAAGCGTGATGATCAGGCGCACGGCGTCGATTCCTTTAGAGCGGGGTCTGTGGTGTTTCAGCGGCGGCCGGGATTTCGGCGAAGGCCTCACCCATGCGGGTGACGGTGCCGTTATGCAGCTGCGGCGCGAACTGCACGCTGCCTGCGGTAAACAGGTTGATCACCGTGGAGCCGAGTTTGAAGCGGCCCATCTCGGCGCCTTTTTCCAGCGCGATGGCGCCTTCTTCACCGGCGGCCGGGTAGGCCCAGCGTTTGATGATGCCTTCGCGCGGCGGCGTGACGGTGCCGGCCCAGACGGTCTCGATGCTGCCGACGATGGTGGCGCCGACCAGGATTTGCACCATCGGCCCGATGTCGGTGTCGAACACGCAGATCACGCGCTCGTTGCGCGCGAACAGGTTAGGCACGTTGGCGGCGGTGAGCGGGTTGACCGAGAACAGATCGCCCGGCACATAGATCATCTCGCGCAGCACGCCGGCGCACGGCATGTGCACGCGGTGGTAGTCGCGCGGCGCCAGATAGGTGGTGGCGAACTGGCCGTTGCGGAACGGCTCGGCCAGCAGGTAGTTGCCGGCCAGCAGCGCTTCCAGGCTGTAGTGGTGGCCTTTGGCCTGGAAGATTTGATCGTCGCGGATCGGGCCGAGCTGGCTGATGGCGCCATCGGCAGGCAGCGCCAGCCAGTTGGCGTCGGCGACGATCGGGCGCGCGCCGTCGCGCAGCGGGCGCACGAAGAAGTCGTTGAAGGTGGCGTAAGACGCCAGGTCCGGATTTTGCGCTTCCTGCATGTCTACGCGGTAGAAGCGGGCGAAGGCCTTGACCACCAGTTGGGTCAGCCAGCCGGCCCGTTTGTCGGCGCCCCAGCCCGCCAGGCGGGTCAGCGCCAGCTTCGGCAACCAATATTGCAATTTAATCTTGATGCTATCCAGCACGTTAACCTCGTGAATCAGGGTAAAGGGCGCGCATTGTAACGAGGGTTCCGCCGTCGTCAATGCCCGCCCGTCAGTGTCAGTCTGCGGCGTCCGTGAAGTTCTTGCGAACCTTCACCTGCGCCATGCTTTCCAGAATGCGGTGATAGTTGTCGAAACGTTCTTCCGCGATATCGCCCTTCTCCATCGCCGCGCGGATGGCGCAGCCGGGATCGGTATCGTGGCGGCAGTCGCGGAATTTGCAACCGCCTAAATAATCACGGAATTCGACAAATCCGCGGGTGATTTGTTCCGGCTCCAGATGCCACAGGCCAAACTCGCGCACCCCCGGGGAGTCGATCACGTCGCCGCCGTGCTGGAAATGGTACAGCCGCGCGGCGGTGGTGGTATGTTGCCCGAGGCCCGAAACGTCGGAAACCTGATTTACCAGAATTTGCTCTTCGGACGGCGGCAGCAGCGCATTCAGCAGGCTGGACTTGCCGACCCCCGACTGGCCGGCGAAGATGCTGATGCGCCCGGCCAGCGCCTGTTCGAATTCCGCCATGCCTTCCCGCGTCTGGCTGGAAACTTCCAACACCCGGTAGCCAATCTTGCGATAGATATCCATCATGCCGTCGACCAGCTTGCGCGCTTCGGCGTCCAGCAGGTCAATTTTGTTGAGCACGATCAGCGGCTCGACTTCGAGCGTTTCGCAGGCCACCAGATAACGGTCGATGATGTTCAGCGACAGCTCGGGCAGGATCGCCGACACGATGACGATCTGATTGATATTGGCGGCGATCGGCTTCACGCCGTCGTAGAAGTCCGGGCGCGTCAGCACCGAGGTGCGCTCGTGCACCGCTTCCACGATGCCTTTTACCCCTTCATGGGTGCCCAGGCCGGGGCGCCACACCACGCGATCGCCGGTGACCAGCGAACGCAGCGTGCGGCGGATGTTGCAGCGGTGCTGAGTGCCATCCGGCGCCTCAACGTCGGCGTGCATGCCGAAACGGCTGATAACGACGCCTTCCTGCGGCTCGCCCAGCTGGGAATCATCCGGTTCCGGTTTGTTATCAGCGCGCTTCAGACGGCGCTGATGGTTCGCCTGCACGCGGCGTTGCTGGCCTTTGGACAGTTTGTTCTTACTCACTGCGCCTCACTTGAATCGGTTTTATACCTTTACGTATACGCACAGCTGCGGCGGGGGACTTGCCCCGAGCGCAGCCTTGAACCCGTCAGGGTATATGTCGCCCAGGGCGACCAAAAAGACTATGATACACGCTATTTTATATTAAATAACCGTTGTTAGCCGCCGGCTGCGGCGCGTCGCCACCGGCGGCGCCCGTCGTCTCGTCCGCACAGCGTTTTTCTCTCGGCTTTTAGGCAGGAAACATCATGACAGGAAACGAAAATAACCTGATTTGGATCGATTTGGAGATGACCGGGCTGGATCCCGAGCGTGACCGCATTATCGAGATCGCCACGCTGGTCACCGACGCCAACCTGAACATCCTGGCGGAAGGGCCGGTGATCGCCGTGCACCAATCCGACGAGCAGCTGGCCTTGATGGACGAGTGGAACGTGCGCACCCATACCGGCAGCGGGCTGGTGGAGCGGGTGAAAGCCAGCCGCCAGGACGATCGCGCCGCCGAGCTGGAAACGATAGCCTTTCTGCAGCAGTGGGTGCCGGCCGGCAAATCGCCGATCTGCGGCAACAGCGTGGGCCAGGACCGCCGTTTCCTGTTCCGCTACATGCCGGAGCTGGAGGCCTACTTCCATTATCGCTATCTGGACGTCAGCACGTTGAAGGAACTGGCGCGCCGTTGGAAGCCGGAAATTCTCGCCGGCTTTAAGAAGCAGGGCACCCATCAGGCGCTGGACGACATCCGCGAATCGGTGGCCGAGCTGGCTTATTACCGCGAACATTTCATTCAGCTTTAAGGCGATGGCGGCCCCTGCGGGGAAAAAACGCCGTTTTTAGCCGCTTAATTCGCCAAACTGGCGCTTTAATCGGCAATCAAACAAAAATCGCGTTTTTTTGCTTTCAGGGGCTTGCGACAAAAAGGATTTCTCGTATAATGCGCACCCCGTACCGATGAAGAATTTCGTAACGTTCCACCATCGATACGCCGGGCGGGAATAGCTCAGTTGGTAGAGCACGACCTTGCCAAGGTCGGGGTCGCGAGTTCGAGTCTCGTTTCCCGCTCCAAATTCAACAATGTCGCGATGCGGCATGATGAATAAATAAAGCAGTATCAAGCAGCACCTATGCGACGCGGGAATAGCTCAGTTGGTAGAGCGCAACCTTGCCAAGGTTGAGGTCGCGAGTTCGAGCCTCGTTTCCCGCTCCAAAAATTCAAAGGTCACGCCAGTGTTTGGTGACCGGATGCCAAAAGCATCTCAATGCGGGAATAGCTCAGTTGGTAGAGCACGACCTTGCCAAGGTCGGGGTCGCGAGTTCGAGTCTCGTTTCCCGCTCCAATTTTCTCTTCGTTTCAAATTCAAATCCAACGCCTTATCCGGCGCGGGTTTTTGTCCCGTTTTACACGCCTGGTAAAAATGTTGTAAACAGAGTTATCCACAGCCTCTGTACATAAACCCGCCTGCCTGAAAAATCAACGTCATACAAATTAAATATTTATCTATTTGATTTATAAGTTTATTTATTTATCCCAAAACGTTATGCCGATCACTTGCTCTTTTTGTTGCAGTTGAAAGACAACGTGTTTTTATTTTTATGCACAAATCCACAGAGTGAGACATCCGGTGAAATAGCCGCGCGGCGCACGCCGTCAGGCGTCCCTTGGCAAACCTTTTTCCACAGCCCGTATCAGCCGTTTTTTCTGCGCCGTCTGCACCTCGATGCCCTGCGCCTCGCGGCGGGCAAGCTGCTGCGCCAGCGCCCAGTGGATATGTTCGTCCAGCATGGCGTCCTGGCCCAGGCGCGTGCGCAGCGCGAGCACAATGCCGTCCTCGTAGGGCGCATTGCCCAGCGCCACGGCGATATTGCGCAGCCAGCGCAGGTGGCCGATGCGGCGTATTGCTGAGCCTTCGGTGATGCGCAGAAATTTTTCTTCCGTCCAGTTGAACAGATCGATCAGCTGCGGTGCATGCAGCGCGGCGCGTGGGCTGAAATCGTCTTCGTCGGTGAGCTGCGAAAAGCGGTTCCACGGGCAGATCAGCTGGCAGTCGTCGCAGCCGTAGATGCGGTTGCCGAGCAGCGGCCGGAATTCCTCCGGGATCGCGCCTTCCAACTCGATGGTCAGGTAGGAGATGCAGCGCCGGGCGTCTACGGTATAGGGGGCGACGATGGCGCCGGTCGGGCAGGTGGTGATGCAGGCGACGCAGCGGCCGCACTGCTCTTCCTGCGGCTTATCCACCGGCAGCGGCAGGTCGATCAGCAGCTCGCCGAGGAAAAACCACGACCCGGCTTCGCGGTTGAGAATTAGTGAGTGTTTACCAACCCAGCCGATGCCCGCCTTGGCGGCCAGCGCGCGTTCCATCACCGGCGCGGAATCGACAAAGGGGCGGAAATTCAACTCGCCGCAGTAGGCCTGGATCTGATCGCCCAGCTTTTTCAGGCGCTGGCGCAACAGTTTGTGATAGTCGCGCCCCAGCGCGTAGCGGCTGACGTAACCCAGCTGCGGATTTTGCAAGGTGCTGGCAAACGCCGCCTTGGCCGGCAGGTAGTTCATGCGTACGCTGATCACCCGCAGCGTGCCCGGCAACAGTTCGTGAGGGCGCGCGCGCAGCATGCCGTGGCGCGCCATCCATTCCATCTCGCCGTGGTACTGCTTGTCGAGCCAGGCCTGCAGCTTCGGCTCTTCGAGGCTCAGGTCGGTATCGCAGATGCCAACCTGTTGGAATCCTAGCGATTGCCCCCATTGCTTGATATGTTGGGCGAGTTGATGGAGATCGAGGGGGTGCGTCATGACGGGCCACAGTGAAAAAGCATACGCTGACAGTTTACCACACTCTGTCTGGCCTGCGGATTGGATCCGTCGCTCGGAGCCCGCGGCGGCGGCCTCGCTCGGTATTTCTCTTTACGATTTGATGCAGCGCGCCGGTCAGGCGGCCTACGCATTGGCGCGCAACGCGTACCCCTCCCGCGACCACTGGCTGGTGCTGTGCGGCCACGGCAACAACGGCGGCGACGGCTATGTGGTGGCGCGCCTGGCGAAGGCGGCGGGCCTGCAGGTGACGCTGATCGCCTGCGAAGGCGCACGGCCTTTGCCGCCGGAAGCCGCAGCGGCCCGTCAGGCCTGGCTGGCCGCCGGCGGTGATATTCTGCCGGCGAACAGCCGCTGGCCGGCGTCTGTCTCTCTCATTATCGACGGCCTGTTAGGCACTGGCCTTGGCAGCGCGCCGCGTGCGCCTTACGACGCGCTGATCGAGGCCGTCAACCGCCATTCGGCGCCGGTGGTCGCGCTCGATATCCCGTCCGGCCTGCTGGCGGAGAGCGGCGCTGTGCCGGGCGCGGTCGTGCGTGCCGCGCACACCGTCACGTTCATCGGCCTCAAACCGGGATTGCTGACCGGCCAGGCGCGCGACTGGGTCGGGCAACTTCATCAGAATGCGCTAGGCTTATCGGGTTGGCTGGCGAAGCAACCGGAACAGATTCAGCGGCTTACCGCCGAGGCGTTGCCGCGCTGGCTGCATCCGCGCCGCCCCTGCGCCCATAAGGGCGAGCATGGCCGCCTGCTGTTGGTGGGCGGTGACCGCGGATTCGGCGGCGCCATTCGCATGGCGGCGGAAGCGGCGCTGCGCAGCGGGGCGGGATTGGTGCGAGTGCTTACTCACATTGAACACGTCGCACCGCTGCTGGCGGCCCGGCCGGAGTTGATGGCGCAGGCGCTGGACGAGGCGACGCTGCGGCAGGCGATGCAATGGGCGGATGTGCTGGTGATTGGCCCGGGGCTGGGCCAGGCTGAATGGGGCAAAAACGCCTTGAACGTGCTGCAAACCAGCGATAAACCGGCCTTGTGGGACGCCGATGCGCTGAACTTGCTGGCATTAAATCCCGAGAAACGGCAGAATCGCGTGATGACTCCGCATCCTGGAGAGGCGGCGCGGCTGTTGAGCTGCAGCACTGCCGACATCGAGAGTGATCGCTTACTTGCTGTGCGCAAGCTGACGGCGCGCTACGGCGGCGTGGCGGTGCTGAAAGGCGCCGGCACGCTGATCGCCGATGAGCAGGGGCAGATGGCGATCGCCGACGTCGGCAACGCCGGCATGGCCTCCGGCGGCATGGGCGATGTGCTGTCGGGCATCATCGGCGGTTTGCTGGCGCAAAAGCTCCCGCTGTATGATGCCGCCTGTGCGGGCTGCGTCGTACACGGCGCGGCCGGCGATCGCGTAGCGGAAAGACAAGGAACAAGAGGCATGTTGGCGACCGATTTACTGCCGGACATCCTTCATTTCGTTAACCCTGAGTGGGCAAAATAGACTTTATCGAATGAAAGAACTCGTTTTACCTCTGCCGGACGAGGCAGCGACTGTCGCTTTGGGCACCACTTTGGCCAAGGCCTGCGATCGCGCCAGCGTCATCTATCTCTACGGCGACCTGGGCGCCGGTAAAACCACCTTCAGCCGTGGTTTCCTGCAGGCGTTAGGGCATCAGGGCAACGTCAAAAGCCCGACCTACACGCTGGTGGAACCCTATGCCTTGCAGCCGCTGGCGGTGTATCACTTCGATCTGTATCGCCTGGCCGATCCTGAAGAGCTTGAATTCATGGGCATTCGCGATTACTTCGCGCAAGACGCCATCTGCCTGGTCGAATGGCCGCAACAGGGCACCGGCGTGTTGCCGGAGCCGGATCTGGCGCTGCATCTTTGCTATCAGGGCGAGGGGCGAGAGGCGAAGATCGAGGCGATTTCCACTTACGGCAGCCAGCTGTTAGACCGCATTCATGGATCACAGGGATGATGCCGCAATGACGCACGTGTTGAAAAAATTTGCGGTCATCATGCTGATCGCCGTGCTGGGGCCACTCGGCGCGCTGAACGCGCTGGCGGCGTCTTCGCTGTCCGATATCAAAGTGTCCAACGCCCAGCGTGAAGCGACGGTGTCGGTGAGCTTCAATGGCCCGCCGGACTACGCGTTTTTCCCGCTGCACGGCCCGGATCGCGTGGTGCTGGACGTTAACCAGAAGGGCAAGGTCGGCGGTCTGCCGCTCAATTTCAGCGGCCAAAACCTGGTGAAAAGCATTCGCTCCAGCGCGCCGAAAGACGCTCAGAGCGTGCGCCTGGTGTTTGATCTGACCCAGCGCGCCAAAACCCGCGTCGCCACCCGCCAGAACGGCAGCGTGCATACCGTGGTGTTCACCATTACGGCCGAAGGCAGTGCCAATACGGTGGCGCGCAAGGCACCGGTGCAAACGCCTGCGCCGGTTGCGGTCAACCCACCGCCGCGTCAGGCGCCGGTCGCGGTGCGTGAAGCGCCGGAGCCGCCGCTGCGCAAAGCGCCGACGGGATCGAATCCCTTTACCAATAAACAGACCGTCGTCGCAGGCACCGCCACCGAAGTCACGCCGCGCAGCAGCCGCGTTTCCGCCGGTTCCGGCGATCGGGTGGTGGTGGCGATCGACGCCGGCCACGGCGGCCAGGATCCGGGCGCCATTGGCCCGAGCGGGCTGAAAGAAAAGAATGTCACCATCGCCATTGCGCGCCGCCTGCAGGCGATGCTGGACGCCGATCCGCAGTTCAAACCGGTGCTGACGCGTACCGGCGACTACTTCATCTCGGTGATGGGGCGCTCCGACGTTGCGCGCAAACAGGGCGCCAACGTGCTGGTCTCCATCCACGCCGACGCAGCGCCAAACCGCAGCGCCAGCGGGGCCTCTGTTTGGGTGCTGTCCAACCGCCGCGCCAACAGCGAAATGGCCGGCTGGCTCGAACAGCATGAGAAGCAGTCCGAACTGCTCGGCGGCGCAGGCGATCTGCTGGCCAACAGCCAGGCAGACCCTTACCTGAGCCAGGCGGTGCTGGATCTGCAGTTCGGCCACTCGCAGCGCGTCGGGTATGACGTGGCGGTGAAAGTGCTGCAGCAGCTGCAGAGCGTTGGATCGCTGCACAAACGCCGGCCGGAACATGCCAGCCTGGGCGTGCTGCGCTCACCGGATATTCCCTCGCTGCTGGTGGAAACCGGATTTATCAGTAATAGCACGGAGGAGCGGCTGCTGGGCAGTAGCGCGTATCAGGAGAAGATTGCCAAGGCCATTCATAACGGCCTGCGCAGCTACTTCCTGGCGCATCCGCTGCAAGCCGACCCAAAGGTGGAAAACCGACCGCTGGACGTCGCAGCGGCGGTTAACACCTCAACACCAGACGTGCGCCAGCCTGAGCCTATCGTTAGCTCGGCCGGCGCGAGCCGCAGCGTAAGCGGCAAGACCCAGATCCACGTGGTGAAGCGGGCGGAAACGCTGTCCGGCATCGCCGACAGCTACGGCACCACCATGGCGGCGCTGCGGGATCTGAACAAACTGAAAAAAGACGGCGTGTGGGTCGGGCAACGCCTGAAGGTGCCGGCGGGGAAAACCGCCGCCGTCACCACCGTCGCCAAGGCGAAAACGCCGGCCAAGAAGCCGTCTAAACATAAAGTGGCCCGCGGGGATACGCTCTCCTCCATCGCTTCTCGCTACGGGGTCAGCGTCGGCGATCTGAAACGGGTCAATAATCTGAAGTCGGACGTCGCGCCGCTGGATCGGACGCTGACCATTCCGCAGGCCTAGCGCCATCGCTACAGGAGTCAGCATGCCTATCCAGGTGTTACCGCCACAGCTTGCCAACCAGATCGCCGCCGGAGAGGTGGTTGAACGCCCCGCGTCGGTCGTCAAGGAGCTGGTGGAAAACAGCCTGGACGCCGGCGCGACGCGCATCGATATCGACATTGAACGCGGCGGCGCCAAGCTTATCCGCATTCGCGACAACGGCTGCGGCATCGGCAAGGACGATCTGGCGCTGGCGCTGGCGCGGCACGCCACCAGTAAAATCAGCACGCTCGACGACCTGGAGGCGATCGTCAGCCTCGGTTTTCGCGGCGAAGCGCTGGCCAGTATCAGCTCGGTTTCCCGTTTGACCCTGACGTCGCGCACCGCCGAGCAGAGCGAGGCGTGGCAAGCCTATGCCGAAGGGCGCGAGCAGGCGGTGACGGTCAAACCCGCCGCGCACCCGGTCGGCAGCACGCTGGAAGTGCTGGATCTGTTTTACAACACCCCGGCGCGCCGCAAGTTCATGCGCACCGAGAAAACCGAATTCGGCCATATCGACGAAGTGGTGCGGCGCATCGCGCTGGCGCGTTTCGATGTGGCGATCAACCTCAGCCACAACGGCAAACCGATCCGCCAATACCGGGCGGCGAAAGAAGAGAGCCAGCACGAGCGCCGTTTGGGCAGCATCTGCGGCCCGGCATTTTTGCAGCATGCGCTGAACATCGACTGGCAGCACGGCGATCTGAGCATCCGCGGTTGGGTGGCGGATCCGGCCGGGGCGCGCCAGCTGGGTGAAATGCAGTACTGCTACGTCAACTGCCGCATGATGCGCGATCGCTTGATCAACCACGCCATTCGTCAGGCCTATCAGGATCAGCTGAAAGACGATCAGCAACCCGCTTACGTGCTGTATCTGGAGGTCGATCCGCACCAGGTGGACGTCAACGTTCATCCCGCCAAGCACGAAGTGCGTTTCCATCAGGCGCGGCTGGTGCACGATTTTATCTACCAGGCGGTAACCACCGTGCTGCAGCAGGCCGGTCAGACGCCGCCGCTGCCGCTGGCGGAAACGCCTGAAGAAGCGTCTGCGCCGGTCTGGCAGCCGGAAAACCGCGTCGCCGCCGGCGGCAACCATTTTTCTCAGCCTGCGCCGCGTCGCGAAACGCCGCCACCGGCCGGCGTCGCCCGCGAGCGCGCACCGCAGCCGGGTTGGCAAACGGCGGGCAGTTACCAGAAACGCGAAGGCGAGCTGTACGGTAAACTGATGCAGCCCGCCGCCGAGCCGCAGGCCGATGCGGCGTCGGAAGTTTCGAGCAAGCCGCCGCTGTTCCCGCCGGCGAAAGCCGCAGCGGAAACGCCGTTGGCGAGCGGCCAGCACAGTTTTGGCCGGGTGCTGATGATCCACCCGCCGTGCTACGCGTTGATTGAACAGCGCCAGCAGCCGGCGTTGCTCAATCTGACGGTGGCCGAGCGCTGGCTGCGCCAGGCGCAGCTCAACCCGCCGACGGAAGGGCTGCGGCCGCAGCCGCTGCTGATCCCAGTCAAGCTGACGTTGGACAAGCGCGAAGTGGCGGCCATCGCGCGGCATCAGGCGCTGCTGACGATGATGGGGCTGGATCTGCAGGCGGATCACGGCCGTGTGACGCTGCGCGCAGTGCCTTTACCATTACGCCAACAAAATTTACAAAAACTGATACCCGAACTGTTAGGCTATCTGGCCGAACATCAGGAGATGTCGCCCGCGGTGCTGGCCACCTGGCTCGCTCGCCGCCTTGGCAGCGAACATGAACAGTGGAACACCTCGCAAGCGATACAATTGCTGACCGACGTTGAACGACTTTGCCCGCAGCTGGTCAAATCGCCACCGAGCGGACTTTTACAACCCGTTGATTTACAGGCCGCACTGGCGGCCCTCAAGCATGACTGAAACTGAAATGACACCACGTCCCCCGGCTATTTTCATCATGGGGCCGACCGCCTCGGGCAAGACCTCGCTGGCGATCGCGCTGCGCGAACGCCTGCCGGTGGAACTGATCAGCGTCGATTCCGCGCTGATTTATCGCGGCATGGATATCGGCACCGCCAAGCCGAGCGCTGAAGAATTGGCGCAGGCGCCGCATCGGCTGATCGATATTCGCGATCCCGCCGAAGCTTACTCGGCCGCGGAGTTTCGCGCCGACGCGCTGAAGGAGATGGCCGACATCACCGCCGCCGGGCGCATTCCGCTGCTGGTCGGCGGCACCATGTTGTATTTCAAGGCGTTGTTGGAAGGATTGTCGCCGCTGCCGTCTGCCGATCCCGCGGTGCGCGAGCGCATCGAACGGCAAGCGGCGGAGCAGGGTTGGGAGGCGTTGCACCGTCAGTTACAGGCGATCGATCCGGTCGCGGCATTGAGAATTCATCCGAATGATCCGCAGAGACTGTCCAGAGCACTGGAAGTTTTTTTTATTTCGGGTAAAACTTTAACGGAACTGACTAAAATTTCGGGTGAATCGTTACCGTATCAAGTTCACCAATTTGCGATAGCGCCGACCAGCCGTGAGTTGATCCATCAACGCATCGAGCTGCGGTACCATCAAATGTTGGCGGCGGGTTTTGAGACGGAAGCGCGTGCACTTTTCGCACGGGGTGATTTGCATACGGACTTGCCCTCCATTCGCTGTGTCGGTTACCGCCAGATGTGGTCATACTTGTCTGGTGAAATTAGTTACGATGAGATGGTTTATCGTGGTATTTGCGCAACACGTCAGTTGGCTAAACGCCAGATGACCTGGTTACGGGGTTGGGAGTCGGTCCATTGGTTGGACAGTGAAAAGCCGGGAGAGGCTTTGGACTCGGTGACACAGGTTGTTAGTGCATAGGTTGGGTGATTGTGTACAATTGCTGAGTATTCAGCGCGCAAATTTTTTACGTCGTTTATTTTAGAGCCGACAGGTTCTTAGTTACAAACAACAAGCAAATAAGGAAAAGATAGAATGGCTAAGGGGCAATCTTTGCAAGATCCGTTCCTGAACGCATTGCGTCGTGAACGTGTTCCGGTTTCTATTTATTTGGTGAATGGTATTAAGCTGCAAGGCCAGATTGAGTCTTTTGACCAGTTTGTCATCCTGTTGAAGAACACGGTTAGCCAGATGGTGTACAAGCACGCTATCTCTACCGTTGTCCCGTCACGTCCGGTTTCGCATCACAGCAACAACCCGAGCGGCGGTTCAAGCAACTATCACCATGGCAACAATCCGTCTGCGCAGCAACAGCCGCAGCAGGAAAGCGATGACGCTGAATAAAGCGCGTTGCAAGTCAACCATGACGGGGAGCATAAGCAGCCGCGGGCTGTTTATGTCCCCCAAACTCACGGTGAGTGTCCGTTTGAGAGGTTGCACGCTTGTTTGACCGTTATGAAGCCGGTGAGCAGGCCGTACTGGTTCATATCTATTTCTCGCAAGACAAAGATACGGAAGACCTCAACGAGTTCGAATCGTTGGTTTCCTCAGCCGGTGTCGAAGCTTTGCAAGTGGTGACTGGTAGCCGCAAAGCCCCGCATCCGAAGTACTTTGTCGGCGAAGGAAAGGCCGAAGAAATTGCAGATGCGGTGAAAGCCAGCGGCGCGTCTGTTGTCCTGTTTGATCATTCCCTTTCCCCGGCGCAGGAAAGAAACCTTGAGCGCCTGTGCGAATGCCGGGTGATCGATCGCACCGGGCTGATTTTAGACATCTTCGCCCAGCGTGCCCGCACCCATGAAGGTAAGCTGCAGGTGGAGCTGGCGCAGTTGCGTCACATCGCCACGCGTCTGGTACGCGGCTGGACGCACCTGGAGCGGCAAAAAGGGGGGATTGGCCTGCGCGGGCCGGGGGAAACCCAGCTTGAGACCGACCGTCGCCTGTTACGCGATCGCATCAGCTTGATTCTGCGCCGCCTGGAGCGGGTAGAAAAGCAGCGTGAACAAGGCCGACGCGCGCGGACCCGCGCCGATGTGCCGACCGTATCGCTGGTGGGCTACACCAACGCCGGCAAATCCACCCTGTTTAACCGAATAACGTCTGCCGAGGTGTATGCGGCGGACCAGCTATTTGCCACCCTGGATCCTACGTTGCGGCGCATTGACGTGCCGGACGTGGGGGATACCGTGTTGGCGGATACCGTAGGCTTTATCCGGCACCTGCCGCACGATCTGGTGGCCGCCTTCAAGGCGACGCTGCAGGAAACGCGCCAGGCATCTCTGCTGCTGCACGTCATCGATGCCGCAGATCCGCGCGTCGATGAGAACATCGAAGCGGTGAACACCGTGCTGGCGGAGATAGACTCGGATGAAATCCCTACACTGTTAGTGATGAACAAAATAGATATGCTGGACGATTTTGTGCCGCGTATCGACCGCAACGACGAAAACCTGCCGATCCGGGTGTGGCTGTCCGCCGCCAGCGGAGAGGGTATTCCGTTGCTGTATCAGGCGTTGACGGAGCGCTTATCGGGGGAGATCGCGCATTACGAATTGCGCTTACCGCCACGGGCAGGCCGTCTTCGCAGCCGTTTTTACCAGCTTCAGGCGATTGAAAAAGAGTGGAACGAAGAGGACGGCAGCATTGGCGTGGTGGTGCGAATGCCGATCGTCGAATGGCGTCGTCTCTGCAAGCAAGAACAGGACCTGATTGACTTTATCGTATGATCATATCCTGTTACATTTATGCTTCGCGAAAGCCTGAAGTACCCAATCACAGAATATGGAGCTAAAACATGGCGTGGAATCAGCCCGGTAATAACGGACAGGACCGCGACCCGTGGGGGAGCAGCAATAACAATGGCGGCAACTCTGGCGGTAACAACAAAGGCGGTCGTGATCAAGGGCCACCTGATTTGGACGATATCTTCCGTAAACTGAGCAAGAAATTGAGCGGTTTTGGCGGGGGCAAAGGCTCCAACAGCAATAGCGGCGGCACCGGCACCTCTGGTCCGGGCTTCAGCGGCCGCATTATCGGTATCGCGGCGGTGGCCGTGGTGGTGATCTGGGCCGCCAGCGGCTTCTACACCATCAAGGAAGCTGAGCGCGGCGTCGTGACGCGTTTCGGCAAGTTCAGCCACCTGGTGCAGCCGGGTCTGAACTGGAAGCCGACCTTCATCGACGACGTGCGTCCGGTGAACGTGGAATCCGTGCGCGAGCTGGCGGCGTCCGGCGTGATGCTGACCTCCGATGAAAACGTGGTGCGCGTGGAAATGAACGTGCAGTACCGCGTGACCAACCCGGAAGCGTACCTGTTCAGCGTCGTCAATGCCGACGACAGCCTGAGCCAGGCGACCGACAGCGCCCTGCGCGGCGTGATCGGCAAATACTCGATGGACCGCATCCTGACCGAAGGCCGTACCGTGGTGCGTAACGATACGCAGCGCATGCTGGAAGAGACCATTCGTCCTTACAACATGGGCATCACGCTGCTGGACGTCAACTTCCAGGCGGCGCGTCCGCCGGAAGAGGTGAAGGCGTCGTTCGACGATGCGATCGCCGCGCGTGAGAACGAGCAGCAATACATCCGTGAAGCGGAAGCTTACGCCAACGAAGTTCAGCCGCGTGCGAACGGCCAGGCGCAGCGTCTGCTGGAAGATTCCAAGGCTTATAAAGACCGTACCATCCTGGAAGCGCAGGGTGAGGTGGCGCGCTTTGCCAAGCTGTTGCCGGAATACAAGTCCGCTCCGCAGATCACCCGCGAGCGTCTGTATATCGAAACCATGGAAAAAGTGCTGGGCCATACCCGTAAGGTGTTGGTGAGCGACAAAGGCAACAACCTGATGGTGCTGCCGCTGGATCAGATGCTGCGCGGTCAAGGCGCGGCGCCGGAGAGCGGCAACAAGGATACCAGCCTGATTCGCCTCAATCCGAATCCTGCGCCGGCTGCCAACAGCAGCACTCCGCGTACCAGCGGCGGTTCGATTATGGATCAGCGCCGGGCGAATGCGCAGCGTGACGACACCACTCGCGTAGGGAGAGAGTAATCAATGCGTAAGTCTTTTGTAGTTATTGTCCTCGCGGTGCTGGTGGTGCTGTACGCTTCGCTGTTCGTGGTGCAGGAAGGCCAGCGCGGCATCGTGCTGCGCTTCGGCAAGGTTCTGCGCGACGACGAAAACAAACCGCTGGTGTATGCGCCGGGTCTGCACCTCAAGATCCCGTTCATCGAGACCGTGAAGAACCTGGATGCGCGTATCCAGACCATGGATAACCAGGCCGATCGTTTCGTGACCAGCGAGAAGAAAGACCTGATCGTCGACTCCTATCTGAAGTGGCGCATCAGCGACTTCAGCCGTTACTATCTGGCGACCGGCGGCGGCGACGTCTCCCAGGCCGAAGTGCTGCTGAAGCGTAAGTTCAGCGACCGTCTGCGTTCCGAAATCGGCCGCCTGGACGTGAAAGACATCGTGACCGACTCGCGCGGCAAGCTGATGTCCGACGTGCGTGACGCGCTGAACACCGGCACCGTGGGTGACGGCGAAGAAGTGGCGACCACCGAAGCCGATGACGCTATCGCCTCTGCGGCGGCGCGCGTTGAGCGGGAAACCACCGGCAAACAGCCGCAGGTGAACCCGAACAGCATGGCGGCGCTGGGCATCGAAGTGATCGACGTGCGTATCAAGCAGATCAACCTGCCGGCGGAAGTGTCCGACGCCATCTACCAGCGTATGCGCGCCGAGCGTGAAGCGGTAGCCCGTCGTCTGCGCTCGCAGGGCCAGGAAGAAGCCGAGAAGCTGCGCGCCAGCGCGGACTACGAAGTGACCCGTACCCTGGCGGAAGCCGAGCGTCAGGCGCGTATCACCCGCGGTGAAGGCGATGCCGAAGCGGCCAAGCTGTTCGCCAACGCGTTCAGCCAGGATCCGGACTTCTATGCCTTTATCCGCAGCCTGCGTGCCTATGAAGCCAGCTTCAAGGACAACCAGGACGTGCTGGTACTGAGCCCGGACAGCGATTTCTTCCGCTACATGAAGTCGCCTGATACCCTGCGCAAGTAAGCGCGGCAGGCAATCTGATCGAGGGCCCGTTTACGCGGGCCCTTTCTCGTTTTTGGGGGATGCATGAACTCAACGATTTGGCTGGCGCTCGGGCTGGTTCTGGTGCTGGAAGGATTAGGGCCGATGCTGTTTCCGCAGGCCTGGCGCAAAATGATTGTGGCGATGTCGCAACTGCCGGACGCGACGCTGCGGCGATTTGGCGGCGGAATAGTGGTTGCGGGCTGCGTGATCTACTACATGTTGAGCGGCCGCACGGGTCTTTAAAGTCTAGCCCAAAATTTATGCAATCGTATGCTAAAAGTGCTGAAAATCGAAAATTACGGTGGTAGAATCCATTTTTAAGCAATCGGTGATTTTGAAAAATGGGTAAGAACGTCGTCGTACTGGGCACCCAATGGGGTGACGAAGGTAAAGGCAAGGTTGTAGACCTGCTGACTGAACGGGCTCAATATGTTGTGCGCTACCAAGGTGGCCATAACGCTGGCCACACTCTGGTAATCAACGGTGAAAAAACCGTCCTTCATTTAATTCCTTCAGGTATTCTGCGTGAAAACGTCACCAGCATCATCGGCAACGGTGTTGTTCTGGCGCCGGACGCATTGATGAAAGAAATGGGTGAACTCGAAGCGCGTGGCATCCCGGTACGCGAACGTCTGTTACTCTCTGAAGCTTGCCCGCTGATCCTGCCTTACCACGTCGCGTTGGACAACGCGCGTGAGAAAGCGCGCGGCGCGAAAGCGATCGGTACCACCGGTCGCGGCATCGGCCCGGCTTACGAAGATAAAGTGGCTCGTCGCGGCCTGCGCGTCAGCGACCTGTTCAACAAAGAAACCTTCGCCGTTAAGCTCAAAGAGATCGTCGATTACCACAACTTCCAGCTGGTCAACTACTACAAAGTTGAAGCCGTCGATTATCAGGCGACGCTGGACTACGTGCTGTCTATCGCCGACATCCTGACCGCGATGGTGGTTGACGTTTCCGAACTGCTGGACGGCGCGCGCAAGCGTGGCGACCTGATCATGTTCGAAGGCGCTCAGGGCACCCTGCTGGATATCGACCACGGTACTTACCCGTACGTCACCTCTTCCAACACCACCGCCGGCGGCGTGGCTACCGGTTCCGGCATCGGCCCGCGTTATGTGGACTACGTGCTGGGCATCGTGAAAGCCTACTCCACTCGCGTGGGTGCAGGCCCGTTCCCAACCGAACTGTTCGATGAAACCGGCGAGTACCTGTGCAAGCAGGGTAACGAGTTCGGCGCCACCACCGGCCGCCGTCGTCGTACCGGCTGGCTGGACGCGGTAGCGGTGCGTCGCGCCGTGCAGATCAACTCCCTGTCTGGCTTCTGCCTGACCAAGCTGGACGTCCTGGACGGCCTGAAAGAAGTGAAGATCTGCGTGGGCTACCGCATGCCGGACGGCCGCGAAGTGGATACCACTCCGCTGGCGGCTGAAGGCTGGGAAGGTATCGAGCCTATCTACGAAACCATGCCGGGCTGGAGCGAAACCACCTTTGGCGTGAAAGAGCACAGCAAGCTGCCTCAGGCTGCGCTGAACTACATCAAGCGCATCGAAGAAGTGACCGGCGTACCGGTAGATATCATCTCTACCGGCCCGGATCGCAGCGAAACCATGATCCTGCGCGACCCGTTCGACGCATAATCAGGCTTTGCGGCAGTAAACAAACCGGGCGCGTCCCGGTTTGTTTTTATCCTGACTCCCTCCGATTGCGGTTTCACGTCAAAAAATCCTTTCATAAACCCGCCTTAGGGCGCGGGATTCGCTAAATAATTAGCGACGAACTCTCCGGCTGGTTTATTATCCAATGAGTAATCTTTTGAATAGCGCCGAAAAGCGGCGTATCAGACGGGTAAAACGATACCCAGAGGTAAGATGTGCAGTTAACAAGTTTTACTGATTATGGCCTGCGGGCGTTGATCTACATGGCCTCGTTGCCGCAGGACAAGATGACCAGTATCTCGGAAGTGACCGAGGTTTACGGCGTGTCTCGCAACCATATGGTGAAGATCATCAATCAGTTGAGCCGGGTCGGTTTTGTCACGGCGGTGCGCGGCAAGCATGGCGGCATCCGTTTGGGCAAACCGGCCGAGAGCATTCGCCTCGGCGACGTGGTGCGGGCGCTGGAGCCGCTTGCGCTGGTTAACTGCAGCAGCGAGTTTTGCCACATCACCCCTGCCTGCCGACTGAAGCAGGTGCTCCAACAGGGCGTACAGAATTTCCTTGAAGAGCTGGATAAGCATACGTTGGCCGATATGGTCGAAGACAATCCGCCGCTCTACAAGCTATTGCTTGTCGAATAAAACGACGTTGAGAAGACAAGGCTCAACGTCATCCTGCTGATGACAACGGAGGAACCGCAATGTCACAAGATCCATTCCTGGAACGAGAAGCAGAAAAATACGAATCCCCCATCCCCAGTCGTGAATATATCCTGGCCCATTTGGCGAAACGTGAAACGCCGGCCAGCCGCGAAGAACTGGGCAACGAACTGGGCCTCAGCGGTGAAGAGCAGCTGGAAGCGCTGCGCCGCCGCCTGCGCGCCATGGAGCGCGATGGCCAGCTGGTGTTTACCCGCCGCCAGTGCTACGCGCTGCCGGAACGTCTGGATCTGCTGCGCGGCACGGTGATCGGCCACCGCGACGGCTACGGCTTCCTGCGCGTGGAAGGCAGCAAAGACGATCTGTACCTGTCTGCCGAACAGATGAAAATGGCGATCCACGGTGACGTGGTGCTGGCGCAGGCCTTGGGCGCGGATCGCAAAGGGCGCCGCGAAGCGCGCATCGTGCGCGTGCTGGTGCCGAAAACCAGCCAGATTGTCGGCCGCTTCTTCATGGATGCCGGCACCGGCTTCGTGGTGCCGGACGACAGCCGTCTGAGCTTCGATATTCTGATCCCGGCGGACAGCGTCAGCGGCGCGCGCATGGGCTTTATGGTGGTGGTGGAGCTGACGCAGCGTCCGACCCGTCGCACCAAGGCGGTCGGCAAGATCGTCGAGATCCTCGGCGACAAGATGGGCACCAGCATGGCGGTGGACATCGCGCTGCGCACCCATGAGATCCCGCATACCTGGCCGCCGCAGGTGGAAAAGCAGGTGGCCGATCTCAGTGAGCAGGTGCCGGAAGCGGCCAAGAAGGGCCGCGTCGATCTGCGCAAGCTGCCGTTGGTCACCATCGACGGTGAAGACGCACGCGACTTCGATGACGCCGTGTACTGCGAGAAAAAACGCGGCGGCGGCTGGCGCCTGTGGGTTGCGATCGCCGACGTCAGTTACTACGTGCGCCCGCGCACCGCGCTGGACGATGAAGCGCGCAGCCGCGGTAACTCGGTGTACTTCCCGTCGCAGGTGATCCCGATGCTGCCGGAAGTGCTGTCCAACGGGCTGTGCTCCCTGAACCCACAGGTCGATCGCCTGTGCATGGTGTGCGAGATGACCATCTCCGCCCAGGGGCGCCTGTCCACGGCCAAGTTCTACGAAGCGGTGATGAGCTCGCACGCTCGCCTGACCTATAACAAGGTGTGGCACATTCTGCAGGGCGATCAGGAGCTGCGCGAGCACTACCATCCGCTGGTCAAGCACCTGGAAGAGCTGCACGCGATGTATAAGGTGCTGGATAAGGCGCGCGCCGAGCGCGGCGGCATCGCGTTTGAAACCGAAGAAGCCAAGTTCATCTTCAACGCCGAACGCCGCATCGAGCGCGTGGAGCCGACGGTGCGCAACGACGCCCACAAGCTGATCGAAGAGTGCATGATCATGGCCAACGTGGCGGCCGCGCGCTTCGTCGAGAAACGCAACGAGCCGGCGCTGTACCGCGTGCACGATCGTCCGAGCGACGACCACATCTCCGCGCTGCGCAGCGTGCTGAGCGAGCTGGGGCTGACGCTGGGCGGAGGCAACAAGCCGCAGCCGAAGGACTATGCGGTGCTGATGGATGAAGTGTCCGAGCGCCCTGACCACGAAATGCTGCAAACCATGTTGCTGCGTTCGATGAAGCAGGCGATTTACGATCCGGAAAACCGCGGCCACTTCGGCCTGGCGCTGGCGTCTTACGGCCACTTCACCTCGCCGATCCGCCGTTATCCGGATCTGGCGCTGCACCGCGCGATCAAATATCAGCTGGCCAAAGAACACGGCGAGCCGAAAGAGCGCTGGACGCCGACCGGCGGCTGGCACAGCGAATTCGAAGAGATGCTGCAGCTGGGCGAACACTGCTCGATGACCGAGCGTCGCGCGGACGAAGCGACGCGCAACGTCGCCGACTGGCTGAAGTGCGACTTCATGCAGGATCACGTCGGTGAAGTGTTCAGCGGCATCATCTCCAGCGTGACCGGCTTCGGCTTCTTCGTGCGCCTGAACGATCTGTTCATCGACGGGCTGGTGCACGTATCAACGCTGGATAATGATTACTATCGCTACGATAATATCGGCCAGCGCCTGATCGGCGAGTCTTCCGGCACGGTCTATCGCCTGGGGGATACGGTGGAGATCCGCGTGGACGCGGTGCATATGGACGAGCGCAAGATCGACTTCGCGCTGGTGTCCAGCACCCGCAAAGCGCGCGGTGAAGGCAAAACCGAGCGCGATCGCGCCAAGAAGGGCGGCCAGCGCACGCTGCGCGACAGCGGTAGCGCGGGGCGCGGCAAGCGCCGCGGGGGCAAACCGCCGGCCAACTTCGAGCCGGACAGCGCCTTCCGCAAGCAGGATGACGCCAAGCCTGCGGACAACGTGAAGAAGGCGAAGAAGAAAGCCAAGAAAGCGTCCGACAAAACGCGGAAAATCGCGGCGGCGACCAAAGCCAAACGCGCAGCCAAGAAGAAAGGTGCCGAGCAGGCTTAACCTGCCGCACATCGTTACCATCGGCCGGTTATCGCCGGCCGCACGAATTTAAAAGAGCATCATGAGCGAAATTATTTACGGCATTCACGCCGTCAAAGCCCTGTTAGAGCGCGATCCGCAACGCTTCCTGGAAGTGTTTATCCTGAAAGGCCGCGAAGATCGCCGCCTGCAACCGCTGATCGCCGAGCTGGAAGCGACCGGCATCGTGATCCAGGTGGCGAGCCGCCAGTGGCTGGATGACAAGGTTGAAGGCGCGGTGCACCAAGGGATCATCGCCCGGGTGCGCGAAGGGCGTCAGTATCAGGAGAACGATCTGCCGGGCCTGTTGGAGAGCGTGGAAACGCCATTCCTGCTGGTGCTGGACGGCGTGACCGACCCGCATAACCTCGGCGCCTGCCTGCGCAGCGCCGACGCTGCCGGCGTGCACGCGGTGATCGTGCCGCGCGACCGTTCTGCCCAACTGAACGCCACCGCCAAGAAAGTGGCCTGCGGCGCCGCCGAGAGCGTACCGCTGATCCGCGTGACCAACCTGGCGCGCACGCTGCGCCTGCTGCAGGAAATGAACGTCTGGGTGGTGGGTACCGCCGGCGAAGCCGACCATACGCTGTATCAGAGCAAAATGACCGGCCCGATGGCGCTGGTGATGGGCGCGGAAGGCGAAGGCATGCGTCGTCTGACCCGCGAACACTGCGACGAGCTGATCAGCATCCCGATGGCTGGTACCGTCTCTTCGCTGAACGTGTCGGTCGCCACCGGCATCTGCCTGTTCGAAGCGGTGCGTCAGCGCGGCTGATCCTCCTGACGGGGGCCCTGAGCCCCCGTTAATTTCCCCTCTTGTGATCCCGCCTTCGGCAGAAATTTCTGCGCCGACCATACTTACTCCTGACGCTTTTCTCAGGGAGCACTCTCATGGTCTGGACTACGCACACCATTTTTAACCAACCCAAGCCGCTGGGCAACAGCAACCTGTTTCTCTCCGATACGCCGCTGCGCGAAGCGTTGCAACGCGAGCAGGGCGGCTGGGACGCCGAGGTATTGGCTTCGCTGGGCCAGCAGCTTGGCACCCAGGAGTCGCTGGAACTGGGGCGCCTGGCCAACGCCAATCCGCCGGAGCTGCTGCGCTACGACGCCACCGGCCAGCGGCTGGACGACGTTCGCTTTCACCCCGCCTGGCATATCCTGATGCAGGGGCTGATCGCCAACCGGGTGCACAACCTGCCCTGGCAGGAGGATGCGCGCATCGGTTCCTTCGTGGCGCGCGCCGCGCGCTTTATGCTGCATGCGCAGGTCGAGGCCGGCACGCTGTGCCCGGTGACCATGACCTTCGGCGCCACGCCACTGTTGCTGCAGGCGTTGCCGGCCGAGTTTCACTCCTGGCTGACGCCGCTGCTGTCGGATCGTTATGACGCTCACCTGCTGCCGGGCGGGCAAAAGCGCGGCCTGCTGATCGGCATGGGCATGACGGAGAAGCAGGGTGGTTCCGACGTTTTGAGCAATACCACTACCGCCGCGCCGCTCGGCGCGCGCGGGCCAGGTGAAGCCTACCGGCTGGTGGGGCACAAGTGGTTCTTCTCGGTGCCGCAGAGCGATGCGCACCTGGTGCTGGCGCAGGCCGAAGGCGGGTTGTCCTGTTTCTTCCTGCCGCGCATTTTGCCGGACGGCAGCCGCAACGCCATTCGCCTGGAGCGGTTGAAAGACAAACTGGGCAACCGCTCCAACGCCAGCAGCGAAGTGGAGTTTCAGGACGCCACCGCCTGGCTGTTGGGGGATGAGGGGGACGGCGTGCGGCATATCCTGAAGATGGGCGGCCTGACCCGTTTCGACTGCTCGCTCGGCAGCCACGGCCTGATGCGCCGCGGGCTGTCGGTGGCGCTGTATCATGCGCTGCAGCGGCAGGCGTTCGGCAAGCTCTTGATCGAACAACCGCTGATGCGCCAGGTTTTGGCGCGCATGGCGCTGCGGCTGGAAGGGCATACCGCGTTGCTGTTCCGGCTGGCCCGCGCCTGGGAAAGCCGCAGCAATGAGGGCGAACTGATCTACAGCCGCCTGCTGACCCCGGCGGCCAAATACAGCATCTGTCGCCAGGGCATGCCGTTCATCGCCGAGGCGATGGAGGTGCTGGGCGGTATCGGCTACTGCGAAGAGAGCGAGCTGCCGCGCCTGTATCGCGAGATGCCGGTCAACAGCATCTGGGAAGGTTCCGGCAACATCATGTGTCTGGACGTGTTGCGCAGCCTGCACAAGCTGCCGGGCGCGCTGGAAATGCTGCAGTTCGAGCTGCAGCCGGTGCGCGGCCAGAATCGCTTGTTCGATCACGCCTGGCGGCAGTGGCAGCAGCGTGCCCGGCAACCGCGTGAAGAGATGGGGCGGCTGCTGACCCAGCAGCTGTTCGACCTGTGCTGTGCCGCGCAGCTGCTGCAGCATGCCAGCCCGCAGATAGCCGACGCCTGGTGCCACCTGACGCTGGATCACCGCGGCGAGAGCCTGCTGTCGGCTGAGGTGTGCGAACTGCTGCTCAACCGCGCTATCGGCGGTTAGGGAAAAGGGTGGCGCGCGGCGGCGAAAACCTTTTTAATTCAGCCTCACTCTGACAGGAAAATGCACATGGATATTCTCAGCGCGTTGGCGGCGTTCGCCTCTTATTTCTTCAGCGGTTTCGCCATGATTTTGGTGTTTCTGTTCGTCTATACCCGCATCACTCCGCACGACGAATGGGCGCTGATCAAGGCCGATAATCAATCCGCCGCCTTTGCTTTCATCGGCGCTTGCCTGGGGTATGTGATCCCGTTGGCCAGCGCGGCGATCAACTCGATCAGCCTGCTGGATTACCTACTGTGGGGCGTAGTGGCGCTGGTGGTGCAACTGCTGCTGTTCGCGGCCGTGAAGATCTACATGCCGCGCATCAGCGACAAGATCGAAGCGAACCACCTGGCCGCCGGGATTTTCCTGGGGGGCGTCTCCGTCAGCGGCGGCGTGTTGAATGCGGCTTGCATGAGCTACTAAAGGTATAAGATGGCCGAGGCGCGCCAGCCAAGCGGGTGCGCCTGTTCTTCCATCCGCAGGATGCGGTAATAGCTGGCGCCGTGTTGGCCGGCGGTGCGAGCGATGGCCTGCTCCGCCTCCTGCGGTGAACCGGGCAGATCGTTAAAGGTGATCTCGGCGATTTCACTGAGCGGCGTCACGCGATCGGCGGGCGCCAGCTCGGCGGACTGTGCGCCGGTGCTGAGCAGCCCTACTGAAAGCAGGAGGGAGGTGAGTGCGGTGGAGCGTTTCATGGCGTTCCCCTTCGTCAGATCCTGAATCGCACCCGCAACATGCGGCATGCTGTCCGACAGTGTGCAATACCCTACTTCAGCCTGTGCAAAGCCAGTGTAAATCTGCTTAAAAAATCCCCGCCTTACCGATACAGGATCGCCTGGGAATACCATTGGCCCGGCACGATGGTTTCGCTGTTCATGATGATCACGTAATACCGGGCGCCGGCGGCGGTGGCCTTGCGCTGGATCTCCGCTTCCACGTCCATCGGGCTGCCGCGCACCACGGCGGTGACGGTACCTATCTTCACCAGCTCGGCGGTCTGTGCGCGGACGATCTCCTGCGCCTGTGCGGTGGGCGGTGGCGGCGGTTTCGGCGTGGTGGTCATGATGCCGCAGGCGGAAAGCTGTGCGGCCAGCGTCAGGGCGATGAGTGTGCGGACAAGCGTCATGGTGACCTCGAAAGAGCCGGTACGATGGCTTCAGTGTAACGCAATATAAGCTGGAACAGATTGAGCTAACGCTGGCTGGCGCAAGTTTGTCATGATGAATGCCAACAGGTGAGTTGAGGATGAACGGATGATCGAAATTCATGACGAGCGGGCGGGCGATATTGCGGTGATCCATGCCGTCCCCGCAGGGCACTATCAGCGGCCCTTGCCGACGGTGTTCTTCTGTCATGGCTATACCTCGTCGAAAGAGGTGTACGCCTACTTCGCCTATGCGCTGGCGCGCGCCGGTTTTCGGGTGGTATTGCCGGATGCCGATCGGCACGGCGAGCGGTTCGACGGCGATGAGGCGCGGCGTCTGGCCACGTTTTGGGAGATCCTGCGCAGCAATATCGACGAGCTGCCGCAGATCAAGGCGCATTTCGAGCGGCTCGGCCTGATTGCCGACGGGCGTATCGGCGTCGCCGGTGCCTCTATGGGGGGCATGACCGCGCTTGGCGCCTTCGCGCGCTTCCCGTGGATCCGGGCGGCCGCCAGCCTGATGGGTTCCGGCTATTACCGTGCGCTGGCGCAAACGCTGTATCCGCCGTTGGGCGAAGAGGGCGAGGCGCTCTCGCCGCCAGCGTTTGCGGCGCGCACGGCCGTGCTGGCGGAGTATGAGCTGGAAGGGCGTTTGGCGGCGATCGCCGGGCGGCCGCTGCTGCTGTGGCACGGCGAGACGGACGACGTGGTGCCGGCGGCGGACAGCCTGCGTTTGGCGGCTGAACTGCGGCAGCAAGGCGCGGACGGCCGTTTGACGTCGCTCATCGAACCGGGGGTGAAGCACCGCATCACGCCGCTGGCGCTGTCCGCCACGGCCGACTTCTTCCGCCGCGAACTGTGATGCTCCGCCGGGCGCGATGCCTGGAATTGCACCGCTCTGTGCCTGCTGTTTCGGCCATCGTTTGGCCGAATGAAGGGGAGAATGTCTGCGTGAATTCTTTCAGGGCAGCAAGGAGCAGAGGGCATGATAAAAAGCATCGGCAGTACGGCCGGTTTAATGGGAACGATGAAAGCGCGCGCCGAGCTTAACTCAGCGGCCTTCAGTGAGATGTTGGGGGCCGCCGACGGCAAGGCGCGGCAAAACCAGGCGAATCCGCTGTCGCGCATCACGGCGCAGACGGTGCAAAACATGACGGCGTTGTTCGCCTCCGCGCCGAAAGCGGCAGCCACTCACACCGCAGCGGCCGATACGCTCTCGTTCGAACAGCGGGCGACCCTGACGGGTAGCGCCGAGCTGTTGCAAACGCGGACAAATTATCTGCAGATGGCGCTGCAATTGCATAATCCGGGCAAGGCGTTCAGCATGCCGGCGCTGCTCAAGCTGTGATGAGGGAAGCGGAGCGCCCAACGGGCGGCGCTCCGGTGCGGACTGAACGGGCTTTCTGATGAAGCCCTGGGGATTTCCCTGGCGTGGCGTGCGTTTTTAGCGGTACAGCTCAGCGCTGACGTGCATCGTGCTGTTGTCGCCCGGTTCGTGCAGGGCGATGATGCGATAAGAGCTTGCGCCGCGTTGATCGGCGATTTTGCTGACCTGGCTGCTGGCGTCATCCGGCGAAACCACGTTCTGGTTCAGGGTGACGAAGCCGGCGCTCTGGCGTTGATCGGCCTGGTGCGAGGTGATCTCCGTTGCGGCCATTACGTTGGCGGAAAACAGGGCGGCCAGCGCCGTTGCGAGAATGATGCGTTTCATAGTGCCTCTCTTAACCCTTTGCCGTTACGGCCTGACAGCGAATGTCGCTGCGGCAAAAAGTCATTTATCTGCATTGAATAACCTGAAATCTTTTTCGTCGCGCTGTCTGCGGCGGATATGGTTAATTTTAGTCCGTTGCGGCGGATTATAAAGCGGGGGCTTTTGATGAGCTCTTTCAAAAAAAGTGAAATAGATTTGTGACTCAGCGCTGATTTCATTGAAAGATTTTTGAAACCGATGGATCGGCGTACATAGGTTCTCCCACGAGCAAATCGTGCTATTTCCCATAACGCCTCGCATTAACGCGAATAAAACCCACGCAGTCCTTGAGTTTCCCGCCCTGCGTCAGTATGATTACGCGTCATTTTTCAGCCGCACACTAAACACGTTCCTTGCTTCCATGGGCCGCGGTTGACCCTGACAGGAGGCTGAATAATCCGTAAGGAGCAATTCGATGCGTCATTACGAAATCGTTTTTATGGTCCATCCTGACCAAAGCGAACAGGTTCCGGGCATGATCGAGCGTTACAGTGCTACCATCACTAACGCGCAAGGTCAGATTCACCGTCTGGAAGACTGGGGCCGCCGTCAGCTGGCTTATCCGATCAACAAACTGCACAAAGCTCACTACGTTCTGCTGAACGTTGAAGCGCCGCAGGAAGCGATCGATGAGCTGGAAACTAACTTCCGCTTCAACGACGCCGTTATCCGCAGCATGGTTATGCGCGTTAAGCACGCGGTAACTGAAGCATCTCCGATGGTTAAAGCGAAAGACGAACGTCGTGGCGATCGCCGCGAAGACTTCGCTAACGAAACCGCAGATGATGCAGATGCTGGGGATTCTGAAGAGTAATTGCCGCCGTGACGGCTAATCGTCTGGTTTTGTCGGGCACTGTGTGCAAGGCGCCGGTTCGAAAAGTGAGTCCTTCCGGGATACCGCACTGCCAATTTGTGCTAGAGCACCGTTCGCAGCAGATGGAAGCCGGATTCAGCAGACAAGCATGGTGCCGAATGCCCGTGGTTGTCAGCGGACAACAGTCACAAGCACTAACTCAAAGATTAACGGTCGGCAGTCAGATTACCGTGCAAGGCTTTGTAAGCTGCCATCAAGGGCGCAACGGGCTGAGCAAATTGGTTCTGCATGCCGAGCAGATTGAATTGATAGATTCTGGAGACTAGCCAAATGGCACGTTATTTCCGTCGTCGCAAGTTCTGCCGTTTCACCGCGGAAGGCGTTCAAGAGATTGACTATAAAGACATCGCTACGCTGAAAAACTACATCACCGAAAGTGGTAAAATTGTACCGAGCCGTATCACCGGTACTCGTGCAAAATATCAGCGCCAGCTGGCCCGTGCTATCAAGCGCGCGCGCTACCTGTCTTTGTTGCCGTACACTGATCGTCATCAGTAATCGGCCACTGTCCATTAACGACTTTGAGAGGATAAGGTAATGCAAGTTATTCTGCTTGATAAAGTAGCAAACCTGGGCAGCCTGGGTGATCAAGTTAACGTTAAAGCGGGCTACGCTCGTAACTTCCTGGTACCACAGGGCAAAGCTGTTCCTGCTACCAAGAAAAACGTTGAGTTCTTCGAAGCACGCCGTGCTGAACTGGAAGCCAAACTGGCTGACGTTCTGGCTGCTGCTGAAGCTCGCGCAACCAAGATCAACGAACTGGGTTCAGTCACCATCGCTTCCAAATCTGGCGACGAAGGTAAACTGTTCGGCTCTATCGGCACCCGCGACATCGCTGACGCAGTGACTGCGGCAGGCGTTGAAGTTGCCAAGAGCGAAGTTCGTCTGCCGAACGGCGTTCTGCGTACCACTGGTGAGCACGAAGTGCACTTCCAGGTACACAGCGACGTGTTCGCACAGCTGAATGTAGTTGTGGTTGCAGAAGCGTAATTTACGCTGCTGTTAACCCGGTTAAAACGCCAGCCTCGCGCTGGCGTTTTGCTTTTCTGCGCCCGGCAAAACGCGCTACGCTTGAAGACGGGATGAAAAGGAGAGCGTGCGATGGCAAAGATTACGCTACAGCGGGTTTATGATTTCAGCGCGCCGGCGCCGGAACACTGTTATCTGATAGACAGGCTATGGCCGCGCGGCATCAGCAAGGCGCGGCTGACGGGCGTGCAGTGGCTGAAACAGGTGGCGCCGGATGACGAACTGCGCAAGTGGTTCCATCAGCATACCGACCAGTGGGCGGTCTTCGAGGCGCGTTACCGCCAACAGCTGGCGGCCAACGACGCCTGGCAGCCGCTGGTGGCGCTGTTACGGCAGGGGCAAACGCTGACGCTGCTGTATGGCAGCAAAGATACCGAGCACAACCAGGGCGTGGTGCTGCGCGAGTTTTTGCTGGCGCAGCTGTAGGGATTAGCGTTCCCGGCGGTAGCTGCCGTCGGCCTGGCGGCGGAACAGCGCCTGGCTGTTGTCCACCGTGGTAACCGACAGCGCGTTAATCACGCCGTTGGCGTCGCGTTCGATGCGCACTTCCTGGCCGGCTTTCATGTTGCTCAGCGGCTTGTCGCCGCCTTCCACCTGCGCCATGGCGAACACTTCATTCACCGGCAGATTGTTGTCGCGAAACAGCTGGGCCAGGGTCTGGCCGGGCTGGATCTGATAACGCTGCCAGTTGCCCGCCGGCGTTGGTTCGTTGGCAGACGTGGTGCCGCCGTTTTGCAGATCGGCCTGCAGCGGCACGCTGGTTTCCTGCTGGGAAACCGGGAACGGCTGTCTTTCGGGCGAGTACGGCCACAGCAGGGCCAGCAGCAGGATGATGCCGAAGATCAGCACCCAGCGGCGGTGGAAGTAGGGCAGTGGCTCCATCCAATGGAAACCGTCCGGCAGATGCCAGACTTTGGCCAGCAGCGCTTTGACCTGCTGCATTTTGTCGTTGGCCGGCGGTGGCTCCGATGGCGGTTCCGCGCCTTCAGACGTGGGTGCGGCGCCCGGTTTCAGGCGCTGGCTGACATTCAGCCAGGTGCGCAGCAGCGGCTGGTAGATGCGGGTGGTTTTCCTTCTCCTGGGCGCGATTCTGCCCATGGTGACCTCTCTTCGACGGCGTAGTAATTAGCGCGGCGCGGCAAGCGCCTCGCCTGCCCGATATCCTGCTTTCAGTATAGTCCGCTAACTGATTGAAGCGAAAGGCAGCTGAGCGGCAGAGCCGCGGTTTGCGGCTGCGGGCGTTAACAGAAGGTTATTGTTTCTTTTTCTACGACAAAAGTCATCATTCTCCACACAAGATTTTACCCGGCATTGACGCGCTGTTATGCTGCGCTTTCGACTTTTTACAGACTTAAGGAAAACCCCATGACAACCCCTTCTTTTGACAGCGTTGAAGCGCAAGCAAGTTACGGGATTGGTTTACAGGTCGGCCAGCAGCTGCAAGAGTCCGGGCTGGAAGGTTTGCAACCGGAAGCTTTGCTGGCGGGTCTGCGTGACGCGCTGGAAGGGAATGCCCCGGCGGTTCCGGTAGACGTGGTGCACCGTGCGCTGCGTGAGATCCACGAGCGTGCGGACGCGGTGCGCCGCGAGCGCCAGCAGGCGATGGCCGTTGAAGGCCAGAAATTCCTGGACGACAACGCCAAGCGCGACGACGTGACGCTGACCGAGTCCGGCCTGCAGTTCTCCGTGCTGGAGCAGGGCAACGGCCCGATCCCGTCCCGTCAGGACCGCGTGCGTGTGCACTACACCGGTCGTCTGATCAACGGCGACGTGTTCGACAGCTCGGTCGAGCGCGGCCAGCCGGCAGAATTCCCGGTCAGCGGCGTGATCCCAGGCTGGATCGAAGCGCTGACCCTGATGCCGGTCGGCTCCAAATGGCAGCTGTATATCCCGCACAACTTGGCCTATGGCGAGCGTGGCGCTGGCGCGTCCATCCCGCCGTTCAGCGCGCTGGTGTTCGACGTCGAGCTGCTGGAAATCCTGTAATCCCACCGAGGATTGCTCTGGGCGCCTTCGTGGCGCCCTTATTTTATGCGCCGCGCAGCGCGCGCGGGAACAGCAGATTGTTTTCCAGGCTGATGTGCTCCATCAGATCGCCGATGAACTCGTCGATGCCGGTGTACAGCGCTCGCCAGGTGGTGCAGGCGCCCTCCGGCGGCGTGACGTTATCGGTGAGGAACTTCACCACTTCCAGCTGCTCACCCGCCTCGTCATGTTCATGCTCCATCACCGAGATCGGTCCGGCGGCCTGCTGCCCCATGCCCTGTTTGATCAGCGGGAACAGGATCTGCTCCTCTTTCATCATGTGATTCTCCAGATCCAGGCGGATTAGGTTCAGCTGCTTCGCCAACCCGCGCGGGCAGCTGGGCTTGTCGCCGTGCACGCGTTCGACCTTTTCCGCCATCAGCACCAGTTCTGCCAGCTGCTCGCGGTGTCGCTGATGAAAGCGCGGCAGAATGTAATCGATCACCTCACCGAGCGGCGCCGTGCGCCAGTCCCGGCTTGGCTCCGGCGTGGCGGCCAGGGCGGCCAGTTCGTTTTCCAGCCTGTCGATATCTAACCCTTTGCGCTCGGCGGCGCGTGCCAGCGATTGCCGGCCGCCGCAGCAGAAATCCAGCTGATGCTGGCGAAACAGACGGGATGCACGGGGAATGGCGATAGCGAGCGCGCCAAGGGATTGATTGCGGTAATCCATGGTAGTGCCTCTTTAAACGAAGGAATCCTATAACATGCATTTTAAATGCAATTTAAAGGGCGCGCCAGCGGGAAAATCGAAGAGAAGGTGGCCGGGGCTGGGGACCCCGGCCGGGTGATTATTTCGCGCTAAGATCGATGCGATACACCGCGAAACCGATGCGGTCATTGCCTTCGGCGGTCATCGGATATTGAGCGTGCTCCTTGATAAACGCCGTCGCTTTGTCCGACGGCGAGGTCTCGAAGCGGATATCCAGCGGTTGCTGGCTGCTGAAGGTCGCCAAACGCCAGTTGTTGTCCGCCTGCGGATGCACCGCGCCGTGTTGCTGGGTTTCGGCGCTGATGTAGGCCGCCAGCACTGAACGGTTTTCATCCGGCGAAGCGAAGGCGATGTGTTTGTCGCCGGTGCCGGCAAATTTGCCGCCGTAGGCGCGGTAGTTGTTGGTGGCGACCAGGAAGGTGGCGTTCGGATCGATCGGCTTGCCGTTGAAGGTCAACTGCTTGATGCGCTCCGCCTTATCGTTGATCAGCTGGCATTCACCGTCGTAGCGCGCCGGCTGGCTGACGTCGATCTGGTAATTGACGCCGTCGATCACGTCGAAGTTATAGGTGCGGAAGCCGTCCCAGTTGATCAAGCCCTGCGGCTTGGCGCTGTTGACGTCGATCTGGTTGAACTGGCCGGCGGAGCACTCCAGCCACTCTTTCACCTCTTTGCCGCTGGCCTTCACCACCACCAGGGTATTGGGGTAGAGATAGAGATCGGCGGCGTTGCGGAAGGTGAGTTGGCCCTTTTCCACTTCGACGAAGCTGGCCGGATCGTTCTTGCGGCCGCCGACCTTGAACGGCGCTGCCGCCGACAGCACCGGCAGATCGGCCAGATCCGGATCGCCCTGAATGTAATGTTCAACGTAGGCCTTCTGCGCATTGTTGACGATCTGCACCGTCGGATCGTCCTGCACCAGCGCCAGGTAGCTGTACATGTTGCCGTCGGATTTGCCGATCGGCTGGCTGACGAACTCGCGCGTGCCCTTGTGATCGTCCGCCAACACTTTCACCAGCGCGGCGTCTTCCGCCGCCAGCGATTTCTTGTTCTCTTTGTCGTAGATCGGCCGTGCTTCCGCTTTGGCGGCGGTCACTTTCCAGCTACCGCTATCGTTGTTGAGCTGCAGGTCGACCACGCCGAGATGATCGCCCCATTGGGCCGGCATCACCGCCGGTACGCCGTTCAGCAGGCCCTTATCGATATCCGCGCCTTTGATATTGGCGAAGTCCTTGCTCGGGAACACCGCATGGGCGTGGCCGAACATGATGGCGTCGATGCCCGGTACCTGGCTGAGGTAGTAGACCGAGTTTTCCGCCATGGCCTTGTAAGGCTCGCTGGACAGCCCGGAATGCGGGATCGCCACCACCAGATCGGCGCCCTGTTTACGCATTTCCGGCACGTAGCGTTTGGCGGTGGCGGTGATGTCGTCCACCGTCACCTTGCCCTGCAGGTTAGCCTTGTCCCACACCAGGATCTGCGGCGGCACGAAGCCGATGTAGCCGATGCGCAGCGTATGCGCCTTGCCGTCGCGGTCTTTCACCGGCGTATCGACGATGATGTACGGCGTGAACAGCGGTTTTTGCGTTTTGGCGTCGATGACGTTGGCGTTGATATACGGGAACTTGGCGCCGGCGATGGCGTTCTTCAGGTAGTCCAGCCCGTAGTTGAATTCATGGTTGCCGATGTTGCCGACCACATAGTTCAGCGTATTCATCGCCTTATAGACCGGATGCACGTCGCCCGGTTTCAGCCCCTTGGCCGCCATGTAGTCGCCGAGCGGGCTGCCCTGAATGATGTCGCCGTTGTCCACCAACACTGCGTTGGTAGCCTGTTGGCGCGCCTGCTGGATCAGGCTGGCGGTGCGCACCAGGCCGAATTTATCGGTCGGCGTGTCCTTGTAGTAATCGAAGTCCATCATGTTGCTGTGCAGGTCGGTGGTTTCCAGCACGCGCAGGTCGACGGTGGCCGCCTGCGCCGAGGCGCACACCAGCAGCGCAAGCGCGGACAGCGTCAGGGGATGCTTCATCATTTTGGGCTCTCTCCATTCCATTATTCGAGTGTTATCGCAGAGGGAAATGTAATTAACATTGCTTGCCACAGCAAACTGTGAAGTGTGGCAGAAAACGGCGGCAGGTAACGCGGGGAAGTTCACAGTTGTGCCCAACAAGATCTGAGGAATTCCCGGGGGTTAGCCGGTTGAGATGGATATTCGGCGTAAAAAAAACTAGTCTGCTAGCAGAGACAGGGGGAAATTTCCCACGGAGATGCAGAGTTGAGGTGCATGATGTTAGAGCGAATTTGCCAACTGTCCCGCGAGGCGGGGGCGGCGATCATGGCGGTGTACGACGGTGAACAACCGCTTGATGTCGCACAGAAAAAAGATGATTCACCGGTGACGGCGGCCGATCTGGCGGCGCATCACATCATCAAGCGCGGCCTGGCGGCGCTGACGCCCGAGGTGCCGCTGCTGTCGGAAGAAGATCCGCCGGCGTGGGAAGAACGCCGCAGCTGGACGCGCTACTGGCTGGTCGATCCGTTGGACGGCACCAAAGAGTTCTTGCACCGCAACGGTGAGTTCACGGTCAATATCGCCCTGATTGAAGACGGGCAGGCGGTGATGGGGGTGGTGTACGCCCCGGCGATCGACGTGCTGTATCTGGCGGAGCGCGGCAAGGCCTGGAAAGAAGAGAAGGGCGTGCGGCAGGCGATCGGCGTTAGCAACGCGCATCCGCCGCTGGTGGTGGTGAGCCGCTCGCATATCGACGACGAACTGAAAGACTATTTGCAGCAGCTGGGTGAGCACCAGACCGTGTCCGTCGGCTCCTCGCTGAAGTTCTGCCTGGTGGCGGAAGGCAAGGCGCAGCTCTATCCGCGCTTCGGGCCGACCAATATTTGGGATACCGCCGCAGGGCATGCGGTGGCGGTGGCCGCCGGGGCGCAAATTCACGATTGGCAGGGCAAGCCGTTGCTCTATACCCCGCGTGAATCTTTCCTCAACCCCGGCTTCCGGGTGTCGCTGTTCTGAGTTAGTTCGCCAACAGCTGGTGCAGCTTGGACATCACCTGCTGCACCTCTTCCGGCGTCAGCGCGCCGTCTTTGGCGAACTGAATGCGCCCTTGCTTATCCAGCACCACAATAGCTGAGCCTTTCGGCTGCAGATCCCAGGCCTTACGCACGTTGCCGTCGCTGTCGACGATAAACTGCGACCACGGGAACTCCTTCTTGCTGTCCTCAATGCTGCTGCGCACGAACATCGCGGTGCCCATCAGGGCATCGTCGGTGTTGACGATTGTCGTCGTTTGGTAACGATCGTGTGGTAGCTTCGCCTTCTTGATCGCTTCAATCAGTGGGTCGTTCATGTCTTTGGCGGAGCTGCGGCCGGCAATATGTTGTATCACTCGCACTTTTCCACTGAGCTGCGCGCTGTTCCAGTTCTGGTAGCTAAAATTACCGTCAGCGTAATTGAGCTCTCCTTTGTCGCTGACACCGACCGGCGCTACGCGCTGCTGGAGCTGGAAGTTGTGCGCGGAAGCGAAAAGCGGGGCGAGCAGCAGGGATACCATCAGCATGCGACTTGTTTTCATGCTTTCTCCTTGTAATGAGTGGAATTTGTGCGACAGCACTTCGACAGCCTAAAGCATAGGATGTGATAAGAGGTCTGTCCTGTTAACCGGATCGCAGATTTTCCCTTGGTTCGCTAATCATCAGATTTTGAAGGGATATACTGAAAACGTTATAAATTATCATATACAATTCTGTCAAAAAGTGTAAATCCAGCGTAGATCACCGGGCAGAAGTGAACGTTCTGGTCTTTACTGGGTCTACTACATGCAATCAAGTTGCGTTCTGAATTTCGAGGCTGCCACCTTTGGCGGCTCGCTGAGCGCATGGATCAACGGGAGGAGCGTAAAAGAATGAGAATCTTCCAGCGTTATAACCCTTTGAAAGTGGCAAAGTACGTTAAGACCCTGTTTCGCGGAAGGCTGTATATCAAGGACGTGGGCGCATTTGAATTCGACGAGGGGAAAATCCTGCCGCCGAAGATTCGTGACAAGCGCCATTTCAGCGTGATGTCTGAAGTAAACCGCCAGGTGCTGCTGTTGCAGGCCGAGTTTGGCTGAACACTGCGCTGACAGCGGTAAAAAAAATGCGGCCCCGATGGGGCCGCTGATGTTTTTGCCGGCTGGCGTCAAGCCGCCGGGGTGTCTTCCGGGGCTTTCGGCAGTACCGCCGCCGGTTTGTCGCTCAGCCGGGTGACCAGCAGCTGGTCTATCTTGTAGCTGTCGATATCCACCACTTCGAACTTGTAGCCGGCGTATTTGACGAAGTCGGTGCGTTTCGGGATCTTGCGCAGCATATACATCATAAAGCCGCCGATGGTCTCGTAGTTGCCCGCCTGCGGGAACTCGTCGATGTCCAGCACGCGCATCACGTCGTCGATCGGCGTGCCGCCTTCAATCAGCCATGAGCTTTCGTCGCGCGCCACGATCTGCTCTTCCTGGCCTTGGCCAACCAGATCGCCCATCAGCGTGGTCATCACGTCGTTAAGGGTGATGATGCCCACCACCAACGCATATTCATTGAGGATCACCGCGAAGTCTTCGCCGGCGGTCTTGAAGCTTTCCAACGCTTCGGACAGCGTCAGCGTATCGGGCACGATCAGCGCCGAACGGATCTGCACGCCGCTGCTCAGCACCAGGCTCTGGTTGCCCAGCACGCGGTTCAGCAGGTCTTTGGAATCGACGTAGCCGACCACCTGATCGATATGGCCGTCGCACACCAGGAACTTGGAGTGCGGATGGGTCGAGACCTTCTCCTTGATGCTCTCTTCGCTTTCGCGCAGGTCGAAGTACACCACGCTTTCACGCGAGGTCATCGAAGACGGCACGGTGCGCGATTCCAGTTCGAACACGTTTTCAATCAGCTCATGTTCCTGCTTGCGCAGCACGCCCGCCAGGGCACCGGCTTCCACCACTGCGTAGATGTCGTCGGAGGTGATATCGTCCTTACGCACCATCGGCAGCTTGAACATGCGGAAGATCAGGTTGGCCATGCCGTTGAAGAACCACACCAGCGGGCGGAAGATCATGATGGAGAAACGCATCGGGTTGATGATCCGGACGGCGACCGTCTCTGGTGCAATCATACCGATGCGCTTCGGGGTCAAATCGGCGAACAGGATAAACAGGCTGGTCACCAGCACGAAGGAGCAGATGAAGCTGACCTGTTCCGCCAGTTCGGGCGACAGGAAACGATCGAACAACACCTTGAAAGTGGGAGAAAACGCCGCATCGCCGACGATACCGCCGAGGATGGCCACGGCGTTCAGGCCGATCTGCACCACGGTGAAGAAGATGCCTGGGGTTTCTTGCAGTTTAAGCACTCTGGCGGCGTTGATGTTGCCTTCGTCCGCCATCAGCTTCAGTTTGATCTTGCGCGAGGCGGCCAGAGAGATTTCCGACAGTGAGAAGAACGCACTCACCGCGATCAGAAAAAGAATCAGTAAAATACTGTTTAACATAATCTATCCATACGTGCCGACGGGATGCCGGCGCTCTTGAGGAAGGGTAGTACATAGTAAAAAAAGCAGCGATAACAACCAGAAGGGAAGCTATCGGGCCGCAGAAGCGGCCCGCATAGTATAGCAGTTGCCCCACAGGGGCCGCCAGCGGTTAAAAAAGTGCCGCCGGCCGGCATCGGATCAGCCCTGCGGCGGCAGGCAAACGCCGATGCCACCCAGCCCGCAGTAGCCTTCCGGATTCTTGAACAGGTACTGCTGATGATCGTCCTCCGCGTAATAGAACGGCAGCGCCGGCGCGATCTCGGTAGTGATGACACGCTTGTCGCCCGCCGCGTCCATCGCCTGCTGGAAGCGCTGCAGGCTGCTTTCCGCCTCGGCCTGCTGCTCCGGGCTCAGCGTGTAAATCGCCGAGCGGTACTGGGTGCCGACGTCGCCGCCCTGGCGCATGCCCTGCGCCGGATCGTGATTTTCCCAGAATACCTGCAGCAGCTGTTTGTAGCTGACGACCTGCGGATCGAACACCACGCGTACCACTTCGGCGTGGCCGGTCTGGCCGCTGCACACTTCGCGGTAGGTCGGGTTCGGCGTGTAGCCGCCGCTGTAGCCGGCGGCGGTGCTGTAGACGCCCGGCTGCTGCCAGAACAGGCGCTCAACGCCCCAGAAACAGCCCATGGCGAAGATCGCCACTTCCATGCCTGCCGGCACCTGGGTCATCGAGTGTTCGGTGACCACGTTGAGCGTTGCGACAGGCATTGGCGTGGTGCGGCCAGGCAGCGCGCTTGCCTTATCGACGGTTTGTGATTTATCAAAAAATGGCACCACGGTTGACTCCTGTTGTCACAGTAAGAATTGACCCTACATGGGAGCGGTTCGGTTGTATCTCACCGCGTCTTTGCCCACAATAAGTGGCAAGTTGGGTTTATGTATAAGCTTAACGCAGTATTTTGAGCGCCAAAAGTGAAGAATTCGCCTGTTGCGCGGCGGTGGCAAAGCGCGGCGGGCGGCGTCCGGAACAAGGCTGAAGAGGGCTGCCGTCATGATAGCGCGGAGTCTGCCCTGGCCCCGGAGCGAACACCATAACAGGAAAGTAAAATCAATAAGGAGAACACGTGCCAAAGTACCCGGTCATGTGCTTGATAGCTGTGTTGCTTGCGGCACCTGCAGCCTACGCGGCGAACGTGCGGTTGCAGGTGGAAGGGTTAAGCGGAGAGTTGGAAAAAAACGTTCGGGTGCGCCTGTCGTCGATCACGCCTGAAGAGGTCGGCACCGACGGTCGCTTCCGCGCACGGGTGGATGAGGCGGTGCGCCAGGGGCTGCGCGCGCTCGGCTATTATCAGCCGACCATCGAATTTACGCTGGACGATCGGCCGGGGATGTCGCGCCCGGTGCTGCATGCCAAGGTCAATCCGGGCGAACCGGTGCGTATCGCCGGCGCCAACATCGTGCTGGAAGGCGGCGCGAAGACCGATGAGGACTACCTGGCGCTGGTAAAGAAGGACCGGCCGACCATCGGCGAGATCCTCAACCACGGCAAGTATGACAGTTTCAAAGGCTCTCTCACCGGCCTGGCGCTGCGCAAAGGCTACTTCGATGCCGACATGACCAAAAGCCAGCTCGGCGTGGCCGAAGATCTGCACAAGGCGTTTTGGGATATCGATTTCAACAGCGGCGAGCGTTACCGCTTCGGCAAGGTAAAATTCACCGGCTCGCAAATCCGCGAAGACTATCTGCAAAATCTGGTGCCCTTTCATCAGGGGGATTACTACAGTTCGGAGGATTTGGCCGAGCTGAACCGCCGTTTGTCCGCCACCAACTGGTTCAACTCGGTGGTGGTATCCCCTGATTTCAACGATGCCAAAGAGAACAAGATTTTGCCGTTGGACGCGCTGGTGACGCCGCGCACGCGCAACACCGTCGAAACCGGTATCGGTTACTCCACCGACGTCGGCCCGCGGGTGAAAGGCACCTGGAAAAAGCCCTGGCTCAACGATCGCGGGCATAGCCTGGAAACCAGCGCCAGCGTATCGGCGCCGGAGCAGCAACTGGATCTGACCTACAAGATCCCGCTGCTGAAGAACCCGCTGGAGCAGTATTACCTGCTGCAGGGCGGCCTCAAGAACGTCAATCTTAACGACACCAAGTCCGTCACCTCCAAAGTGGTGGCCTCGCGCAACTGGGATCTCTCCAGCGGCTGGCAGCGGGCGATCAACCTGACCTGGCGCTGGGATAACTTTACCCAGGGTAACGTCAGCAACACCACCATGCTGCTGTATCCCGGCGTCAGCTTCAACCGCACCCGCTCGCGCGGCGGCCTGATGCCGACCTGGGGCGACAGCCAGCGCTACTCTATCGACGTGTCCGACACCACCTGGGGTTCCGGCGTGGACTTCGCGCTGATGCAGGCGCAGAACGTGTGGATCCGCACACTGGCCGACAAGCACCGTTTCGTGGCGCGCGGCCAGGTGGGCTGGATCGAAACCAACGACTTCGACAAGGTGCCGCCGGATCTGCGCTTCTTCGCCGGCGGTGACCGCAGCATTCGCGGCTACAAGTACAAAGACATTTCGCCGCGCGATGGCGACGGCAAGCTGACCGGCGCCTCCAAGATGCTGACCGGCTCGCTGGAGTACCAGTACAACGTGACCGGCAAATGGTGGGGGGCGATGTTCGTCGACTCCGGTGAAGCGGTGAACGATATCAAGAAAAGCAACTTCAAGACCGGCGCCGGCGTAGGCGTGCGCTGGCAGTCGCCGGTGGGGCCGGTGAAGCTGGATATCGCCGCGCCTGTGGGAGACAAGGACACCCACGGGATGCAGTTCTACATCGGTTTGGGGCCTGAACTATGAGCCTGGTTAAAAAGATTTGTCTCGGATTTCTGGTCGTTCTGCTGTTGCTGATCGGCGGGCTGGCCTTCCTGATAGGCACCACCACCGGTTTGCATATGGTCATCAACGGCGCGGCGCGCTGGGTGCCGGGGCTGGAGATCGCCGGCGTCAGCGGCGGCTGGCGCGATCTGACGCTGAAGGGCGTGAAATATCAGATGCCGGGCGTGACGGTCAACGCCGGGCAGTTCCATCTCTCCCTTGACCTGTCCTGCTTTAAACGCAGCTCGCTGTGCGTCAATGCCTTGACCGCCCAGGATGTGGACGTGGCGGTGAACACCAAAGCGATGGCGCCTTCCGCGCCGGTGGAGGAGAGCAGTGAGCCGACCACCAATCTCAGTACGCCTTACCCTATCACGCTGCGCCTGTTGGCGTTTAACAACGTCAAGGTCACCGTCGACGACACCGCCATCTCTCTGGCCGAGTTCCGCACCGGCGCGCAGTGGCAAGAGCGCGCGCTGACGCTGATGCCGACCAAGATCGGCTCGCTGCTGATCGCCTTGCCGAAAACGCCGCAAAACCCGTTGCCGGAAGCGGTGCAGCCGGCGGTCGAGGTGGCGAAAAAGGTCGGCGAGCAAGTTACCGACGCGGCGAAGCCGGCACCTCAGCCGGAAGAGAAGCCGCTGGGCGAAACGCTGAAAGAACTGTTCGCCAAACCGCTGTTGCCGGATCTGCCGGACATCCGCCTGCCGTTGGATATCACCGTCAAAGAGATCAGCGGCGAGCAGCTGCGCTTGACCGGCGATACCGACGTGCTAATCACGAGCCTGTTACTGCAGGCCAGCACGCAGGATCAGCATATCCAACTGGACAACTTCGACGTGAAGTCGCCTCAGGGCACGCTGTCAGTGCAGGGGCAGGCAACCCTGACCGGCGACTGGCCGGTGGCCCTGACCGCCAACAGCGCGCTGAATATCGAACCGCTGAAGGGCGAGAAGGTGAAGCTGAACATCGGCGGTGGGTTGCGTGACGAGCTGAAGGTGGCGCTGAACCTGTCCGGCCCGGTCGGCGCCCAGCTCGATGTGCAAACCCGGCTGGCCGAAGCCGGCCTGCCGCTGGCGCTGACGTTGCAGAGCAAGCAGCTGAAATGGCCGCTGAGCGGCGAGGCGCAGTATCAGGTCAATGACTTCCGCCTGCGCTTTAACGGCAAGGCGACCGACTACGCGCTGTCGACGCGCGCCAATCTGAAAGGCCAGGACTTGCCGCCGGCGGTGCTGACGCTGGACGGCAAAGGCAACGTCGAGCAGTTCAAGCTGGAGCGCCTGCGCCTGGCGGCGCTGCAGGGCAATACCGATCTTACCGCGCTGGTGGACTGGAGCAAAGCCATCAGCTGGACCTCGCAATTGACGCTGAGCGGCATCAATACCGCCAAGCAGTGGCCGGAATGGCCGGCGAAGCTGGATGGCAAGATCACCACGCGCGGCAGCCTGCACGGCGGCAGCTGGCAGCTGCAGGTGCCGGTATTGCAGCTGGACGGCAACGTGAAGCAGAACAAGGTCACGGCGCGCGGTACGCTGAGCGGCAACGCCGCCGGGCAGTGGAAAATCCCCGGCATCGATCTGGCGCTGGGGCGTAACCAACTGAACGTCAAAGGGCAGCTGGACGAGAAGAGCTGGAACCTGGACGCCAACATCGACGCGCCGCGTCTGGACGGCGCGCTGCCGGGCTTGGGCGGCACCGCCAAAGGGCTGCTGAAGCTGCGCGGCAATCTGCAGGCGCCGCAGCTGCTGGCGGATTTGACCGCTTCCGGCTTGCAGTGGCAGGCGCTGCGCATCAACCGCGTGAAGATCGATGGCGACGTGCGCTCCACGGATCAGATCCAGGGGCAGCTGGCGGTACGCGTCGAACAGCTGAAGCAGGATGCGCTGGAGGTCAGCCTGCTGACCCTCGACGCCAAAGGCAGCGAGAAGCAGCACCAGCTGCAGCTGAAGATTGACGGCAAGCCGGTCTCCGGCCAGCTGGCGCTGCAGGGCAGCTTCGATCGTCAGCAGCAGCGCTGGCGCGGCAATCTGAACAACACCCGTTTCGATACGCCGGTCGGGGAATGGCGCCTGACGCGCGCCATCGCGCTGGACTACCTGAACACCGAGCAGAAAATCAGCGTCGGGCCGCACTGTTGGCAGAACCCGAACGCCGAGCTGTGCGTGCCTAAGACCATTGAAGCCGGCCAGAGCGGCCAGGCCAGTGTGGTGCTCAACCGGTTCGACCTGGCGATGATCAAGCCGTTCCTCGGCCCGGACACCGCCCTGAGCGGCGTGTTCACCGGCCGGGCCGACGTCAGCTGGAAGCCGGGCGGCGCGCTGCCGGAGGCGAAAGTCACGCTGGCCGGCAACGGCGTCAAGGTGGTGCAGCAGGTGCAGGGCAACGCGCTGCCGGTCGCCTTCGATACGCTGGCCCTCAACGCCGGCTTGAACAACGGCCGCGCGCAGGCCGACTGGCGGATCAAACTGACCAACAACGGCCAGTTCGACGGCAATATCCAGGTGGCGGATCCGCAGGTGCGGCGCACCATCAGTGGCAACGTCAATATCACCAACATCTCGCTGGCGCTGATCAACCCGGCGCTGATGAAGGGCGAAAGCGCGGCGGGCATGCTGAACGCCAACCTGCGCCTGGGCGGCAGCGCGCAGAAGCCGCTGGTGTTCGGGCGCCTGGCGTTGGATCGGGCGAAGGTGCAGGGGCACTGGATGCCGTTCGACATGACCGACGCGCGGCTGGCGGTGAATTTCAACGGCATGACCTCGACGCTGGAAGGGTTGCTCAGCACCACGCGCGGCCAGCTGAATCTGGCGGGCGATGCCGACTGGCGCGATATCAACGCCTGGCGTGCGCGCATTGCCGCCAAGGGCGACAAGCTGCGGGTGACGGTGCCGCCGATGATCCGCATCGACGTGTCGCCGGATCTGGTGTTTGAAGCCACGCCGCAGCTGTTCTCGCTCAACGGCAAGGTCGACATTCCCTGGGCGCGCATCACGGTGCAGGAGCTGCCGGAAAGCGCGGTGGGCGTCTCTTCCGACGAGGTGATGCTGGACGACCAGCTGAAGCCGATTCAACCGAAGACCGCGTCGATCCCGATCAACAGCAATCTGATGATCCACGTCGGCAACGACGTGCGGCTGGACGCCTTTGGCCTGAAAGCCCGCTTGAAGGGCGATCTGAAGGTGGTGCAGGACAAGAAAGGGCTGGGCCTCAACGGCCAGATTGACATCCCTTCCGGCCGATTCCATGCTTATGGTCAGGATTTGATCGTGCGTAAAGGGCAGCTGATGTTCTCCGGCCCGCCGGATCAGCCGCTGCTGAATATCGAGGCGATCCGCAACCCGGAATCCACCGAGGACGATGTGACCGCCGGCGTGCGCGTGACCGGCCTGGCGGATGCGCCGAAGCTGGAAGTGTTCTCCGATCCGGCCAAATCGCAGCAGGAAGCCTTGTCTTATCTGCTGCGCGGCCAGGGCTTGAGCAGCTCCGGCGCCGACGGCAACGCCATGACCTCGATGTTAATCGGCATGGGGGTTGCACAAAGTGGTCAACTTGTGGGTAAAATCGGCGAGGCATTCGGCGTGAGTAATTTGGCTCTGGACACTCAGGGGGTTGGCGACAATTCCCAGGTTGTCGTGAGCGGCTATGTCCTCCCAGGCTTACAAGTAAAATATGGGGTGGGCATTTTCGACTCGCTGGCCACGCTGACGTTGCGTTATCGCCTGATGCCTAAGTTGTATCTTGAAGCGGTGTCTGGTCTCGACCAGGCATTAGATTTGCTCTATCAGTTTGAGTTTTAGCGATGCGAATAATTGTCTACGGCAGTTTACGGCGCAAACAGGGAAACAGCCATTGGATGACCAACGCCCAATGGCTCGGCGAGCACGAGCTCGAAGGCTATCAGATTTATAATCTGGGCCATTACCCGGCGGCGATCCCTGGAGAGGGCACGATACATTGCGAGGTGTATCGTATTAACTCATCGATTCTGGCAGAGCTGGACGAACTGAAAAGCAACACCAAGGACTATAAGCGCGAGCTGATTCAGACGCCTTATGGGAGTGCGTGGATCTACCTGTACAAACACAGCGTGGACGGGTACCCGCGGATTACCAGCGGCGACTGGCTGAAGCGTCTCGACGAACAGTAAGAAAAAAAAACACCGCTCAATGAGCGGTGTTTTTTCATCGGACGGCGGCTGGCATTACTTCTTGGCAGCGCGTTCGAAGGAGGCGATGATTTCCGCTTTAGCTGCGGCAGCGTCTGCCCAGCCTTCCACTTTCACCCATTTGCCTTTTTCCAGATCTTTGTAGTGCTCGAAGAAGTGAGCGATCTGGGCTTTCAGCAGTTCCGGCAGGTCGTTCACGTCTTTCACGTGATCGTACTCTTTGGTCAGCTTGCTGTGCGGTACCGCAACCAGCTTGGCGTCTTCACCGGCTTCGTCGGTCATCTTCAGCACGCCAACCGGACGGCAGCGGATCACGGAGCCCGGCTGCAGCGGGTATGGGGTTGGGACCAGCACGTCAACCGGGTCACCGTCCAGAGACAGGGTGTGGTTGATGTAGCCGTAGTTGCACGGGTAGAACATCGCGGTGGACATGAAACGGTCAACGAACAGCGCGCCGGTTTCTTTGTCGATTTCGTATTTGATTGGATCGGCGTTGGCCGGGATTTCGATTACTACGTAGATGTCTTCCGGCAGGTCTTTGCCAGCAGGGACCAGATTCAAGCTCATGTCGGTTTCCTTTAATCATCAAACCAGAAATGGAGTGGCGGCTATTATAGCGGACTCTTTTGCGATTTCCTGCCCTTTTCATCGTTGAAAACCCAGCGTGCCGGCGCACGGAGAATTTCCAGATTAATCCCGCCGCGGCATGAAGTTTTGCCTTCGCCTGCCGATAACTTCAACAAACAATAATGAGCCAGCAAAGCTGGCTCCGCGTTTTGCCACCCCTACTACGTCTGATCTCACTATTCTGAAGCCGGGAAGAACTCATGCTAAAAAAGATTACGGTGAAGGCTGGGCTGATCGCCCTGCTGAGCCTGATGACCATGCTGCTGATCATGGTCAGCGTTATTGGCGTCAACGCGATTAACGAAGGATCGCGCTCGATCCATACCTTAAACCAGATCCTCGGCGAAGAGCTGGGCTCGCTGGCCAACAGCTCCAACCTGACGCTGCGCGCCCGAACCGCCGCTTCGCTGGCGGTGCGCCAACGGGAGATCGGCCAGGTCGATGTCTCCGACGCCACCGTGGGCCGCATCTACGGTTACCTCGAGCAGTCGAACAAGGAAATGGCGCGCTTTGTCGGCGTCGGCACCGTGACCGATCGCGGCCGTGAACTCTCCAACCGCCTGCAAAACAGCTACCGTGCCTATCTGGAGCAGGGCGTGAAGCCGATGGCCGCCGCCATTAAGGCCGGCAAGATCGATGAGTATTATCACATCCAGGAAACGCGCATCTCCGCGCTGAGCATCGCGTTCGAAAAGGATCTCACCGATTTCCGCAGCTTCGCGATGAAGCTTGGCGCGCAGCAGGTGTATGACGCGGAAAACAACGCCAGCACCAAGATCTCGCTGATCGTGGTGGCGGGCCTGCTGAGCGTGCTGCTGGCGGTGCTGGCCTGGTTCGCGCTGCGGGTGATCATTCTGCGCCCGCTGGACGAGTCCATCGCGCAGCTGGAACACATCGCCGGCGGCGATCTGACCCATGAGATCCGCGGTGAGGGCGATACCGAGATGGGCCGCCTGGTGCGGGCGATGCAGCGCATGCAGCAGGCTCTGGCCAGTTCGGTCAGCAAAGTGCGTGACGCCAGCAGCCAGATCGACACCGGTTCACGCGAACTGGCGGCCGGCAACCTGCATCTGGCGCAGCGCACCGAAGAATCGGCCGCTTCACTGGAAGAGACCGCCGCCAGCATGGAACAGCTGACTTCGACGGTGAAAATGAACGCCGAGAACTGCGAGCAGGCCAACCAACTGGCGCTGAGCGTGTCCGATATCGCCAACCAGGGCAGCGACGTGGTCAGCCAGGTGATGAGCAAGATGCAGGCGATCACCGACAGCTCGCGCCGCATCGCCGACATCATCAGCGTGATGGACGGCATCGCCTTCCAGACCAATATCCTGGCGCTGAACGCGGCGGTAGAGGCGGCGCGTGCCGGCGAACAGGGCCGCGGTTTCGCGGTGGTGGCCGGCGAAGTGCGCAATCTGGCGCAGCGCAGCGCCCAGTCGGCGAAAGAGATCAAAGGGTTGATCGAAGCGTCGCAAAACCGGGTGCAGGAAGGCGAGCAGATGGTGGAGTCGGCGGCGCAGACCATGAGCGGCATCACCGGCGAAGTGGGCCGGGTCACGGCGCTGATGCGTGAGATCTCGGCGGCGACGCGGGAACAAAGCAGCGGCATCGAACAGGTGAACCTGGCGGTGGCGCAGATGGATCAGGTGGCGCAGCAGAATGCGGCGCTGGTGGAAGAGTCGGCGGCGGCGACGCGCTCGCTGGAAGATCAGGCTCAGCTGCTGGCGCAGAGCATGGCGGCGTTCAAGCTGTAAGGCGATAAGGGTTCGGCGCGGCGCCGAACCCTTGCAAAGAACGCGTTACTCGTCCGGGTTTTCGGCGATGAAGCGTTCTGCGTCTTCTACCATCGACTTGGTGCCGACGAAGAATGGCGCGCGCTGGTGCAGTTTCACCGGCGTGATGTCCAGAATGCGGTTTTTGCCGTCGCTGGCCTTACCGCCGGCCTGTTCGGCCAGGAACGCCATCGGGTTGCATTCGTACAGCAGGCGCAGCTTACCTTGCGGGTGGCTGGCGGTGCTTGGGTAGATGTAGATGCCGCCTTTCAGCAGGTTGCGGTGGAAGTCCGCCACCAGAGAACCGATGTAGCGCGAGGTGTAAGGGCGCTGCGTCGCTTCATCCTGCTCCTGGCAGTATTTGATGTATTTCTTCACGCCGAGAGGGAACTTGATGTAGTTGCCTTCGTTGATGGAATACATGTTGCCGCTCGCCGGGAAGCGCACTTTCTCGTGGGAGAGGCAGAACACGCCCAGAGACGGGTCATAAGTAAAGGCGTGGACGCCGTAACCAGTGGTGTACACCAGCATGGTGGACGAACCGTAAACCACATAACCCGCTGCGACCTGGGCGCTGCCCGGCTGCAGGAAGTCTTCTTCGGTCACCGGCGTGCCGACCGGCGTGATGCGACGGTAGATAGAGAAAATCGTACCGACCGAGACGTTGACATCGATGTTGGACGAACCGTCCAACGGATCCATCAAAACGACATACTTGGCATTTTCAGCTCGCTCGCCGTCGAATATCACGATTTCATCTTCTTCTTCGGAAGCGATACCCGCAACTTCACCACGCGCTTTCAACGCCGCTTTCAGTTTTTCGTTCGCGTACAGGTCCAGTTTCATCTGAACTTCGCCCTGTACGTTGGACACCCCGCTGGTTCCCAGAATATCAACCAGGCCGGCCTTGTTGATGTCGCGGTGGATGATTTTGGCGCCCAGTTTAATTGCAGAAAGTAACGCGGTCAGCTCGCCGGTGGCGTGCGAGAAGTCGTGCTGTTTCTCGACGATAAATTCGCCTAACGTTTTCATGACACAATCCCTGAATCTACGGATGGATAGCGGCCTGTTAACAAACCGCCAACGTTTTCGCGTGCAGTGTAGCCCAAAGATGCGCGCCATTCATAGGCAAATCCATTTCTTCTGGACGATTCTGAGCGTTAGAATATGCCGACATTCGATGCACTCACATGAGAAACCTATGCGCATTCACATTCTTGGGATCTGTGGCACCTTTATGGGCGGGTTGGCGATGCTGGCGCGCTCACTGGGGCATGACGTCACCGGTTCGGACGCCAACGTCTATCCGCCGATGAGCACGCTGCTGGAGAACCAGGGGATCGATCTTATTCAGGGTTATGATCCAGCCCAGCTGGATCCGGCGCCGGATCTGGTGATCATCGGCAACGCCATGACGCGCGGCAACCCGTGCGTGGAGGCGGTGCTGGAGCGTGGCATTCCTTACGTTTCCGGCCCGCAGTGGCTGCACGACGCCGTATTGCGCGATCGCTGGGTACTGGCGGTTGCCGGCACCCACGGCAAAACCACCACCGCCGGCATGGCGACCTGGATCCTCGAGGCCTGCGGCTACCAGCCCGGCTTCGTTATCGGCGGCGTGCCCGGCAACTTCGACGTTTCGGCTCGCCTTGGCGGCAGCCCGTTCTTCGTGATCGAGGCCGACGAGTATGACTGCGCGTTCTTCGACAAGCGCTCCAAGTTCGTGCACTACAGCCCGCGCACGCTGATCATGAATAACCTGGAGTTCGATCACGCCGATATCTTCGACGATCTGAAAGCCATCCAGAAACAGTTCCACCACCTGGTGCGTCTGGTGCCGGGCAAAGGCAAGATCATCCTGCCGGACAACGACAGCCACCTGAAGCAGGTGATGGCGATGGGCTGCTGGAGCGAGCAGGAGCTGGTGGGGGAAGAGGGCACCTGGCGCGCGCAGAAGCTGACGCCGGACGCCAGCCATTACGCGGTGTTCCTCGACGGCGAACAGGTCGGCGAAGTGAACTGGGCGCTGGTGGGCGAGCACAACATGCATAACGGCCTGATGGCCATCGCCGCTACCCGCCATGTCGGCGTGCAGCCGGCGGACGCCTGCCGCGCGTTGGGCGATTTCATCAACGCCCGCCGCCGTCTGGAACTGCGTGGCGAAGCCAACGGCGTCACTGTTTACGACGACTTCGCACACCACCCGACGGCGATCCTCGCCACTCTGGCCGCGCTGCGCGGCAAGGTCGGTGGCACGGCGCGCATTCTGGCGGTGCTGGAACCGCGCTCCAACACCATGAAAATGGGCATCAGCAAAAACGATCTGGCACCTTCGCTCGGCCGCGCCGACGAAGTGTTCCTGTTCCAGCCGCACCACATTCCGTGGCAGGTGGCGGAAGTGGCGGATGCCTGCGTGCAGCCGGCGCACTGGAGCGCGGATCTCGACACGCTGGTGGACATGGTGGTGAAAACCGCACAGCCGGGCGATCACATTCTGGTGATGAGCAACGGCGGCTTCGGCGGCATTCACGATCGCCTGCTGGACGCGCTGGCGAAAAAGCAGGAACCGAAAGTCACCTACTGATCGCTCAGCCGCATCAGTCACATCAAGGGCCGCATTCGCGGCCTTTTTTGCGCCCATAAAAAAGCCCTCGCGAGCGAGGGCAACGGGGTTCGTCGGATAGGACGACGAGAGGGTCTCTGGGAAATCGGCGTTTGCGTCAGAACTCGGCAGTGGCAGTGACGAGGGTAATCAGCTCTGCAAAGCCGTTCCCAGAGTTGTTATTTGTAAATCTCGGCGGTGGCGTGGTAGTTGCCTTCATTACGCGCTTCGATCACGCGGTAGGCGGTCGCGCCTTTTGCGTCGGCTTTTTCCGACAACGCCTGGCGAATGTCGGTCGGCGCGCCGTCGATGCCGCTGACGGTAATGGTGCCGATAGATTGCAGGTTGGCGGTCTGATCGTTAGTCACCAATTGGGCGGCAGAAGCGCCGAAGGAGATGACAGACAGCAGGCCGAGTGCAGCAACAGTAGTTTTCATGTTCATGATAGCGATCCTTGGTCATAACAGCCTGGAAGGGCTTGGCAGCGATTTTTATTCTTGAAGGCCGTTACGACAGCGTTTGATTCCAGAGATGTATTGCCCGTTGCCGGGTAATGCCGGTACTTATTTGTAGATTTCAGCGGTCGCGTGGAAGTTGCCGTCATTGCGGGCTTCGATTACGCGGTAAGCGGTTGCCCCTTTGGCGTCAGCTTTGTCGGACAGCGCCTGGCGAATGTCGGAAGGCGCAGCGGCGACGCCGCTCACGGTGATCACACCGGCCGGCTGCAGTTTTGCGGCCTGAGTCGCGTCAACAGATTGTGCTGCGAATGCACCAAATGAAAGCATGGACAGAACGCTCAGGGTTGCAACGGTAGTTTTAATTTTCATCATCTCACCTCATCGTATTCTTTTATCAGTTCCAACGAACTGTGATTCAGTTCACGAAAATGAGTATACAGCTAGTAACGCGAAAAATTAATAGTTCGCTAACAGTTGCTAGTGAAACTTTAACCTCATGATCCTTATTTTTTATAACCATAAGGAATAAAAAACGCTCATAAAACGATCTTTTGATGTTAAATTTATGTAATTTCAATGAGGTAAGTGCTTTTGACCAAAAGTGCGGAAGATCACAGTGGGTACTGCTGGTTACATGGAGATGTCATGGAAATGTGTTGCTGAGGGATAAAAAAGCAGTGTTAAACGCGGTTGAAGGCAGGGAAGGTAACGCGGGGGTTAAAGAAGCGCTAACAAAGTGCGGGCTACAGCCGCACTTTGTTAGCGCCAGGTTTCACAGCTCTTGCTCGAACACGCCCAGAATAGCTTCATGCAGTTTCTGAGCGGTAAAGCCGTTGGACGGGGTGACGAAAATCGTATCGTCGCCGGCAATCGTGCCGAGGATGCCCTGGGATTTACCCAATGAGTCGAGCAGGCGAGCGATCAGCTGCGCGGCGCCCGGGCTGGTGTGGATCACCACGACGGCGTCGTTATGGTCGACGTCCAGCACCAGATTCTTCAATGGGCTGGTGGTGGTCGGCACGCCGAGTTCGGCAGGAAGGCAATACACCATTTCCATTTTGGCATTGCGCGTACGTACCGCGCCGAACTTGGTCAGCATGCGCGATACTTTGGATTGGTTAATGTTTTCGAAGCCTTCTTCTTGCAGCGCCAAAACGATCTCGCCTTGAGAACTGAATTTTTCTTCTTTCAATAACGCTTTGAACGTCTTGATCAGATCTTCCTGTTTTGCGGGATTACGCATTTTGCACCGTGGAATGTTGATAGTGGAAGTCATGATTATGCATATGGATGAATTTTTATGCAACAAAGGCCGACCCAAAGAAAATAAACATGACCGGGCGGCGAGGAAAGGACGGCATTTTAACAAAATCCGGCAGCGATGAATATGCCCTTTTGACGACGGAAAATCGGCCTGCGGTGGTAAATAAAATGTTATTAAAATGATGTTGTTCTGATGTTGCGTAAGGGTGTAATGTAACGGCCGGTTAACTTGCTCGTGAATAACCTCGCACTATTTTTGATTAATGTGCGCTATGCCCTTCATGCGTAAGCGATTTAATCTAAAATGGACGCGACAGCGGCCGTTTTATTACACCTGCAGGCAAGAATTGGCTAATTTATTGTTTTTAAAGGTGTAATAACTTAAGGTCCGTAACCAACACATTCACGGCGCTTTATATATTTAAGATAATAAAGGAGTATAGGATGAAAGTTGCAGTTCTCGGTGCTGCTGGCGGTATCGGCCAGGCCCTCGCCCTTCTACTCAAAACCCAGCTTCCTTCAGGTTCTGAACTCTCTCTCTACGACATTGCCCCCGTTACCCCAGGCGTTGCCGTCGACTTAAGCCACATCCCAACCGCAGTTAAAATCAAAGGCTTCAGCGGCGAAGACGCGACCCCGGCTCTGCACGGTGCGGACGTGGTGCTGATTTCCGCCGGCGTGGCCCGTAAGCCTGGCATGGATCGCTCTGATCTGTTCAACGTTAACGCCGGCATCGTGCGTAACCTGATTGAGCAAGTGGCGAAAACCTGCCCGAAAGCCTGCATCGGCATCATCACCAACCCGGTTAACACCACGGTCGCCATCGCGGCGGAAGTGCTGAAAAAAGCCGGCGTTTACGACAAGAACAAACTGTTCGGCGTGACTTCGCTGGATATCATCCGTTCCAACACCTTCGTGGCCGAGCTGAAAGGCAAACAGCCGGAAGAGCTGAACGTGCCGGTCATCGGCGGCCACTCTGGCGTGACCATCCTGCCTCTGCTGTCGCAGATCCCTGGCGTGAGCTTCACCGATCAGGAAGTGGCGGATCTGACTAAACGCATTCAGAACGCCGGCACCGAAGTGGTGGAAGCCAAAGCCGGCGGCGGGTCTGCAACGCTGTCCATGGGCCAGGCGGCCGCACGTTTCGGTCTGTCTCTGGTGCGTGCACTGCAGGGCGAGAAAGGCGTGGTGGAATGCGCTTACGTTGAAGGCGACGGCAAATACGCTCGCTTCTTCGCACAGCCGCTGGTACTGGGCAAAAACGGCGTTGAAGAGCGCAAAGATATCGGCACCCTGAGCGCCTTCGAGCAGAAAGCGCTGAACGAGATGCTGGACGTGCTGCACAAAGATATCGAGCTGGGCGAGAAGTTCATCAATAACTGATCGTTGCCGATAGTCAGCCGATAAACGCCGCCGGACGCTGTTCCGGCGGTTTTTTTTGCCCCGCGTTCACGATTTGATGCGTGCCTTGCGATCCAGCAGGCAATCGCTGCGCGGATCGTAATAGCGGCTTGGCCAGATCTCCGAAGGGTGGATGCCTATCGCTTCGGCGATCAGCCACTCCCCCTTTGGCCACGGTCGCGACAGCGCGTTGGCCAGCGTTGATGAGCTTAATCCGGCCTTGCGCGACACTGCCGCCAGCGTGGTGCCCTGCTTGCGGAGCGCCGCGATGATATCTGCCGGATGCCAATCTGGGTTCCTTGAATTCATGTTTACATTCCTTTTCTGATTAGCCAAAGTTGCGTTAGTGGTATAACTAACGGGTCAAGGTTAGGCGTTTGCACAACGTGAATCGCTTATTCAGAAACCAGAATACCATTAAATTTCCAAAAAAATACCCAAGTAATTTCCAAAAATGACGTTGCCCACTATTGCCCAGAGATGATGGCCATGAAAAACGAGTGGTTTGCCGCCAAGGAACTGACAGGCATCGCAGGATTACCTTCCTCACCACAGGGAATTAATCTGATGGCCCGGCGCGAAGGCTGGATCAGCCGCAGGCGTAAAGGCGTGCAGGGAAAAGCGTTGGAGTACCATATCGACAGCCTGCCTTCAAACGTGCGTAACCTGCTGGTGCTGAAGGAGGACGGGGCGGTATATGACGTAGAGCGTCAGGATCCGTTGGCGGTCTGGATCGAGTATTACTACCATTTGACGGAGAGCGAGCGCGAGAAAATGGTGGCTTTCCTGATGCGGGAAGGGATCGGCGGCCTGTTGGCGCGCATCGACGAAGAGAGCAATAGCTAGGCAGGCCCGCGTACGCGGGCCTGATGGTTTTTAAGAAATATTAATTTCTTAAAAGTCGCGTTGCACCGCCAGATGGGCCAGGCCCTCCAGCGCCGTACGGTGCTCCGATGCCGGCAAGACCTGCAGCGCGGCGATCGCCTTGTCGGCTTCTTCTTCGGCGCGTTTGCGGGTGTACTCCAGCGAACCGCATTGTTGCATCGCCTGCAGTACCGGCTCCAACAGATGACGACCGTTACCTTGCTCAATCGCACCGCGGATCATGTCACGCTGCGCGTCGTCGCCGTTGTGCATCGCGTGCAGCAGCGGCAGGGTCGGTTTCCCTTCGTTCAGATCGTCGCCGGTGTTTTTGCCCAGGGTGCTGCCGTCGGCGCTGTAGTCGAGCAGATCGTCGATCAGCTGGAAAGCGGTGCCGAGGTAGCGGCCATAGTCTTGCAGCGCCTGCTCTTGTTCGGCGCTGGCACCGGACAGGATCGCCGATGATTGCGCCGCTGCCTCGAACAGGCGGGCGGTTTTGCTGTAGATCACCCGCATATAGCTTTCTTCGCTGATGTCGGGATCGTGCACGTTCATCAACTGCAGCACTTCGCCTTCGGCGATGACGTTGACCGCCTCCGACATCAGCGCCAGCACGCGCAGGGATTCCAGGCTGGTCATCATCTGGAAGGCGCGGGTATAGATAAAGTCGCCGACCAGCACGCTGGCGGCGTTGCCGAACGCCGCGTTGGCGGTGGCTTTGCCGCGGCGCATGTCCGATTCGTCGACGACGTCGTCATGCAGCAGCGTGGCGGTATGAATGAATTCGATCAGGGCGGCAACGGTGACGTGCTTGTTGCCTTCATAGCCCAACGCCCGCGCCGCCAGGACGGCGATCATCGGCCGGATGCGCTTACCGCCACCGCTGATAATGTAATAGCCAAGCTGATTGATGAGCGTGACATCGGAATTCAGCTGTTCGAGAATTGTTGCGTTCACGGCCGCCATATCTTGCGCGGTTAACTCGGTAATTTGATCTAGGTTCATTGTGTTTTTTTCAGCTGTGTTTCTCTTCACCGCGTTGAGATCGCTGCTCACATCGGTACATGGCGGTAACTGTCCCTATGATTGTACTTGAAAAACGGTTCAGATAAACGCCACGAAAGAAACTGCGCTTTTTTTCTTCTTTTTTCTCCTTCTGGTCTTATTCTGCTCTTGTCATGCGCTGCTTTTTTGCGTAGAATTCGCGCCCTATTGTGAATATTTATAGCGCGCTCTGAACTAACACAGTCGGGCACGCGGAAAGCGGAGTTTTATATGTACGCGGTTTTCCAAAGTGGTGGTAAACAACACCGAGTAAGCGAAGGTCAGACCGTTCGCTTGGAAAAGCTGGACATCGCAACTGGTGAAGCGGTTGAGTTTGACCAGATTCTGATGATCGCTAATGGCGAAGATATCAAAATCGGCGTTCCTTTCGTCGATGGCGGCAAGATCAAAGCTGAAGTCGTTGCTCACGGTCGTGGCGAGAAAATTAAGATTGTTAAGTTTCGTCGTCGTAAGCACCACCGTAAGCAGCAGGGCCACCGTCAGTGGTTCACTGACGTTAAAATCACCGGCATCAGCGCTTAAGTTAGGAGAGCGGATTAATGGCACACAAAAAGGCTGGCGGCTCGACTCGTAACGGTCGCGATTCAGAAGCTAAACGTCTGGGCGTAAAACGCTTTGGCGGCGAAGCAGTACTGGCAGGCAGCATCATCGTTCGTCAGCGCGGCACCAAATTCCACGCTGGTACCAACGTGGGTTGCGGCAAAGACCACACTCTGTTTGCTTTGAAAGACGGTAAAGTCAAATTCGAAGTTAAAGGCCCGAGCAATCGTAAATTCATCAGCATCGAAGCTGAATAATTTTTCGAGCCTTACGAAATAGATGTAAGCCCCGCAATTCGTTGCGGGGCTTTTTACATTTATGGGCTGCCTGGGGGTTGGCCTGTCAGCGTTGGCGAAGGTGATATGGATACGAAGCAGCAGGTCGGCGTTGGTATTTCCCTGGCGTTAACCACGGCGGTTTGCTGGGGTGCGTTGCCGATCGCGATGAAAGAAGTGTTGACGGTGATGGAGCCGTTTACCGTCGTTTGGTATCGCTTTACCATGGCCGCCATCGGTTTGGGCGCGATCCTCGCGGTGCGCGGCAAGCTGCCGCCGCTGACGATGTTCCGCCAGCCGCGCTGGCTGCTGCTGTTGGCGATCGCGACGGCGGGGCTGCTGGGCAACTTTGTGTTCTTCAGCTCCTCGCTGCAATACCTGAGCCCGACGGCGTCGCAGGTGATTGGCCAGCTGTCGCCGGTGGGCATGATGTTCGCCAGCGTGCTGATTTTAAAAGAACGCATGCGTATCACCCAGGTCATTGGCGCCCTGATGCTGATCGGCGGGCTGATGCTGTTTTTCAACGTCAGTCTGATAGAGATCTTCACCCGGCTGACGGACTACACGCTGGGCGTTATGCTGGGCGTGTGTGCGGCGATGGTTTGGGTGAGCTACGGCGTGGCGCAGAAGGTATTGCTGCGCCGGCTGGCTTCGCCGCAGATCCTGGTTATGTTGTACACTTTATGTGCGATAGCGTTGTTCCCTCTGGCCAAACCCGAGGTGATTTTCCAGCTTAGCGGCTGGCAATTGGCGTGCCTGCTGTTTTGCGGCGCCAACACGCTGATCGGCTATGGTGCGTTGGCAGAGGCGATGGCGCGCTGGCAGGCGGCGCAGGTGAGCGCGTTGGTGACGCTGACCCCGCTGTTTACCCTGCTGTTTTCAGATTTATTGGCGTTGGCCTGGCCCCAGGCATTCGCCGCGCCGACGTTGAATGTCGTCGGCTATGTTGGCGCGTTTGTGGTCGTGGCGGGCGCCATGTTTTCCGCAATTGGTCACCGGTGGTGGCCGCGACGGGCAGAACCCCCCCTGGTTGCTCCTTTGAAGCAGCCCGGTGAATGATTTACGGAGACGGTAAATGAAGTTTGTAGATGAAGCAGCGATTCTGGTCGTTGCAGGCGACGGCGGCAACGGATGCGTCAGCTTCCGCCGCGAAAAATATATCCCGAACGGTGGGCCTGACGGCGGTGACGGCGGCGACGGCGGCGACGTCTACCTGCTGGCGGACGAGAACCTCAACACCCTGATCGACTACCGTTTTGAGAAGTCTTTCCGCGCCGAGCGCGGCCAGAATGGCCAGAGCCGCGACTGTACCGGTAAACGCGGGAAAGACGTCATCATCAAGGTGCCGGTCGGCACGCGCGTGAAGGATCAGGGCACCGGCGAGATCCTCGGCGACATGACCCGCCACGAGCAAAAGCTGATGGTCGCCAAGGGCGGCTGGCATGGCTTGGGCAACACCCGTTTCAAATCTTCGGTCAACCGTGCGCCGCGTCAGAAGACGCTGGGTACCGCCGGTGAAGCGCGCGACCTGTTGCTGGAACTGTTGCTGCTGGCCGATGTAGGCATGCTGGGCCTGCCGAACGCCGGCAAATCGACCTTCATCCGCGCGGTGTCCGCCGCCAAGCCGAAGGTGGCCGACTATCCGTTTACCACGCTGGTGCCGAGCCTGGGCGTGGTGCGTATGGACCACGAGCAGAGCTTTGTGGTCGCCGACATTCCGGGGCTGATCGAGGGCGCATCCGAAGGCGCGGGCCTGGGCATTCGCTTCCTGAAACACCTGGAGCGTTGCCGCGTGCTGCTGCACCTGGTGGACATCGCGCCGATCGACGAATCCGATCCGGTGGAAAACGCCAAAGTCATCATCAACGAGTTGAACCAATACAGCGAAAATCTGGCGCAGAAGCCACGCTGGCTGGTGTTCAACAAAATTGATGTGATTGGTGAGGAAGAAGCCGCCGAACGCGCCAAGGCGATTGTGGAAGGCATGGGCTGGGAAGGGAAGTACTACATGATCTCCGCCGCCAACCGCGAAGGCGTCAACGCGCTGTGCTGGGACGTGATGAACTTCATCAACACCCAGCCGAAAGCGATGGCGATCGAAGAAAGCGCGCCGGAAAAAGTCGAATTCATGTGGGATGACTACCACCGCGAGCAAATCGCGGAAGTGGAAGCCGAAGCAGAAGATGACTGGGATGACGACTGGGACGAAGACGACGACGAAGGCGTCGAAATCATTTACCAGAAGTAATTCGGTGATAAAGGGCTCAGCAACGCTGGGCCCTTGTTATTTGAGCGCCTTTTCCGGCAGCCAGCATTGGGCGTTCAGGCCGCGGGCATCGCGGCGGTTTTCCAGCGTCAAACGCCCCTGGTGCAACTGCACGATGCGGATCACGATATTCAAGCCCAGCCCGCTGCCGCCGTAGCGTTGATCCATGCGACGAAACGCCTGCGTCAGCTCCCCGACCATCTCTTCCTTGATCCCCGGGCCATCGTCGATGACCTGCAGCAGATAGCCGCTGTCCTGCGGCGTTAACCGCACCTGTATTGCACCGCCTTCCGGGCCGTAACGGTGGGCGTTTTCGACCAGGTTGCGCAGCAGCAGCCGCAGCAGCACCGGATCGCCGTTCACCGCGGCGGTGGCCGGCAATTGCCAGTCCAGCGTCTGCGCGCGTTGGGCGGTCATTTCGCCGAGTTCTTCCTGCAGCGGCTGAACCACATCGGCCACCCAATCGAAATGCTGGTAATGACCGCTGGCGAAGTCTTGCCCGGCGCGCGACAGCATCAGCAGTTGCTCAACGGTGTGCATCAGCTGATCGATGCGGGCGATCAGTACCTGGCTGCCTTTGACGCCCTGTTTCTCCATCAGTTCCAGATGCAGGCGAATGCCGGCCAACGGCGTGCGCAGCTCGTGGGCAGCGTCGGCGGTGAACAGGCGTTCCTGCTGGATAGTGTTGTCCAGCCGCGAGAACAGCTGATTGAGCGCATTGGTGACCGCCACCATCTCCAGGCTGTCGCTGTTGATTGGCAGCGGCGTCAGGTTATCGGCAGAGCGCTTTTCCAGCCGCTGCTGCAATTGGTTGAGCGGGCGGGTGATCCAGCTGATGGCCCAGAACGACGCCAGCAGCGTGACGATCATCATGATCAGCGAAGGCGCCAGCAGCGACGCGATGGCCTCGGCTATCTCGGTATCGACGCGCTCGCTGCGCACTTTGGCGGACAAGGTTTCGTCCACCAGGAAGCTGATCTGTTCCTGGCTTTCGTGCCACAGCCAGAAGGCGCTGATGAGCTGTGTGACCAGCAGGATCAGCGCCAGCATCAGCAGCAGGCGGCGGCGCATGCTGATCATGAAGAAGGTTCCAGACGGTAGCCGATGCCGCGCACGGTGCGGATGCGATCCTTGCCCAGCTTGCGGCGCAGGTTGTGGATATGCACTTCCAGCGTGTTGGAGCCCAAATCGTCTTGCCAGGTGTAGAGATCCTGCTGCAGGAGTTCACGGTTGACCGTTTGGCCGGCGCGCATGATAAGACGCGCCAGAATGGCGAACTCTTTCGGCGTAACCTCCACCGGCTGCTGCTGCAGGTAGACCTGCTGGCTGGAGAGGTTCAGCTGCAGGTCATCCACCTGCATCAGATTGTCGCTGTGGCCCTGGTAGCGCCGCAGGAGGGCGCGCACGCGTGCCTGCAGTTCAACCAGCGCGAAGGGTTTGACCAGGTAGTCGTCGGCGCCGGCGTCCAGCCCGTCGACGCGATCTTCCAGGGCGTCGCGGGCGGTCAGGATCAGCACCGGCAGATCGATCTGCTGGCGGCGCCACTGCCGCAGCAGCGCGGCGCCGTCCATGTCCGGCAGGCCGAGATCCAGGATCACCATGCTGTATTGGCTGGTGATGAGCAAGCTGTTGGCCTCCGCCGCCGTGGCGGCGCAGTCGCAGACGTAGCCTTCGCCGGTCAGCGCCAGCGCCAGCCCCTGTTGCAGCAGTTCATCATCCTCAACGACCAACAGCTTCATGACGATCCTCAGTTGTTTTGGTAAATATCTCGATACAGGCGGCTTTCGAAGCGTACCAGCGGTGCGCGGCGCTGTTTCTGATCTTCCGGCGGTACGGCGTAGCCGGAAAGATACTGCACGAAGGTCATGCGCTGGCCGCTGGCGGTGGTGATGAAGCCCGCCAGGTTGTACACGCCCTGCAGCGCGCCGGTCTTGGCCGACACTTTGCCGTCGACGCCGGCTTCGTGCAGGCCGCCGCGGTAGCGCAAGGTGCCGTCATAACCGGACAGCGGCAGCATCGAGATGAAGTTCAGCTCGTTGTCGTGCTGCGCGATGTACTGCAGCGCCTGCATCATGGTCGCCGGCGCCAGCAGGTTGTGGCGCGACAGGCCGGAACCGTCGGCGATGATGGTATTGCCCAGATCGATGCCGGCCTTCTGGCGCAGCACCTGCCGTACCGCATCGGAACCGGCTCGCCAGGTGCCCGGCACGCCGAAGCGTTCGTGGCCGATGGTGCGGAAGACGGTATCGGCGATCATATTGTCCGATTTCTTCAGCATGATCTTCAACAGATCGTGCAGCGGCGCTGACTGGGTTTGCGCGATCACCGTGCCGGTGATGCCAGGGCGCGTCTGGCGTTTCAAATGTCCGTCGATCTGGATGCCGGCCTGCGTCAGCTCGTCTTTCAGGATGGCGCCCGCGTAGCTGGCACCGTCCTGGATGGCGAAGGCCAACGGCAGCGGTTCGCTGCGCTGCGTCAGGCAGCCGGTCAGGGTAAAGCGGTTCAGCTCGCCCGGCACCACGTCCAGTTCGCAGTACTGCGCGTCAGCGGAGCCGCGTGCCAGGGTGCGCACCTGGCTAAACATATTGACCGGATAATAGGAGGCGACGCGGATAAACGCCATGTCGCCCGGGTTCGGCGCGCTGTAGAGCGAGACCGAGAAACAGTTGCGATCGACGATGGCGGCGGCCGGCGGCGCGCTGAAGCACTGCGTCAGATCGTTCCACGGCCAGCCGGGCGCCTTGTCATGGCTGGCGAAGACCGAGGTGTCGACCAGCACGTCGCCGCTGATTTGGCGCACGCCCTGTTTCTTCAGGACGGCCACCATATTGCGCAGGCTCTGGCGTTTGAAGGTCGGATCGCCGCTGAAGCGGGCAATCAGGTTGCCGCGCAGCACGCCGTCGCGAATATCGCCCTGGCTCTCCAGCGTGGTGGTGAAACGGTAATCGGGCCCTAGTTGCAATAGCGCAGCCAGCGCCGTCAGCACTTTTTGGGTACTGGCCGGCAGCGCCATCTGCTGAGAGTGGTAATCGATCGTCGGCGCGCCGGCGCCGATCTTCTGAACGACCAGGGCAAGGTTGGCCCCATCAGGCAGATATTGTGTGTACTCTTCAACCGGGGCCGCATTCGCATTCAGAACAAATGCGCAAGCCAATGCACTGACAATTCGTGAAAAACGCATAATCTCGGGATAACAGCTGGATAACGTGCCGTCATACTACGGTGCAATCAGGGAAAAAGTAAACGATGACCCTCAAGGAACTCTAGGCTAAAATGCGTATCAAAATGCAAAACCGATCTTGGCTTGGGCCCCGTTCCGAGTCAGGTTTCTTTTGTTTGTCGCCTGGAGGCGGGTGGCGGTATGCCAACCGTGTTTTCATACGAATACGTCAGGATGACGGTTATTTGAACAGGAAAGATTTAGAGGTATTTATACGATGAACCAAATTCCGATGACCTTGTTTGGCGCTGAAAAACTGCGCGAAGAGCTCGAATATCTGAAAAGCGTGCGCCGTCCGAAAATCATTGCGGACATCGCGGAAGCGCGCGAGCACGGCGATTTGAAAGAGAATGCCGAGTACCACGCCGCCCGCGAACAGCAGGGTTTCTGCGAAGGCCGCATTCAGGAAATCGAAGCCAAGCTGTCCAATGCTCAGGTGATCGATATCACCAAGATGCCGAACACCGGCCGGGTGATCTTCGGCGCCACCGTATCGGTGATGAATCTGGACAGTGAAGAAGAAGTGACTTACCGCATCGTTGGCGACGATGAGGCCGATTTCAAGAAAAATCTGATTTCGGTAAACTCGCCGATGGCGCGCGGCCTGATCGGCAAAGAGCAAGACGATGTGGTGGTGATCAAAACCCCTGGCGGCGACGTCGAGTATGAGATCCTGAAGGTTGAGTATCTCTGATCGAGGCCGTTGGTCATTAATGCGCCAACGTTTTGTAAAGATAGGAAAAAGGCCGCAAGCGGCCTTTTATCTTGGTCAGGCGCATGGCACCTTTTCGTTAACCTGATGGTTATTAACGCGGTAGACTGATCTTGCGCTCTTTCGACGGGCGGTAAAGAATAAGCGTGCTGCCAATAACTTGCACATTGCAGGCGCCCGTTTCACGCACGATAGCGTCGGCGATCAGGGTTTTGGTTTCGCGATCTTCAGCGGCGATTTTCACCTTGATCAGCTCATGATGCTCCAGAGCCTGTTCAATTTCAGCCAGCACCCCTTCGGTAAGACCGTTATTGCCCAGCATCACCACCGGTTTTAACGGATGCGCCAGGCCTTTCAGGTGCTGTTTTTGTTTATTATTCAGATTCATTGTCTTTTTTGCTTAAGTTGGGATTGAAAACGGTACATTCTACCGCCATCTCATGTATATCACCAAATCGGTCTTCACCGGTGTGAGTCTACGTGAGCAGCGACCCTGACATAAGACTCTTTTTATGATAGTTGGAAAACGAGATGGCTAATAAAAAGCGTTCGGCTAGCTCCAGTCGCTGGTTACAAGAACACTTTAGCGATAAATATGTACAGCAGGCACAGAAAAAGGGACTGCGTTCCCGTGCCTGGTTTAAACTTGATGAAATACAGCAGAGCGACAAACTGTTCAAACCGGGCATGACCGTGGTTGACCTGGGTGCCGCACCGGGCGGCTGGTCGCAGTATGTGGTCACCCAAATCGGCGGTACCGGGCGCATCATCGCCTGTGATATTTTGCCAATGGATCCTATCGTTGGCGTCGATTTCCTTCAGGGCGATTTTCGTGATGAACTGGTGCTGAAGGCGCTGTTGGAACGAGTAGGCGAGAGTAAGGTTCAGGTGGTCATGTCCGATATGGCCCCGAATATGAGTGGCACCCCGGCGGTCGATATTCCAAGGTCGATGTATCTGGTGGAGTTGGCGCTGGATATGTGTCGTGATGTCCTCGCACCAGGCGGAAGTTTCCTGGTGAAGGTGTTCCAGGGAGATGGCTTTGACGAGTACCTACGGGAAATTCGCTCCCTGTTTACGAAGGTTAAGATTCGTAAGCCAGACGCTTCCCGCGCCCGTTCGCGCGAAGTGTACATTGTAGCGACAGGGCGCAAACTGTAGTACCCTAACGCTGTTTGTTAACACAGTTGTAAGATGAGGTTAATCCCTTGAGTGACATGGCGAAAAACCTAATTCTCTGGTTAGTCATCGCGGTAGTGTTGATGTCTGTATTCCAGAGCTTTGGGCCCAGCGAGTCGAATGGCCGTAGGGTGGATTACTCTACCTTCATGTCCGAACTGACCCAGGACCAGGTTCGCGAAGCGCGAATCAACGGACGTGAAATTAACGTTACCAAGAAAGACAGTAACAAATACACGACCTACATCCCTGTCAACGATCCTAAGTTGCTGGATACGTTGTTAACGAAGAATGTGAAAGTGGTCGGCGAGCCGCCTGAAGAGCCGAGCCTGCTGGCTTCTATCTTTATCTCCTGGTTCCCGATGCTGTTGCTGATCGGGGTCTGGATCTTCTTTATGCGGCAAATGCAGGGCGGCGGCGGCAAGGGCGCGATGTCCTTCGGCAAGAGCAAGGCCCGCATGCTGACGGAAGACCAGATCAAGACCACTTTCGCCGATGTCGCCGGTTGTGACGAAGCGAAAGAAGAGGTGAGCGAACTGGTGGAATACCTGCGCGAGCCGAGCCGTTTCCAGAAATTGGGCGGCAAGATCCCGAAAGGCGTGCTGATGGTTGGCCCGCCGGGGACCGGTAAAACGCTGCTGGCGAAAGCGATCGCCGGCGAAGCGAAGGTGCCGTTCTTCACCATTTCCGGTTCTGACTTCGTCGAAATGTTCGTCGGTGTGGGTGCATCCCGCGTGCGCGACATGTTCGAACAAGCGAAGAAAGCCGCGCCGTGCATCATCTTCATCGATGAAATCGACGCCGTCGGCCGCCAGCGTGGCGCCGGCCTGGGTGGCGGTCACGATGAGCGCGAGCAGACTCTGAACCAGATGCTGGTTGAGATGGACGGTTTCGAAGGCAACGAAGGCATCATCGTCATCGCGGCCACCAACCGTCCTGACGTGCTTGACCCTGCGCTGCTGCGTCCGGGCCGCTTCGACCGTCAGGTCGTGGTCGGGCTGCCGGATGTGCGTGGCCGTGAGCAGATCCTGAAGGTGCACATGCGCCGCGTGCCGTTGGCTGCCGACATCGACGCCTCCGTCATTGCGCGCGGAACGCCGGGCTTCTCCGGTGCCGACCTGGCTAACCTGGTCAACGAAGCGGCGCTGTTCGCTGCCCGCGGCAACAAGCGCGTGGTGTCGATGGTGGAGTTCGAGAAAGCCAAAGATAAGATCATGATGGGGGCGGAACGTCGCTCCATGGTGATGACCGAAGCGCAGAAAGAGTCGACCGCGTATCACGAAGCGGGCCACGCCATCATTGGCCGCCTGGTTCCTGAACACGATCCGGTACACAAGGTGACGATCATTCCTCGTGGCCGTGCGCTCGGCGTGACCTTCTTCCTGCCGGAAGGGGATGCGATCAGCGCCAGCCGTCAGAAGCTGGAGAGCCAAATCTCCACTCTGTATGGCGGCCGTCTGGCGGAAGAGATCATCTACGGGCCGGAAAAAGTCTCTACCGGTGCGTCGAACGACATCAAAGTGGCGACCTCCATCGCCCGCAACATGGTGACCCAGTGGGGCTTCTCCGAGAAGCTGGGGCCGCTGCTGTATGCGGAAGAAGAGGGTGAAGTGTTCCTGGGCCGTTCCGTGGCCAAGGCGAAGCACATGTCGGATGAAACCGCGCGCATCATCGACCAGGAAGTGAAGTCGCTGATCGAGCGTAACTACACGCGTGCTCGCTCGCTGTTGATGGAAAACATGGACATCCTGCACTCGATGAAGGATGCGCTGATGAAGTACGAAACCATCGATGCGCCGCAGATCGACGATCTGATGAACCGCAAAGACGTGCGTCCGCCGGCGGGTTGGGACGATGCGAACAAAGGCAACAGCTCCGACAACGGCGGCACCCCGAAAGCCCCGACGCCGGTAGATGAGCCGCGCACCCCAACGCCGGGCAACACCATGTCCGAACAGCTCGACAAGTAACAGCGGCTGTGTAATAACATCAAACCCCGGTACGCCGGGGTTTTTTTTTGCCCGGCGGGCAGTGAACCAGGCAACAGTAAGGTGGACCAACCATGCAGTTAACCGTGCGCGACATGACGCTCAACCTCTCCTATCCGCAGGTGATGGGTATCCTCAACGTGACGCCGGATTCGTTTTCCGACGGCGGCCGCCACAACACCCTGAACCAGGCGCTACTGCACGCGCATGCGCTGATTTCGGCCGGTGCCACGATGATCGACATCGGCGGTGAATCGACCCGGCCGGGGGCGGCGGAGGTGAGTGAAGAGGAAGAATTGGAACGGGTCGTGCCGGTGGTGGAAGCGCTGGCGCAACGCTTCGAAGTCTTCATCTCGGTCGATACCTCGAAAGCGGGCGTGATCCGCGAATCGGCGCACGCCGGCGCACACCTGATCAACGATATTCGCTCACTGCAGGAGCCAGGTGCTCTCGCGGCGGCGGCGGAAAGCGGCCTGCCGGTTTGTCTGATGCACATGCAAGGACAGCCGCGCACCATGCAGCAGGCGCCGCATTACGACGATCTGATCGCTGACGTTCAGGCGTTTTTCGAGCACCATATTCGGCGCTGCAACGAGGCGGGGATAACAAATCAGAAATTGCTGCTCGACCCAGGCTTCGGTTTCGGTAAAAATTTGGCGCACAACTATCAGCTTCTGGCACGGTTGTCGGAGTTTCATCGTTTCGGTTTGCCGCTGTTAGTCGGCATGTCGCGCAAATCGATGATAGGACAACTGCTGAACGTACCGCCGGATCAACGGGTTATCGGCAGCGTGGCCTGCGCGGTAATTGCGGCGATGCAGGGCGCGCAGATTGTCAGAGTGCATGACGTTAAAGAAACCGTCGAGGCGATGCGTGTCGTCGAGGCAACACTTTCAGCTAAGGGACAGTAGAGACATGAGCGAGCGCAAATATTTTGGCACCGACGGCATCCGTGGCAAGGTCGGGGACAGCCCCATCACGCCGGACTTCGTGCTGAAGCTGGGCTGGGCGGCGGGTAAAGTGCTGGCGCGTCACGGTTCGCGCAAAATCATCATCGGTAAGGACACGCGCATCTCCGGTTATATGCTGGAGTCCGCGCTGGAGGCCGGCCTGGCGGCCGCAGGATTGTCCGCCTCCTTCACCGGGCCGATGCCCACCCCGGCGGTGGCTTATCTGACGCGCACCTTCCGCGCCGAAGCCGGCATCGTCATCTCCGCGTCGCATAACCCGTTTTATGACAACGGCATCAAGTTCTTCTCGATCGACGGCGCCAAGCTGCCGGACAACGTCGAAGAAGCGATCGAAGCCGAGATGGAAAAGCCGCTGACCTGCGTGGAGTCCGCCGAGCTGGGTAAAGCCAGCCGCATCATCGACGCCGCCGGCCGCTACATCGAATTTTGCAAAGGCACCTTCCCGAGCGAGCTGAGCCTGAAGGGGCTGAAAATCGTGGTTGACTGCGCCAACGGGGCGACTTACCACATCGCGCCGAGCGTGCTGCGCGAGCTGGGCGCCACGGTGATCGCCATCGGCGTTGAGCCGGACGGCATGAACATCAACGAAAAATGCGGCGCTACCGACGTGCGTCAGCTGCAGGAGCGCGTACTCAAGGAAAAAGCGCACGTGGGCCTGGCGTTCGACGGCGACGGCGATCGCGTGATGATGGTGGACCATCTGGGCAACAAGGTGGACGGCGATCAGATCCTGTACATCATCGCCCGTGAAGGCCTGCGTCAGGGCCAGCTGCGCGGCGGCGCAGTCGGCACCCTGATGAGCAATATGGGACTGGAGCTGGCGCTGAAACAGCTGGGCATTCCGTTCGCTCGCGCCAAAGTGGGCGACCGTTACGTGCTGGAGAAGCTGCAGGAGCTGGGCTGGCGCATCGGTGCGGAAAACTCCGGCCATGTGATCCTGCTGGACAAAACCACCACCGGCGACGGTATCGTGGCCGGGCTGCAGGTGCTGACCGCCATGGTGCGCAACCACATGAGCCTGCATGACCTGTGCAGCGGCATGAAGCTGCTGCCGCAGATCCTGGTCAACGTGCGCTTCGCCGGCGATCACAACCCGCTGGAGTCCGACGCGGTGCGTAAAGTCACCGAGCAGGTGGAAGCCGAACTGGCCGGCCGCGGCCGGGTGCTGCTGCGCAAATCGGGCACCGAACCGCTGATCCGCGTGATGGTGGAAGGCGAGGACGAACAGCAGGTGACCGCGCTGGCGCATCGCATCGCCGACGCGGTGAAATCCGCTGGTTAAAACAGACAGTTAGCCGCCGGGCTCGGCAAAGCTGAGCCCGGAGAGGCGATTGTTGGCGTTTTTTTCCGCAAACGCGCCGGCGGCTGCAAATTGCCCTTGCGCGGGTTGGCGGCTTTGGTTAGTATTCACACCCGCTTCAGTAGGCAGTTTATAAAAACGCCTGCTTGATGAGTGTGAAGCATTTGGCATGCGGTGAGGCCGCAAGGATACGGGTACTACTATGTACGAAGCTCTTCTGGTAATTTTCCTGCTGATCTCAATCGGGCTGGTCGCTCTGATTGTGCTGCAGCAAGGTAAAGGCGCTGATATGGGAGCCTCTTTCGGAGCAGGTGCATCAGGCACGTTGTTCGGTTCGAGTGGTTCCGGTAACTTTATGACCCGCATGACTGCTGTGCTGGCGACGCTGTTCTTCGTCATCAGCCTGATTCTGGGCAACCTCAGCAGCAACCAAAGCAAGAAAGGCAGCGAGTGGGAAAACCTGGGTCAGCCAGTGAAAACTGAGCAGACAACCGCGCCGGCAGCACCTGCCAAGCCGAGCAGCGATATCCCGCAGTAAGCCGCAACAAAGTTTGAAAACGGTGGTTGTGAACTCGAAAGAACAACGGCCGTTAGCAGTAAGAATCAGTACCGAGGTGGTGGAATTGGTAGACACGCTACCTTGAGGTGGTAGTGCCCTAACGGGCTTGTGGGTTCGAGTCCCATCCTCGGTACCAAATCCCAGAGATAACTTGCAATTTTGCGATTATCGGCGTAGTATTTGCCACGTTTTCGGACGCGGGGTGGAGCAGCCTGGTAGCTCGTCGGGCTCATAACCCGAAGGTCGTCGGTTCAAATCCGGCCCCCGCAACCACTTTCCTTTAAGTGTTTATTTTCAAATACACTTTTCGATTGAAACCCGCTTTTCTCGATCAACATTTGAAAATGACACTTGCTCGAAAGTTGTACCGAGGCCGCCTAGCGGCAAACAGGGTCCAGTTGCATAAAGCCCCGATTTTTCGGGGTTTTTTGTTATTTGGCAACAGAATCACTGGGCTATTTAGCCCTTTTTTTATGTCTTGGGGGTGGGCTTGTCCACATTAGAGCAACAGTTAACAGAGATGCTTTCGGCACCGGTAGAAGCGTTGGGCTTTGAGCTTGTAGGCATCGAATTCATTCGTGCGCGCCAATCGACGCTCCGCATCTATATTGATAGTGATAACGGCATCAATGTTGATGATTGCGCTGATGTCAGCCACCAGGTCAGCGCTGTATTGGACGTCGAAGATCCAATCACGGTCGCTTACAACTTGGAAGTCTCCTCTCCTGGCCTTGATCGCCCGATGTTCACCGCTGAGCACTATACGCGTTTCCTCGGTGAAGAAGTCAGCCTGGTCCTGCGCATGGCGGTACAAAACCGTCGCAAGTGGCAGGGTATTATCAAGTCTGTCGAAGGCGAGATGATCACGGTTACTGTGGAAGGGAAAGATGAAGTGTTCGCGCTGAGCAACATCCAGAAAGCGAACCTGGTACCCCACTTTTAAAGTTTGGAAGAGGCAACTAGGATGAACAAAGAGATTCTGGCTGTTGTTGAAGCAGTTTCCAATGAAAAATCCCTTCCGCGCGAGAAGATTTTCGAAGCGCTGGAAACTGCATTAGCCACCGCAACCAAGAAAAAATACGAGCAGGAAATCGACGTGCGCGTCAGCATTGACCGCAGAACCGGCGATTTCGATACCTTCCGCCGTTGGGTCGCCGTAGATGAAGTGACTCAGCCAACGCGTGAAATCACGCTGGAAGCCGCTCAGTTTGAAGACCCGAGCATCGAGCTCGGCGGCTACGTCGAAGATCAGATCGAGTCCGTGACCTTCGACCGTATCACCACCCAAACCGCCAAGCAGGTTATCGTGCAGAAAGTGCGCGAAGCCGAGCGTGCGATGGTGGTCGACGCTTTCCGTGAACACGAAGGTGAGATCGTCACCGGCGTGGTGAAGAAAGTGAACCGTGACAGCATCGCGCTGGATCTGGGCAACAACGCCGAAGCGGTGATTGGCCGTGAAGACATGCTGCCGCGCGAAAACTTCCGTCCGGGCGACCGCATTCGCGGCGTACTGTACGCCGTGCGTCCTGAAGCTCGCGGCGCGCAGCTGTTCGTCAGCCGTTCCAGCTCGGAAATGCTGAAAGAACTGTTCCGCATCGAAGTGCCGGAAATCGGCGAAGAAGTGATTGAAATTAAAGCGGCAGCCCGCGATCCTGGCTCCCGCGCGAAAATTGCAGTGAAAACCAACGACAAGCGCATCGACCCGGTCGGCGCCTGCGTAGGTATGCGCGGTGCGCGCGTTCAGGCCGTGTCGAGCGAGCTCGGCGGCGAACGCATCGACATCATCCTGTGGGATGATAACCCAGCGCAATTCGTCATCAACGCCATGGCGCCGGCCGACGTCGCGTCGATCGTGGTAGACGAAGATAACTGCACCATGGATATCGCCGTTGAAGCCAGCAACCTGGCGCAGGCGATCGGCCGTAACGGCCAAAACGTGCGTTTGGCTTCCCAGCTGCTGAAACAACACCGCGGCGACGATCGTTGGGAACTGAACGTGATGACGGCGGACGACCTGCAGGCCAAGCACCAGGCCGAGGCTCATGCCGCTATTGATACCTTCACCAAGTATCTTGATATCGACGAAGATTTCGCCACCGTACTGGTTGAAGAAGGCTTCTCCACGCTGGAAGAGCTGGCCTACGTGCCGATCAAAGAGCTGTTGGAAATCGACGGTCTGGATGAAGATACGGTTGAAGCATTGCGCGAACGCGCCAAAGCTGCATTGACCACGCTGGCCCTGGCACAAGAAGAAAGCCTGGGCGACAACAAACCGGCCGACGATTTGCTCAACCTGCCGGGTCTTGAGCGCAGCATGGCCTTTAAACTGGCCGCGCGTGGGGTTTGTACGCTGGAAGATCTTGCCGAGCAGGGTGTTGACGATCTGGCTGATATTGAAGGGCTTAGCGACGAGCAAGCCGGTGAGCTGATCATGGCTGCACGCAATATCTGTTGGTTTGGCGACAACGCGTAATAACTGTAGCAGGAAGGAACAGCATGACGACAGATGTAACCGTAAAATCGCTGGCAGCAGAGATTCAGACTCCGGTTGATCGCCTGGTACAGCAGTTTGCTGATGCAGGGATCAACAAGTCCGAGTCGGACTCTGTTACCCAGCAAGAAAAAGAAACATTGCTGGCGCACCTGAACCGTGAACACGGCAGCGCGCCGGGTAAACTCACTTTGCAGCGCAAAACGCGCAGCACCTTGAATATCCCGAGCACCGGCGGTAAAAGTAAATCGGTGCAAATTGAGGTCCGCAAGAAACGCACTTATGTAAATCGCGATACGCAGGAAGCCCAGTTGGCTGAAGCGGCAGAGCAGGCACAGCGTGAAGCGGAAGAGCAGGCACGGCGCGAAGCGGAAGAGCTCGCAAAAAGCGAAGCGGAAGCGAAGCGCGCTGCCGAAGAGCAAGCCAAACGTGAGGCCGCGGAGATTGCTAAGCGTAATTCAGCGGAAAAAGAAAAAGTGACCAATCAACATACCGACGAAATGACCAAGCCAGCTCAGGCGGAAAAAGCACGCCGTGAAGCCGAAGCCGCTGAACTGAAACGCAAAGCGGAAGAGGAAGTGCGCCGCAAGGTTGAAGAGGAAGCCAAGCGCGTGGCGGAAGAAGCCCGTCGCATGGCCGAAGAGAACGGCGAGAAGTGGGCCCAGGCAGACGCGGCAAGCGCCGCGGTTGAAAGCGCCGACTATCACGTGACCACCTCTCAGCACGCCCGTGCCGCAGAAGACGAGAACGACGCCAAAGTTGAAGGCGATCGTCGCAGCCGCACCCGCGGCGGCAAAGCCACCAAGCAGAAGAAAGGCAACAAGCTGTCCGAGTCCAAAGCGGACCGCGAAGAAGCGCGTGCCGTTACCCGTGGCGGTAAAGGCAAACGCAAGCCTAGCGCTCTGCAGCAGGGCTTCAACAAGCCGGCGCAGGTGGTTAACCGTGACGTGGTGATCGGCGAAACCATCACCGTGGCCGAGCTGGCCAACAAGATGGCGGTAAAAGGTTCTCAGGTCATCAAAGTGATGATGAAGCTGGGCGCCATGGCCACCATCAACCAGGTTATCGACCAAGAAACCGCACAGCTGGTTGCCGAAGAGATGGGCCACAAAGTTATCCTGCGTCGTGAAAACGAGCTGGAAGAAGCGCTGATGAGCGACCGTGATACGGGCGCTGCGGCCGAGCCGCGCGCGCCGGTCGTGACCATCATGGGCCACGTTGACCACGGTAAAACCTCTCTGCTGGACTACATCCGCTCCACCAAAGTGGCGGCGGGCGAAGCCGGCGGCATCACCCAGCACATCGGTGCCTACCACGTAGAAACCGAGAACGGCATGATCACCTTCCTGGATACCCCGGGCCACGCCGCGTTTACCTCGATGCGTGCTCGCGGTGCTCAGGCGACTGACATCGTGGTTCTGGTAGTGGCGGCCGACGACGGCGTGATGCCACAGACCATCGAAGCTATCCAGCACGCGAAAGCGGCGCAGGTGCCGTTGGTGGTTGCGGTGAACAAAATCGACAAGCCGGAAGCCGATCCGGACCGCGTTAAGCAGGAACTGTCTCAGTACGGCGTTATGCCGGAAGAGTGGGGCGGCGAAGCGCAGTTCGTCCACGTGTCCGCGAAAGCCGGTACCGGTATCGACGAGTTGCTGCAGGCTATCCTGCTGCAGGCCGAAGTACTGGAGCTGAAAGCGGTTCGCAGCGGCATGGCGAGCGGCGTGGTGATCGAGTCCTTCCTGGATAAAGGCCGTGGCCCTGTGGCTACCGTGCTGGTTCAGGAAGGTACGCTGAACAAGGGCGACATCGTCCTGTGCGGCTTCGAATACGGCCGTGTGCGTGCGATGCGTGACGAGCTGGGCCGTGAAGTGACCTCTGCCGGTCCGTCTATCCCTGTGGAAATCCTGGGTCTGTCCAGCGTGCCAGCAGCGGGTGACGAAGCGACCGTGGTGCGTGACGAGAAGAAAGCGCGTGAAGTGGCGCTGTACCGCCAGGGCAAGTTCCGCGAAGTCAAACTGGCGCGTCAGCAGAAGTCCAAGCTGGAAAACATGTTCGCCAACATGACCGACGGCGAAGTGTCCGAGCTGAACATCGTACTGAAGTCCGACGTACAGGGTTCTTGCGAAGCGATCAGCGACTCGCTGCTGAAACTCTCCACCGACGAAGTGAAGGTGAAGATTGTCGGCTCCGGCGTAGGTGGTATCACCGAAACCGACGCGACGCTGGCTGCGGCTTCCAACGCCATCATCCTGGGCTTCAACGTGCGTGCCGACGCTTCTGCGCGCCGCGTAATCGAAGCGGAAAGCCTGGATCTGCGTTACTACTCCGTGATCTATAACCTGATCGACGAAGTGAAGCAGGCGATGAGCGGTATGCTGGCGCCGGAATACAAGCAGCAGATCATCGGCCTGGCCGAAGTGCGCGACGTGTTCAAATCGCCTAAGTTCGGCGCTATCGCCGGCTGTATGGTTACCGAAGGGACCATCAAGCGTCACAACCCAATCCGCGTACTGCGCGACAACGTGGTTATCTATGAAGGCGAGCTGGAATCCCTGCGCCGCTTCAAAGATGACGTTAACGAAGTCCGTAACGGCATGGAATGTGGTATCGGCGTTAAGAACTATAACGACGTGCGCGTCGGCGACATGATCGAAGTGTTCGAAATCATTGAGATCCAACGCACCATCGCTTAACGATTGCACATCTGCTTATATCTGTTTACGGGGGGCCTTTGTGCCCCCCGATTTGTCTGGAGAATCCAAAATGGCAAAAGAATTCAGCCGCGGTCAACGCGTGGCGCAAGAGATGCAGAAAGAGATTGCGATCATTCTGCAGCGTGAAGTGAAAGATCCGCGCGTCGGCATGGCGACCGTTTCCGGCGTGGAAGTGTCCCGAGACCTGGCGTATGCCAAGGTTTACGTCACCTTCCTGAACGTGCTGACCGAGAACCACGATCCGGATCTGGTCACCAACGGCATTAAAGCGTTGCAGGACGCTTCCGGCTACATCCGCACCCTGCTGGGCAAAGCGATGCGCCTGCGCGTGGTGCCGGAGTTGACCTTCGCCTACGACAACTCCCTGGTGGAAGGCATGCGCATGTCCAACCTGGTGACCAACGTGGTGAAGAACGACGCCGAGCGCCGTTCCGCCTCAGGCGATGACAAGGAGGATTAATGAGTCGCCCTCGTCGCCGCGGCCGTGATATCCACGGCGTGCTGTTGCTGGACAAGCCGCAAGGCTTGTCATCCAACGATGCGCTGCAAAAAGTAAAACGCCTGTACAACGCCAACCGGGCGGGCCATACCGGCGCGCTCGATCCGTTGGCGACCGGCATGCTGCCTATCTGCCTGGGCGAAGCGACCAAGTTTTCGCAATACCTGCTCGACTCCGACAAGCGTTATCGGGTGATCGCCAAGCTGGGGCAGCGTACCGATACCTCCGACGCCGACGGCCAGATCGTGCAGGAGCGTCCGGTGAACTTCACCCAGGCGCAGCTCGACGCGGCGCTGGACACCTTCCGCGGCGACATCCAGCAGGTGCCGTCGATGTATTCGGCGCTGAAATACCAGGGCAAGAAACTCTACGAGTATGCGCGCCAGGGGATTGAAGTGCCGCGCGAAGCGCGCAGCATCACGGTGTACGAGCTGCAGTTTATCCGCTGGGAAGGGGATGAACTGGAGCTGGAGATCCACTGCTCGAAAGGCACCTACATCCGCACCATCACCGACGATCTCGGCGAGCTGCTGGGCTGCGGCGCGCACGTGATCTATCTGCGCCGCCTGCAGGTGGCGACTTATCCGATCGCGCGCATGGTGACGCTGGAACAGCTGAACGCTTTGCTGGCTCAGGCGCAGGAACAGGCGATCGCGCCCGGCGAGCTGCTCGATCCGTTGCTGATGCCGATGGACAGCCCGGTTGAGAACTATCCGGAAGTGAATTTGCTGCCGGTGGTGGCGGGCTACGTCAAGCAGGGGCAACCGGTGCAAGTGGCCGGCGCGCCGGCTTCCGGCCTGGTGCGGATCACCGAGGGTGAAGAGCGAAAATTCATCGGCGTTGGTGACATCGCCGAGGACGGTCGCGTGGCGCCGCGCCGCTTGGTGGTCGAGCATTTCGACTGACGGCGGGGCACTGCGTCGCCTTGCGATCGCACTGCGCTAAGAGTAGAATGGCGCAGCTTATGCATTGGGTTGCTGAATTAGAGATCGGCGCCTGTTTTTATTATCTATAATCTGGAGTATTACAATGTCTCTAAGTGTTGAAGCTAAAGCTCAAATCGTAGCTGATTTCGGTCGTGGTACTAACGACAGCGGTTCTACCGAAGTTCAGGTTGCCCTGCTGACTGCGCAGATCAACCATCTGCAAGGCCACTTCTCCGAGCACAAAAAAGATCACCACAGCCGTCGTGGTCTGCTGCGTATGGTTTCTCAGCGTCGTAAGCTGCTGGACTACCTGAAGCGTAAAGATGTAGCACGTTACACCAGCCTGATCGAGCGTCTGGGTCTGCGTCGCTAATCTAGCAAGTTTCAGTGGAAAGGGGCCTATTTTGGCCCCTTTCTTCTAGGAAGCATAAGCAAATCAGGTTAATGTATTACTGATGTTTCCAAACAGGTTCTTCCGTTACAGAGGTTCGCGCGGCTAATGAGAGGCTTTATCTCCCGTCTGAGATAAGGATTGTCATTAGTCGCGAGGATGTAGTGAGAAGGCAAATCGAGTCACAGGCGTGTCGAGTCGTCAATGCGATTGCGCGCCGCTAATCAAGGATATAATTTTGCTGACACCGATCATTCGCAAATTCCAGTATGGCCAGCATACCGTCACCATCGAAACCGGTATGATGGCTCGTCAGGCCACCGCCGCCGTTATGGTGAGCATGGATGACACCGCCGTCTTCGTTACCGTCGTTGGCCAGAAAAAAGCCAAGCCGGGCCAGAGCTTCTTCCCGCTGACCGTTAACTACCAAGAGCGTACTTACGCCGCCGGCCGTATCCCGGGCAGCTTCTTCCGTCGCGAAGGCCGTCCGAGCGAAGGCGAGACGCTGACTTCCCGTCTGATTGACCGTCCGATCCGCCCACTGTTCCCGGACAGCTTCCTGAACGAAGTTCAGGTGATCGCGACCGTGGTTTCCGTTAACCCGCAGGTGAACCCGGACATCGTTGCGATGATCGGTGCTTCCGCGGCCCTGAGCCTGTCCGGTATTCCGTTCAACGGCCCAATCGGCGCAGCGCGCGTGGGTTACATCAACGACCAGTACGTACTGAACCCAACGACTGACGAACTGAAAGAAAGCCGTCTGGATCTGGTGGTTGCCGGTACTGCGGGTGCGGTGCTGATGGTTGAATCCGAAGCGGACGTGCTGAGCGAAGACCAGATGCTGGGCGCCGTGGTGTTCGGCCACGACCAGCAGCAAGTGGTTATCGAAAACATCAACGCGTTGGTTGCCGAAGCCGGCAAGCCGAAGTGGGATTGGCAGGCGCCTGCGGTCAACGAAGCGCTGCACGCGCGCGTGGCTGAACTGGCCGAAGCTCGCCTGGGCGACGCTTACCACATCACCGAAAAACAAGAGCGCTACGCTCAGGTTGACGCGATCAAAGACAGCGTCGTTGAAACCCTGCTGGCGCAGGACGAGACTCTGGATGCCTCTGAAATTCAAGACATCCTGGGCAACGTCGAGAAAAACGTGGTGCGCAGCCGCGTACTGCGTGGCGAGCCGCGTATCGACGGCCGTGAAAAAGACATGATCCGTGGCCTGGACGTGCGCACCGGCGTACTGCCGCGCACCCACGGTTCCGCGCTGTTCACCCGTGGCGAAACTCAGGCGCTGGTTACCGCGACCCTGGGCACCGCGCGCGACGCACAGAACCTGGACGAGCTGATGGGCGAAAAGACCGACAGCTTCCTGTTCCACTACAACTTCCCTCCGTACTCCGTGGGCGAAACCGGCATGGTCGGTTCACCTAAGCGTCGTGAAATCGGTCACGGTCGCCTGGCGAAACGCGGCGTATTGGCTATGATGCCTAAACCGGAAGATTTCCCGTACACCGTTCGCGTGGTGTCTGAAATCACCGAATCCAACGGTTCTTCTTCCATGGCTTCCGTGTGCGGCGCGTCTCTGGCGCTGATGGACGCCGGTGTGCCAATCAAGGCTGCCGTTGCGGGTATCGCGATGGGCCTGGTGAAAGAAGCCGATAACTTTGTGGTTCTGTCCGACATTCTGGGTGACGAAGATCACCTGGGCGACATGGACTTCAAAGTGGCCGGTAGCCGCGACGGTATCACCGCGCTGCAGATGGATATCAAAATCGAAGGCATCACCCGCGAAATCATGCAGGTGGCTCTGAACCAGGCCAAGGGCGCGCGTCTGCACATCCTGGGCGTGATGGAACAGGCTATCAGCACCCCGCGCGGCGATATCTCCGAATTCGCACCGCGTATTCATACTATCCGCATCAACCCGGATAAAATCAAAGACGTGATCGGTAAGGGCGGTTCCGTTATCCGCGCACTGACCGAAGAGACTGGCACTACCATCGAAATCGAAGATGATGGTACAGTTAAAATCGCTGCGACCGACGGTGAGAAAGCGAAATTCGCTATCCGTCGTATCGAAGAGATCACGGCAGAGATCGAAGTGGGCCGTATCTATCAGGGTAAAGTGACCCGTATCGTTGATTTCGGCGCGTTCGTCGCCATTGGCGGTGGTAAAGAAGGTCTGGTACACATTTCTCAGATCGCCGACAAGCGCGTCGAGAAAGTGACCGACTATCTGCAGATGGGTCAGGAAGTGCCGGTTAAGGTACTGGAAGTTGACCGTCAGGGCCGCGTGCGTCTGAGCATCAAAGAAGCGATGGCGCCGGAAGCGGGTTCACCTGCGCCTGAAGCAGAATAACTGTATAGATAGTTTTACAGCTCCCCGCCATGGGGTTGGGAGCTGTTCGTATCGCGCGGGTAGGATGCCCGCGTATTAGCAAACGGAGGACAGGACGTTCATCCAATGTTTGTCTTCGGGAGTGGGAAATGAAGCCTTTCTTGCGCTGGTGTTACGTTGCGACAGCACTCATGCTGGCAGGATGCAGCAACCATGATTGGCGTAAAGACGAAGTTTTGGCAATCCCGTTGCAGCCAACGTTGCAGCAGGAAGTGATCCTGGCGCGCATGGAACAAATTCTTGCCAGCCGGGCACTGACGGACGACGAACGCGCACAGCTTTTATATGAGCGCGGTGTGCTGTATGATAGCCTCGGGTTACGTGCATTAGCGCGCAATGATTTCTCGCAGGCGCTGGCGATACGTCCCGACATGCCGGAAGTTTTCAACTACCTGGGCATTTACTTAACGCAGGCAGGCAATTTTGATGCTGCCTATGAAGCGTTTGATTCTGTACTAGAGCTTGATCCAACTTACAATTACGCGCGTTTATACCGGGGCATCGCACTGTATTATGGCGGCCGCTTCCCGTTGGCGCAGGATGATCTGCAGGCGTTTTATCAAGACGACCCAAACGATCCCTTCCGTTCGTTATGGCTGTATCTGGTGGAGCGAGAAATCGATCCCAAGAAGGCCGAGGTAGCGCTTCAGCAGCGCTATGACAAAGCGGACAGAGGGCAATGGGGATGGAATATTGTCGAATTCTACCTGGGCAAGATCAGCGAAAAAACGCTGATGGAACGCCTCAAGGCAGATGCAACGGATAACACTTCGCTCGCTGAGCATCTCAGTGAAACTGACTTCTATTTGGGTAAACACTACCTGAGTCTGGGGGACAAGGACACCGCTTCGGCGCTGTTCAAACTGACGGTGTCTAACAACGTTCACAACTTCGTTGAGCACCGCTATGCATTGTTGGAATTGGCGCTTTTGGGCCAAGAGCAAGACGACCTATCGGAATCGGACCAGCAATAGCTGACGAACACCTATCAGCCTGATGGACATTGGTTTTTAACCAAAGTTATCGCCTTCACGGGCGAGGGCTTTTTTGTTCGTTTTATAATCTAATTTGAGCCGGTTCACACTTTTCAATGAAAATGACTGAAAATTTTCTCGACGAGTTATGTAGACTGGCTGCCATTATTAATGAGGCACGTGTACATGACGACTGAGTTTGAAACCTCTTTTGCTGATCTGGGGCTGTCTGCTCCAATCATTTCCGCCCTGAACGATCTGGGCTATGAAAAACCATCTCCGATCCAGGCTGAGTGTATTCCTCACCTGTTGAACGGCCGCGACGTGCTGGGCATGGCACAGACCGGTAGTGGTAAAACTGCAGCGTTCTCGCTGCCGCTGCTGCACAACCTGCAGGCAGACCTGAAAGCACCTCAGATCCTGGTGCTGGCACCGACCCGCGAACTGGCGGTTCAGGTTGCTGAAGCGATGACCGATTTCTCCAAACACATGAACGGCGTCAACGTGGTAGCCCTGTACGGCGGCCAGCGTTACGACGTGCAGCTGCGCGCTCTGCGCCAGGGCCCGCAAATCGTTGTGGGTACCCCAGGCCGCCTGTTGGACCACCTGAAGCGCGGCACCCTGAACCTCTCTAACCTGAGCGGTCTGGTGCTGGATGAAGCCGACGAAATGCTGCGCATGGGCTTTATCGAAGACGTAGAAACCATCATGGCTGAGATCCCGGCTGAACATCAGACCGCGCTGTTCTCCGCCACCATGCCGGAAGCGATCCGTCGCATCACCCGCCGCTTCATGAAAGAGCCGCAGGAAGTGCGCATCCAGTCCAGCGTGACCACCCGTCCGGACATCAGCCAGAGCTACTGGTCGGTCTACGGCATGCGTAAAAACGAAGCGCTGGTGCGTTTCCTGGAAGCTGAAGACTTTGATGCGGCGATCATCTTCGTGCGCACCAAGAACGCGACCCTGGAAGTGGCCGAAGCGCTGGAGCGCAGCGGTTACAGCAGCGCCGCGCTGAACGGCGACATGAACCAGGCGCTGCGTGAGCAGACCCTGGAGCGTCTGAAAGACGGTCGTCTGGATATCCTGATCGCGACCGACGTTGCGGCCCGTGGCCTGGACGTTGAGCGCATCAGCCTGGTTGTCAACTATGACATCCCGATGGACTCCGAGTCTTACGTTCACCGTATCGGCCGTACCGGTCGTGCGGGCCGCGCCGGCCGCGCGCTGCTGTTCGTGGAAAACCGCGAACGCCGCCTGCTGCGCAACATTGAACGCACCATGAAGCTGACCATCCCGGAAGTGGAACTGCCGAACGCAGAACTGCTGGGTGAGCGTCGTCTGGCCAAGTTCGCCGCAAAAGTTCAGCAGCAGCTGGAAAGCAGCGATCTGGATCTGTACCGCGCACTGCTGACCAAACTGCAGCCGGAAGAAGAGCTGGATATGGAAACCCTGGCCGCAGCGCTGCTGAAAATGGCACAGGGCGAACGTCCGCTGATCCTGCCACCGGATCCGGTCTTCAAGCCGCGTCAGCGCCGCGAGTTCAACGACCGTGACGATCGTCGCGGTGACCGTCGCGACAGCCGCGATAGCCGTGACGGCGACCGTCCGCGTCGCGAACGTCGTGACGTTGGCGAAATGCAGCTGTACCGCATCGAAGTGGGCCGTGACGATGGCGTAGAAGTCCGTCACATCGTTGGCGCTATCGCTAACGAAGGCGACATCAGCAGCCGTTACATCGGTAACATCAAGCTGTTTGCTTCCCACTCCACCATCGAGCTGCCAAAAGGCATGCCGGGCGAGATCCTGAATCACTTCACTCGCACCCGCATTCTGAACAAGCCGATGAACATGCAGCTGCTGGGCGATGCACAGCCGTTCGAACGTCGCGAGCGTCGTGACGGTGGCAACGGTGGCGAGCGTCGTGGTAACGGTCGTCCGTTCAACGGCGAACGTCGCGAAGGCGGCCCACGTCGTTCCTTCGGCGAACGTCGTGAAGGCGGCAACGGCGGCGAGCGTCGTGGCGGTAACTACAACCGTGACGGCAAACCGGCGCCACGCCGTGATGACGGCGCACCGGCAGCACCACGTCGTCGTTTCGGCGACGCGTAATCGCTGATTCACCGTTCGCGGTGAAGCGCTCTGAAAAACCAGCCTGCGGGCTGGTTTTTTTATGCCTGAAAGTTGCCGTCAAACGTCCCCGAATGGCGTATCATTCATAAGGTTTTTTCTTACGGATGATATGCACGGGAGATGCCATGAGTTGGCAGCAGTTCAAATCTCAATACCTGGTGCGCTTTTGGGCGCCGCTGCCGGCGGTGGTCGCCGCCGGGATCCTTTCTACCTACTACTTCGGCATGACCGGCACCTTCTGGGCGGTGACCGGCGAGTTCACCCGCTGGGGCGGCCATGTGCTGCAGTGGTTCGGCCTGCACCCCGAGCAGTGGGGCTATTTCAAGGTTATCGGCCTGCAGGGCACGCCGCTGGAGCGCATCGACGGGCGCATGATCATCGGCATGTTCGCCGGCTGCATCGCCGCCGCGCTGTGGGCCAACAACATCAAGCTGCGCCAGCCGCAGCACCGCATTCGCATCGTGCAGGCGCTGCTGGGCGGCATTATCGCCGGCTTCGGCGCGCGCCTGGCGATGGGTTGCAACCTGGCGGCGTTCTTCACCGGCATTCCGCAGTTCTCGCTGCACGCCTGGTTCTTCGCGCTGGCGACCGCCGCGGGTTCGTACTTCGGTGCCAAATTCACGCTGCTGCCGATGTTCCGCATCCCGGTCAAATTGCAAAAGGTGAAGGCCGCCGCGCCGCTGACGCAGAAACCTGAGCAGGCGCGCCGCCGCTTCCGGTTGGGCATGGCGGTCTTCGGCCTGGCGGTGGCCTGGTCGCTGTGGACGCTGTTCGATGCGCCGAAGCTCGGTATCGCCATGCTGTTCGGCATCGGCTTCGGTCTGCTGATCGAACGCGCGCAGATCTGCTTCACCTCGGCGTTCCGCGATCTGTGGATCACCGGCCGCACCCACATGGCGAAAGCCATCATCATCGGCATGGCGGTGAGCGCCATCGGCATCTTCAGCTATGTGCAGCTCGGCGTGGCGCCGAAAATCATGTGGGCCGGCCCGAATGCGGTGCTGGGCGGCTTGCTGTTCGGCTTCGGCATCGTGCTGGCCGGCGGTTGCGAGACCGGCTGGATGTACCGCGCGGTGGAAGGGCAGGTGCACTACTGGTGGGTGGGGCTGGGCAACATCATCGGCGCCACGCTGCTGGCCTATTACTGGGACGATCTGGCGCCGGCGCTGGCGACCGACTACGACAAGATCAACCTGCTCGATACCTTCGGCCCGATCGGCGGCCTGCTGGTGACCTATCTGCTGCTGGCGCTGGCCTTCGCTGCCATGCTGTGGTGGGAGAAACGCTTTTTCCGCGCCCGGCCTGAGGCGCAGGTGGTGAATTTGAGGAGCATGCCATGAAAGAGACGACGATAGTGCCGGACTACCGGCTGGACATGCTGGGCGAGCCTTGCCCGTACCCGGCAGTGGCGACGCTGGAGGCGATGCCGCAGCTGAAGCCGGGGGAAATTCTGGAGGTGATCAGCGATTGCCCGCAGTCGATCAACAACATCCCGCTCGATGCGCGCAACCACGGCTACAAGGTGCTGGATATCCAGCAGGACGGGCCGACCATCCGCTATCTGATCCAGCGTTAACGCCGAGGCGGTGGGGTTCCCCACCGCCTTTTCGCGTTTTATCCCTTCACGACGTCGCCTTTCACTCCGGCAACAATCTCGAACGAACGCAGCCGCGCCTGATGATCGAAGATCTGGCCGTTGACCATGATCTCGTCGGCATCGGTTTCACGCAGCAGCGTTTGCAGCCCGTGGCGCACGGTTTTTTCATCGCCGACGATCGACATCCGCAGCGCCTGCTCGACGCCGTATTGCTCACCGGCGGTCCACAGCGCGTGGATGTTATCCACCGGCGGTGGCAGCGGGCCGGGCGAACCGCGGCGCAGATTGATGAACTGCTGCTGCATCGAGCTGAACAGGAAGCGCGCATCGCTATCGCTCTCAGCGGCGATCACGTTGACGCACACCATGGCGTGCGGCTGCGCCAGCTGTTTGGACGGTTTGAAGTTCTCGCGGTACAGCTGCAGCGCCTGGAACAGCATATCCGGGGCGAAGTGCGAGGCGAAGGCGAACGGCAGGCCGAGCTGCGCCGCCAGCTGCGCGCTATAGAGGCTGGAGCCGAGCAGCCAGAGCGGCACGTGCAGCCCCTGGCCCGGCACCGCCTGCACCGGCTGGCCGGGCTGCGCATCGCAGAAATAGTTTTGCAGCTCCTGCACGTCGCGCGGGAAGGTATCCACATCGCCGGACAGGTGGCGGCGCAGCGCCATCATGGTGCGCTGATCGGTGCCGGGCGCGCGGCCCAGCCCCAGATCGATGCGGCCGGGGTAGAGCGACTCCAGCGTGCCGAACTGCTCGGCGATCACCAGCGGCGCATGGTTCGGCAGCATCACGCCTCCGGAGCCGAGGCGAATGCTCTGGGTGCCGGCGGCCAGATAGCCCAGCAGCACCGAGGTGGCGGCGCTGCCGATGCCGGTCATGTTGTGGTGCTCGGCCAGCCAGTAGCGCCGGTAACCCCAGCGTTCGGCGTGCTGTGCCAGATCCAGCGAACAGTGGAAAGCGTCGCGCGCTTTGGCCCCTTGCGGGATTGGCGATAAATCCAGTACCGACAGCGGTACGGCAGTGTTTTCAGTCATGACATCGTCCATCAGAGAGTGGATCGCTTAAAGGGCGATTGCAGGAGTCTGCATACCAAAAAGCCGAAAATGATGCTTTTTAGTGTTAAAAGCATAATCCAATTTATAGTTATAAAAGAGGAGATATGTGCTTGTGATATCCTCATGAGAGCAATGGTGTTTTTTGGAGCAATTTGAGATATGGAAATGATGATCCCCGCCCGCCGCTTACCGTTCCGGGAGCCGATATAATGAAAAAAAAGACGCTGTTTACCCTGTTGCTGATGATGGTGGCGATCGCATTGGCGATCCTGTTCCGCGCGCATAATCAGGATCTGTTACTGCAGGGTGAAGTGGACGCCCCCGAAGTGATCGTCGCTTCCAAAGCGAAAGGCCGGGTGGTTGAACGCCTGATCGAACGCGGCGACGACGTGAAAAGCGGCCAGCTGATTATTCAGCTCGACAGCCCCGAACTGATGGCGCAGCTGCGTTCCGCGCAGGCGACGCGCGACGAAGCCAAGGCGCAGCTCGATCAGTCGCTGCACGGCACCCGTGAAGAGAGCATCCGCAACCTGCGAGCCAACCTGGCGCAGGCCGAGGCGCAGTACCGCAACGCGCAAAACGACTACAACCGCAACCTGAGCGTGTCCGGCAAGGGTTATATCTCGAAGTCCGAGCTGGACGCTTCGCGCCGGTCGCGCGATACCGCCTTCCAGCAGGTGCAGGCGGCCAAGGCCAACCTGGACGAAGGTATCAACGGCGACCGCGTCGAGCTGCGGCAACAATACGCGGCGGCGCTGCGGGCGGCGGAAGAGAACCTGCTGCAGATCCAGGCGCAGAGCGACGATCTGCAGGTGAAAGCGCCGGTAGACGGCGAAGTGGGGCCGATCCCGGCCGAAGTGGGCGAATTGCTGAACGCCGGCAGCCCGCTGGTGACGCTGATCCGGGTACCGGACGCCTACTTCGTGTTTAACCTGCGCGAAGACATCCTGGCCCACGTGCGCAAAGGCGACAAGGTCAAGCTGCGGGTGCCGGCGCTGAAGGACAAAATGATCGACACCGAGGTACGCTACATCGCGCCGCTGGGGGATTACGCCACCAAACGCGCCACCCGCGCCACCGGCGACTTCGACCTGAAAACCTTCGAAGTGCGCCTGTATCCGTCACAGCCGGTGGACGGCCTGCGTCCGGGGATGAGCACCTTATGGCAATGGAAAGAGTAAGGGCCGGCTGGCGCTGCTTCAGTCACGCGTTCGACAAAGAGTGTCGCGTCGCCTTTCGCAGCCCGGTGGTGCACTGGCTGAGCTGGATCTTTCCGCTGATCCTGTTTGGGCTGATCAGCAGCAACTTCTCCGAAGGCACGCTGCTCGATCTGCCGGTCTCGGTGGTGGACAGCGATCACAGCCCGCTGTCCAAGTCGCTGACGCGGCGGTTGGACGCCGGGTCGCACGCCCACGTCGAGGCCTACGGCGGCGGGCTGCCGGAGTCGCTGAACCGCCTGCGCAGCGCGCAAGATTACGCGTTGCTGTACATCCCGCCGGACTTTGAGGCTAACGCGCTGTCGGGCAAGCAGCCGAGCGTGGTGATGTATTACAACGCGCTGTTCTACGGCGCCGGGCTGTACTCCACCCAGGACTTCGGCGGCCTGATGAACGAAATCAACGCCAGCACCCGCAGCATCATCGCCACCGAGATGGGCAAATCGCTGCCGCCGCTGGCGGACGTAACGCTCTCTTACGGCAGCCTGTTCAACGCCAGCGGCAGCTATATCTATTATCAGCAGTTTGCCGCCACCATTCACCTGCTGCAGCTGTTCGTGGTGACCTGCATGATCTACGTGCTGGCGCGCAGCAAATCGCTGCTGCAGGCCAAGCCGTTCAGCCTGGCGCTGCTCGGCAAGCTGGCGCCTTACACGCTGTGTTTCACCACCCTGCTGATGGTGGAGATCGCGGCGCTGGTGGGCATCTTTGACGCCCGCGTCAGCGGCAACCCGCTGTTTATGTTGATGATCGGCCTGTTTTACGTGATGGCGGCGCAGAGCATCGGCCTGTTGCTGTACACCTTTACCGGCAGCACCATCACCGCGTACAGCCTGATCGGTATTTTGGTCAGTATCGCGATGACCTTCTCCGGCATGGCGGTGCCTGAGCTGTCGATGCCGCTGCCGGCGCGCATCATTTCCAACATCGAACCGCTGACCCACGCGCTGTACGCGATGTTCGACGTGTTCCTGCGGCAGGTGCACGCCAGCGCCATCTTCAGCGTGTGTGCGCTGCTGGCGGTCTACCCGCTGGTGGCCGCGCTGCTGGTGCGTAATCGCCTGCCGGCGCGGCTGGAAAAAGAGGGGAACGCCGGATGAAGCTCTATTGGCAAACCTTCGTTAAGGTGCTGCTCGGCATGCTCGAGCGGCCGGTGTGGCTGATGCTGATCCTGTCGCTGTGCATCATGAGCATGGTGTACGCCAACCGCACGGTGTGGGATCTGCCGGTGGGGGTGGTCGATCAGGACCACAGCACCGCCAGCCGGAAGCTGATCCGTCAGCTGGACGCCACCTCCAAGATAGCGATTGAAACCTACGACAGCCTGGAACAGGCGCAGCGCGATCTCGGCTGGCGCAAGCTGTTTGCGGTGATCATCATGCCGGTGGATCTGGAGAAGAAGATCCTCAGCGGGCAGAACATCGTGGTGCCGGTGTACGGCGACGCCACCAATCGCCTGGCCAACGGCCAGATCCAACAGGACGTGGTGGCGGCCTACCAGCAGCTGCTGACGGAGTACAACAACGGGCTGCTGCTGCGCAGCGGCTTCAGCGAACGGCAGGCGCAGATACTGCTGACGCCGATACTGGGGCAAACGCTGGACGTGTTTAACCCCGGCATCAGCTTCGCGGCGATCATCTTCCCGGGCCTGCTGGTGATGCTGCTGCAGCACTCGCTATTGATCGCCTGTATCCGCGTCAACATCGCCATGAAGAGCATGCCCGGCGGCAAGGCGCCGCTGGCGGCGCACCTCGGCGGGCTGACGGCGCTGCTGCCGATCTGGCTGTTCCTGTCTATCGTGCTGTTCGTGCTGTGGCCGTGGGTATTGGGCTACAGGCAGACGGCGAACATCGCCGAACTGCTGCTGCTGACCTTCCCGTTCCTGCTGGCGGTACTGGGGCTGGGCAAGCTGGTGACCGAGTGCCTGCGCAGCGTCGAAATGATCTACCTGACGCTGGCGTTCATCACCACGCCGATCTTCTACCTGTCCGGCACCATCTGGCCGCTGCAGTCGATGCCGGCCTGGGTGCGCGCCATCTCGTACAGCATTCCCTCCACCTGGGGCACCAAGGCGATCGCCGGCGTCAACCAGATGGGGCTGTCGCTGAACGAAGTGTGGGGCGACGTGATGATGATGCTGGTGCTCGGCGTGGTCTACACCCTGCTGGGCTTTGGCGTCGGCTTCTTGCGCAACAGCGTGGCGCTGCGCGGGATGTTCAGGAGGCGGCGGGCGTAGGGGATGTATAGATTCATTTCCCGGTGACCACAAGAGTTAATTAATCCCATGGTTTGTTGCGTTATCCCCGCCGTTGGCGGGGATAACGCAACCTGGCACTCTCCTTTCGGCCCTGCATAAACCTCATCCGCTAACGGCACTCAGCAACATCACCTTGATATTCGATCTGGCTCGCCGAAAATAGCGCCCCCTCAATCAAGCCTGTTTGTAAGGTAGTGTTATGTTCTCTTTTTGATAAGGACATTCCTAATTCTTTCAAACTTATCATCCCTAAAAAATAAGCATTCGACTATTTAGCCAAAAGTGATATTTGCCGGAATAGAACATTGCGTATCCAACTTTAATTGTTATATTTCTATCTCGCGCAGAATGATTAGATTCTCTTAATTATTGATGCGTGTGATGAACTCCTCGGTATTTACGATATGAGCATGCGGAAATCATTAAGCATCGCGTAATTCAAATGATTACTCGCTCATAGCCATGAGATTGGTCTGTAAACGGGATGTTTCAGATAGGTGCCGTTATGTAATAAATATGAAGGAGCATGACTTATGACGAGTAAAGTAAGCGTTCAAACGGTGTTGTTTGAATATCATGGGCAAAAATATAAGCTTTTCCTGGCATGGAATAAAAAACACGTTGGGTGTAACGAACTAAATCCGTTGTATTTTTTAGATGCCAACCGACAGTTTGATACCATGATTAAGGAGGATTATCACGGTGATGATATTTCCCCCGTACTTTATATAGGAATAGGCTATCAGGAAGGGGTAGATATTAAGGCGGCTCGCACATTTGACTATACGGTAAGCGATGGCAGCGAGCGCTTCAAAGACGGGGGCGGGGCGGAGCAGTTCTATCGGTTTATTCAGGATGTCGTCAAACCCTGGGTCGAATGTCGTTTTAAGATCAATAAGCAAATGCAAACGCTGGCGGGGCATTCGTTCGGCGGGCATTTCACTTTATATGTGGCGTTTAATCATAATACGGCTTTTCAGCGCTATGTTGCCGCCAGCCCTTCCCTCTGGTGGGCGAATGGCGCGGTGCTGCCCGAAGGCGACGTTAAGCTTGCCGCAAGCATTGATTGGTTATCGCTGTTACTAGGCAGCCGCGAAGAGCGGGCGGAGCCAGACAGTACCGATCTTGAGAGGGAAATCTTCCAGCGTATTGAGGATAACCCAAGGTTGAATATCAGGAATCTGGCGTCTCAGTTAGTGAAAGAAGGCGGGCGCTGCAGCTTCGAGTTTCTTCCCGGGCGAAAACACCCGGCGGTCGTAAAAGATTATGCACGCTTAGCGAATTTCGTTGCGAGCCAAAAACCACTGCCAACCGGGCTGTGACAGGAGAGGTTAAATGGATTTTAAAGTGACGAGAGGGTTGCTGCTTTTGGCTGGATTATTTTTCTCTATCACGGTGGTAGCAAAGCCTATTCAAACCGACGAGACCACATCATTGATTAACCAGCGGTTGTCTTACATGAAAGACGTTGCCGGGTATAAGGCAAACAACCATCTGGCCATTGAGGATTTGCCTCAGGAGGCCAACGTGTTGGCCAATTCAGTCCGCGAGGCAGAAACATTGGGATTGGATGGCAAGACGGTGGCTCCCTTTATACAGGCGCAAATGGATGCCGCCAAGGCGATTCAATATCGTTACCGGGCAGACTGGTTGTCGGCACCGGAAAACGGCTGGCAGCCGGAACCGCTGGATAGCGTAAGAGCGAAAATCAGCCGTTTGAATACCCAAATTTTGACCAGCGTCAGCAATAAATTAAAGAAAGGCGAGCGTTTTAACGACAGGTTTGCCTTTATGAAGTCCCTTGAGCAAACCCACCTGGAAGTCGGCGATAAAGAGCGCCTGTGGCAGTCCTTAAAACAAATTGCGTTGAAAAGGTAATCGCCGCCGGCGCAGGCACTGAATACGCCTGATGAGTGATCTCGGGCGTATTTTCCTCGCTGGCGGCCAGCCGGATGATCGTGTCGAAGGGCCGCTCAGGCGAGGAAAAGAATAGCGGTGGCCTCCATCACCCCACCAACTCCAACCCCGCCACGCGGCGCCAGTAGCCGTTGCAGTCGGCGTGGTCGGTCAAGGTCAGCGGCTGCTCGCCGCGTTCGTTGGCGCGGAAGGCATCGATTTGCGCCAGCGTCTCGGCGCCCTGCGGCGATAGCCGCACGATGTCCACCAGCCCCTGCATGCTCGGCAGCTCGTTGCCGAGGTTGTAGCAGTAGCCGCTCATGGTCTGGATGCCGTTGAGCACGAACACCTGCTGTTGCTCCTGCGAACGCATCATGCGGCCCTGCGGATACTTGATGCAGCAGGTTTCGCACTCGTCCTTGCCGCGGTTCTCCGAGCGGGCGGTGAAGCAGCGCGCCGAGTAGGCTAGCGGCAGGTGGCCGTAGCTCAGCACCTCCACCTCGAAGTCGTGGCGGAACCCCAGCTCGTCGCACTGCGTCAGCAGGTTGGCCAGCCAGTCGCGCGACAGCTCGACCGGCATGCACCAGCGCATCATGCCCTGGCGGCGCAGCAGGCGCAGGGTATAGGCGTTGTAGCAGTTCAGCGCATGGCCGGCGACGAACGGCAGACCGCGCTCCGCCGCCATGTTCACCGTGCCCAGATCGTTGGCTTCAAACAGGAACTCGCCGTTCTCCACATAGCGTTTCAGCTCATTCAGCTCGGATGGCGCCTGCAACAGCGCCAGCGTGGAGATCACCACCTGCTTGCCGCTGCGGGCGATTTCGCGCGCCAGCGCCAGCCAATCGCCGACCTTCATCTCGCGCCGCTTGGTGCAGACGCTCTCGCCGAGATAAATGATGTCGGCGCTGCTCTCCGCCGCCTGCTGATAGAACGCCGCGATGTCGTTTTTCGGCCAGTAGTAGAGTACCGGCCCCAGTGCGTATTTCATGTTTCCTCCGGCTACTGCCATTTGCGGTGATAGGCGCCCAGCGTGGTCTGAGTGCCCTCGGACATCGCGCCCAGCGTCTCCATCCAGGCGGCGTCGGCGCGGTAGGCGGCCGGATCGGCCTGGCAGCGGTCGATCGCCTGGCGCCAGACGCGCGCCACCTGGCTGACGTAAGCCGGGCTGCGCTGGCGGCCTTCGATCTTCACCGAGGCGATGTTGGCGGCCAGCAGCTCCGGCAGCAGCTCCAGCGTATTGAGGCTGGTGGGCTCTTCCAGCGCGTGGTAGCGCACGTCGTCCACCAGATAGCGGCCCTTGCACAGCGTCGGGTAACCGGCGTTTTCATGATCCTGATAGCGGTCGATCAGCACGTCGTTCAGGCGCGACTCCATGCCCTGCGGGGTTTGCTGCCAGCGCACGAAACGCGCCGGCGAACAGGCACCGACGGTGTTCGGCGACTCGCCGGTCAGGTAGGAAGAGAGATAGCAGCGCCCCTCGGCCATGATGCACAGGCTGCCGAAGGCGAACACTTCCAGCGGCACCGGGCTGGTGCGCGCCAGCTGTTTCACCTGGTGCATCGACAGCACGCGCGGCAGCACCACTCGGCCCACGTCGAAGTTGCGCTGGTAGAAACGGATCGCCTCTTCGTTGGTGGCGGAAGCCTGCACCGAAACGTGGCGTTCCAACTGCGGGTAGCGTTGGGCGGCGTATTCCAGCATCGCCAGATCCGCCAGTATCAGCGCGTCGGCGCCCAATTGGGCCGCCATATCCACCGCGCGCTGCCAGCGGGCGTAACCGTCGGGATGGGCGAAGGTGTTGATGGCGATATGCAGTTTGCGGCCGTGGCGATGCACGTAATCGACCGCTTCCTGCAGCTTTTTCTCGGTGAAGTTGAGGCCGGCGAAGTGGCGCGCGTTGGTATCGTCTTTCAGACCGATGTAAACGGCGTCGGCACCGTTATCCACCGCGGCCTTCAGGGCCGGCAGGTTGCCGGCGGGACAAAGCAGCTCCATAGATTTATCCTGGCTTAGCCGTGCGCCCGGCCGGGCGCACGCTGTCTTTAAAGGTTGCCGGCGGCGGTGTTCCGCCGGCAAACGCGAATCGGGGAGGCCATTTTAGGCAAAGGGGCGCACACAGGTTTTGATTTGGGGCAGCTTATGGCGTATTGATAAACATGGCGGTGAAATGCACTATTTGTTGATATAGACCGCTGAAGCCGCGCGCCAGTGTGGCAAAATAGCGATAGTCCGTATTGAAAGGAGTGGATGACCGTGTTGGAACAACTACGAGCACGCCTTGTGCGCCAGGGGCCGTCGCTGCTGCGCATCCCGCTGAAATTCACGCCGTTCGCCCTGCAGCGTCAGCTGCTGCAACAGGTGCTGAGCTGGCAGTTCCGCCAGGCGTTGGCGGATGGCGATCTGGAATTTCTCGAATCGCGCTGGTTGAAGATCGAAGTTCGCGATCTGGCGCTACAATGGTTTATGACGGTAGAAAACGACAAACTGGTGGTCAGCCAGCACGCCGAAGCGGACGTCAGCTTCAGCGGCGACGCCAACGATCTGATCCTGATCGCGGCGCGCAAGCAAGATCCGGATACGCTGTTCTTTCAGCGTCGGCTGCAGATTGAAGGGGATACCGAATTGGGCCTGTATGTGAAAAATTTGATGGACGCCATCGAGCTGGAAAGCATGCCTGCGCCGCTGCGCATGGGGCTGTTGCAGTTGGCGGATTTTGTCGAAGCAGGGTTGCAGGAGGGCACGGCGTCGGCTTCCCGTGTGGCGGTATCATGCTGATCCGCGTAGAGATCCCGGTAGACGCGGCGGGCATCGATGCCTTGCTGCGCCGCGCCTTTGGCCGCGACGACGAAGCCGATCTGGTGCAGCAGCTGCGCGAAGACGGCCTGCTGACGCTGGGCGTGGTCGCCACTGACGACGAAGGCGGGGTAGTGGGTTACGCCGCGTTCAGCCCGGTAGACGTGGCCGGCGAAGACCGCCAATGGGTGGCGCTGGCGCCGCTGGCGGTAGACGAAAGCCTGCGCCGCCAGGGGCTGGCTGAAAAGCTGGTGTACGAAGGTTTGGATTCGCTGAACGAATTCAGCTACGCCGCGGTGGTGGTGCTGGGCGATCCTGCTTACTACGGCCGCTTCGGTTTTAAACCGGCCGCCGCCTATGGCCTGCACTGCCGCTGGCCGGATACGGAAAGCGCGTTCCAGGTCTACCCGCTGGCGGAAGACGCCCTGAATGGCGTCAGCGGCGAAGTGGCTTTTTCGGCGCCGTTTAATCGCTTTTAACGACCGGCAATAGATACTCCAACGACAGCGGCGGGTGATTCACCAGCCGCTCTTTTTGTATTTTGCTCAGCTGTTTGACGCGGTATTCCAGCTTCAGCGCCGTTGAGCGATCCCCCACCTGGCAGTGAAACGCCAGTGTCAATTCCCCTTTGCCGCGCAGCGCCTTGGCGCCTTTGCCGGCCTGATGCTGCGCCATGCGGCGCGCCACGTCGGTGGTGATGCCGGTATACAGCATGCCGCTCGGTAGACGCAGCATGTAGAGGTGCCAGAGAGTGGGGGAAGTGTCGGTCATCGTACGCCGTTTCGGTGGCCAGGGTCGGCGTATGATGGCATGTTCGCCATCACAATCCCATCCCCGGCCGCCGGTGCCCTACCGCTTTACCCCTTTTTTCCCGCCAGCTCGAAGCGCGGCGAGACGATGCCGTACAGCGTCCAGCCGAGGAAGGTGGCGATGGCGCCCCACATCATCGCTTCTTCACCGGAGCTGTAGAGCGCGTAGAAGCTGTACAGCGCACCGATGCCGGCGATGATATTGGCGATGCGCGCCTTGTTGTCCGGCACCTTCGCCACTTTCTGAATAATGACCAGCGCCGCCATCGACAGGATGTAAGGGATGATGTTGGTCACCACCGCCAGGTTCACCAGCACGTTGAACTGCTTGTTCAGCGACGGGCTGATGGTCATCAGCGACAGGCCGCTCTGGATGACGACGATGGTCAGCATGCCTTTAACCGGCGCGTCGGCCTTGCTCAGCTTGGAGAAGATTTTCGGGAAGAAGCCGCTGTCGGCGGAGGATTTGAACACCTGAGCGATGGTGAACTGCCAGCCGAGCAGCGAGCCGACGCAGGACATCACCATCAACGCCATGATGATCTTGCCGACCGTCGGGTTGAACATGTGGGAGAACGCCAGCCCGAACGGGGCGGTGGAGTTGGCCAGATCCATGTTCGGCACGATGCCGGCGATCACGTTGGTCGAAACGATATAGATCACCGCCGCGCTGAGGGTGCCGCCCAGTACGGCGATCGGCACGTTGCGCTCCGGGTTTTCCACCACGTCGGTGTTGGCGCAGGCGGATTCCAGCCCCAGGAACGCCCACAGGGTCATTGAGATGGAGGCGCCGATGGCTTCGAAGGTCGGCACCTGATGCGGGTTCCAGGCGGCGACGTAGGCGCTGCCGCTGAACCAGTACCAGCCGATGACCGAGATGCCCACCACCGGAATGATCACGCCCCAGACGGTGATGCCGCTGATTTTACCGGTGATGCGCGCACCGCCGAAGTTGGCGACGGTCGCAAGCCACAGCACGCCGATGGTGGCGATACAGATCCCGAGCGGGCTGAGCGTAGCGCCAAATAGCTCGGTGCCGTAGCCGACGGCGGAAATGGCGATGGCGATGTTGGCGATCAGCAGCGAAACGCCGTAGGTGTAGTTCGCCATAAAGTTGCCCGATTTGCCGAAGGCGTATTCGGCGTAGCCGCCCATGCCGCCGGATTTACGGCTGAACATGCCGCATTTGGCGAACGCGTAGGCTAGCGCCATCGAGCCGACGGCGGTCACCAGCCAGGAAACGATCGAAATCGTGCCCACTTCGGCCAGCTTGGTTGGCAGCATAATTATGCCGGAACCCATCATATTCACGGCGGTCAGGATCGTTAATTGCACGACCCCCATTTTATTATTGGACTTACTCATGATCATTTTCTCTTTTAGGATGCGATCCGGGCGGCGAGAATCATCGCCGCCCCGTAAGGTGATTAATTTTTCATGACGTAGCCGTAAGCGCGGTTCCAGCCGTCCTCATCCTGTTGGATATAAACGCCCTGCAATTCCGGCGCGAATCCCGGCAATAAGTTGATGCCTTCTTCCAATGCCAGGAAATAACGCTGCGCGGCGCCGCCCCAAATTTCACCGGGTACCACGCACAGCACGCCCGGCGGGTAAGGCAGGGCGCCTTCGGCGGCGATGCGGCCCTCGGCCTTGGCCAGCGAGACCAATTCCACATTGCCGCGCACGAACTCGGTATTGGCGTCCTGCGGATTCATCACCACGCGCGGGAAATAACTTTTGCGGAACATCTCTTTTTGCAGCTCTTTAACGTCGTAGCTGACGTAAAGGTCGTGCATTTCCTGGCACAGCTGGCGGATGGTGTAGTTTTTGTAGCGCTGCTGGTGGTTTTTATAGACCGCAGGCAGCACCTCGCTGAGCAGGGAGTTCTGCTCGATGTGCTTCTCGAAGCGGGCGATCAGGGCCACCAGATGCTGCATCTTGGCGATGTCTTCCGCCGGCGTCAGCAGGAACAGGATCGAGTTGAGATCGCATTTTTCCGGCACGATGCCGTTTTCACGCAGGTAGTTGGCCAGAATGGTCGCCGGGATGCCGAACTCGCTGTAGCTGCCGGTGGCGGTATCGATGCCCGGCGTGGTGAGCAGCAGTTTGCACGGATCGACGAAGTACTGCGATTCGGCATAGCCCTCAAAGGCGTGCCATTTTTCGCCGGGCACGAAGTTGAAGAAGCGCAGATCGTTGGCCATCGCCGCGGTGTCATAGGCCTGCCACGGTTTGCCGTCGATCTGATCCGGCACGAACGGTTTGATCATCGTGCAGGTGTCCAGCAGCATTTTGCGCGCTTCGATCCCCACGCGCACGCACTCCTGCCACAGGCGCTGGCCGCTTTTGCCCTCGTGCATCTTGGCGTTGACGTCCAGCGCGGCGAACAGCGGATAGAACGGGCTGGTGGAGGCGTGCAGCATAAAGGCGTTGTTGAAGCGCTTGTGGTTGCAGTAGCGGCTTTGGCCCTTGATGTGCTTATCTTTTTTGTGGATCTGCGAGGTTTGCGAGAAGCCGGCCTGCTGTTTGTGCACCGACTGGGTGACGATGATGCCGGGATCGTTTTCGTTCAGCTCCAGCAGCAGCGGTGAGCAGTCTTTCATCATCGGAATGAACTGCTCATAGCCTACCCAGGCGGAGTCGAACAGGATGTAATCGCACAGGTGGCCAATCTTGTCGACCACCTGGCGGGCGTTGTAGATGGTGCCGTCGTAGGTGCCGAGCTGGATGATCGCCAGGCGGAACGGGCGGGCTTCGTTGGCGCGTTCCGGCGCCACTTCGCGGATCTGTTGGCGCAGGTAGCGTTCGTCGAAGCAGTGCGCGTCGATGCCGCCGATAAAGCCGAACGGGTTGCGGGCGGTCTCCAGATACACCGGCGTGGCACCGGCCTGGATCAACGCGCCGTGGTGGTTGGATTTATGGTTGTTGCGGTCGAACAGCACCAGATCGCCGCGCGTCAGCAGGGCGTTGGTCGCCACCTTGTTCGAGGCCGAGGTGCCGTTGAGCACGAAGTAGGTCTTGTCGGCGTTGAATACCTTGGCGGCGTGCTGCTGGGCGGCGCAAGGCGCGCCTTCGTGGATCAACAGATCGCCCAGTTTGACGTCGGCGTTGCACATGTCGGAGCGGAAAAGCGTTTCGCCGTAGAAGTCGAAGAACTGGCGGCCCGCCGGGTGTTTGCGGAAGAACTCGCCGCCCTGGTGGCCGGGGCAGGCGAAGGTGGCGTTGCCCATTTCTACGTATTGCGTCAGCGTGTTGAAGAACGGTGGCAGCAGCTCGCTCTCATATTTGGCGGCGGCGGCCTCCAGCTGTTTGCCGTAGAACTGGGTATTCTTGCCGCACAGCTCAAACACGCCGTGCAGCGCCGGCAATACGGCGTTATCCAGCTCTTCTTCGCAGCAGACGGCGACGAACAGCGGAATGTTCAGGCCGTGCTCTTCGATGCGCGCCACCATGCCTTGCGTGACGTCGTCTACCGACAGCACGATGGCGGCGACGTCATTAAAATCGCTGTGGTGCACATCGACGATGTCGCGTTCAGTTTCAAAGCAGCCGAGGGTTTGGGTGTTGGCGGCAATTTTTAATTTTTTCATTTTTCTCATTCTTCAGGCAAAGGCAGTCCGTCGGCAAATAATTCCATTTGCCGCTAACGCCTTCACGAAAATAAAGGTGTGCGAGAACCCAGTGATGCCGAGTGGCATTAACTGTGTTCGCTGTTTTATTTAGCTTGGATGCGCTTGGCCGAAATTAAGAATGAATTGCGTGTCCTTCCCGGTTAGCGAGAAAGCGATATTATCACCGGCGTGCGGAGAATAAATAAAAACGCAATGACACTCTTATCAACGGCGTAAGAGCGAGGGGGAGGGTTATCTGTAGTTGAAGAATGCGAAGCTAAAGCAGCTGCGATGAGCCATCATCATAATATGGGTTGTGCGCCTGATATGCGCCATTTTTCGGTTATTGTTTTCCATTTTCTAATCCACCTTGCTGAGTGAAAAGATGGCGCTATTTTAACGCAAGGTGGGCTAAAAATCGTGATGAAAGTCACATAAATGCCGGTGTTTATAAATAACTATTCACCTGTTATGCAGTAGATTGCATAAACAGCGTTCAGGCGAGCGAACGGGCATGTAAACGAATTGCTAATCGGTACCGGGGCGGTGCGTTAATTTTGCATGCCGTCAGGATAGGAAAAATACAATCGCGCGATTAACCGGTTGCATAACGATCAAATAAATCCGTCTTGTATTTTTTATGTTATAAATCCGCTTCGGGCTTAAATTAATAAAAATGCATTTATTGTGTTTTTATATTCACTTTTGGTTTTTGATGATTATCGTTATTTGTGACTCGCCTCAACAACGCAGGGTAAGATGAAGTGAGTGAACAGGGAGGCGAGCAACCTTGAATACCCCAGAACAACGGCAGCAGATTGCGGATTTCATCGGCAAACAACACGTCTTGACGCTGTGCGCCGGCGACGGTCTCGACATGTGGTGCGCCAACTGTTTTTACGTGTTCGACGCCGCGACGATGGCGCTGTGGCTGATGACCGAACCGCACACCCGCCACGGCGGGCTGATGCTGAACAACGGCCGGGTGGTTGGCACCATCGCGCCGAAGCCGAAAAGCATCGCGCTGATCCGCGGCGTGCAGTATCGCGCCGAGGCGGTGCTGCTGAGCGGCGAAGAAGCCGAGGCGGCGCGCGCGCGTTACTGCAAGCGCTTCCCGATCGCCAGGGCGATGAAGGCCTCGGTTTGGCGGCTGGATCTGCACGAGGTGAAGATGACCGACAACACCCTCGGCTTCGGCAAGAAGCTGCATTGGGCGCGGTCTATACTTTAAGTTGACGTATTGATTACAACGGGAGATTGCATGGCGCGAGCACTGTTAGTCGGCGCAACCGGGTTGGTGGGGCGCGAGTTGTTGCAGCGGTTGCAAAGCGATCCGCATATAACGGCCATCGTGGCGCCGACGCGCACGCCGCTGCCGCCGCACGGCAAGCTGACCAACCCGGTCGGCGATGCGCTGTTCGAGCTGCTGAGTAGCCTGCAGCAGCCGGTCGATCTGGTGTTCTGCTGTCTGGGCACCACCCGCCGGGCGGCGGGCAGCGCCGATGCCTTCCGCTACGTCGATTATCAACTGGTGGTGGAGAGCGCGCTGACCGGCCGTCGCTTGGGGGCGCAGCACTGTCTGGTGGTGAGCGCGCTGGGCGCCAACGCGGATTCCACCTTCCTGTATAACCGCACCAAAGGCGAGATGGAGCAGGCGCTGCGCGAACAGCACTGGCCGCGCCTGACGCTGGTGCGGCCTTCTATGCTGGTGGGGGATCGCCCTGCGCCGCGCCTGATGGAGCGCCTCACGCTGCCGCTGTTCAGGCTGCTGCCCGGCAAATGGCGCGCCGTCTCCGCCAAAGACGTGGCGCAAACGCTGCTGCAGCAGGCGTTCACGCCGGGCGAAGGGGTCAGGGTGCTGGAGTCGGATCGGCTGCACTGCTACCGAGGCTGACGCTGAGGTGATCGAACGCCAGCTCCAGCCCGGCGGGCAGTTCGTTGTCCAGCAGCCACAGATCGAGATGATGGCTGATGTGCGTCAGCAGCGTGCGTTTGGGCTGCAGCAACCGCTGCGTCTCCTGCGCGCGGGTCAGGTCATTGTGGTTGCGCGGCGCCTGCGGCTGAGGCGGCAGGCTGCAATCGAGCACCAGCAGATCCAGCGCCACGTTTTGCAGATAGTCGACGGTGGCCGGCGGCAGGCCGACGGTGTCAGTCAGGTAGGCCAGCGAAGCGCCTGCCGCCTGGATCAGATAGCCGTGGGTCAGCTTGGAGTGTTGCAGCGGCAGCGGGGTGATGCGCATGCCGCCCAGCTCGACGGTGGCAAAGGGCGCCAGCGGCGGCTGAAACGCCAGAATGCCGGGGTGTTTGAACAGGTCGTCGCAGCCCTGTTCATCCGGCGGGCCATACACCGGAATGGAATTTCCGCACCCCCAACGCAAAGGAAATAACCCCTGGACGTGATCCATGTGGTAATGTGTCAGTAAAAAACGTTGAATTTGCCCCGCCGAAAATCGCCGCTCCAAAGCCGGCAATCCCGCATCCAATAAGGTCGTTTCCCCCTGATAGTTAAGCATGGCGCTGCACGCTCGCCGCCGAAATGCCGGCTCGCGCCGCGCCCGTTGGCAGATCAGGCAGTCGCAGCCGAACACCGGCACCTGCTGCGCGCCGCCGGTGCCGAGAAAGGTCAGTTGCATCGCTCCCCTCCGTTAAAGGTACTTCTGGGCAAAGCGGTTGATGTCGCGAAAATCCGCCAGCCGCGCCTGCAGTGTGGCATGATCCCAGTGCCACCACTGGCTGCGTTCGATGCGTTCTATCAGCGCGTCGTCAAAGCGCATGCCGATCTTCTTGGCCGCCACGCCGGCGACGATGCTGTAAGGCTCCACGTCCTTGGTGACCACCGCCGCGCTGCCGATCACCGCGCCGTTACCGACGCTGACGCCCGGCATCAGGATGGCGTTATGGCCGATCCACACGTCGTGGCCGACGGTGACGTGGTGCTCGCGCCGCCAGTCGAAGAACGCCGCGTCGTCTTCCCCCAGCCCGTATTCGGAGGCGCGGTAGGTAAAGTGGTGCTGCGCGATGCGCTGGTAGGTTGGGTGGTTGCCGGGATTGATGCGCGCATAGGAGGCGATGGAGACGAACTTGCCGATGGTGGCGTAAAAGATCTGGTTGTGCCCGGCGGTGTAGGAGTAGTCCCCCATCTCCACCTCTTCCAGGATCGCATCGTCGGCCAGGTGCACATACTGGCCGAGCCGGGTGCGGTTAAGGGTCACGTTGTCGCCGATTTTCGGCTGGGCAAAGTCGTTCATGGCGTCGCGTCCTGAGCTTGTCGGGTAGGGGTGGGCAGCAGCGCCAGCAGCGCTGCCAAAGTGTCGTCGAGTGGGCCATCGTTGTGCAGCACCCGGCAGCCGGCGGGCAGACTCTGCTGATATTCCGCCGCCCGCGCCAGCCGCTGCTCGATCTGTTCGGCGCTTTCTCGCCCGCGATCCTGCAGGCGCCGGCGCAGGATCCCCGCGCTGACCTGCAGGCACACCGGCAGCAGCTGCGCACCATAGCGCTGCTGCGCCTGCGGCAGGTGGGCGCGCGAACCGTTGACCGCCACGTCGATCCCCTGCAGCAGCCAAAGATCCACCTCGATCCCGAACGCGTAGTGCTGCTGATGCGCCTGCCAGTCGAGCGCGAACAGCCCCTTGGCGCGGCGGCGCAGAAATTCCGGTTCGCTCAGCGCGATGTGATTCTCGCAGCCGGCGTCCGCCGGCCGGGTGATGTAACGGTGCGCCACCAGCGGCGCGCTGTCGGCGTCGGCCCGCAGCGCGGCCAGCAGGCTGTCCTTGCCTGCGCCGGAAGGCCCCATCAGGTAGATGAGCCGCGCCATCAGAACACCTGCCTGCCCTGGCGCCACACGTTCTGCACATAAACGTGCTCGCCGTGCGGCCGCGCCAGCACCAGATCCGCCCGCAGTCCTTCGGCGAGGGTGCCGCGATCCTGCAGATCCAGCGCCCGCGCCGGGTTGCGGGTGATCATGCGTACCGCCTGGGGCAGATCGTAGGCGTTGCGCTCGTCCGCCGCGAGGCGAAACGCCGCGTCCAGCAGGCTGGCCGGGTAATAATCGGAAGAGAGAATATCCAGCACCCCCAGCGCCGCCAGGTGGTGCGCCGCCACGTTGCCGGAGTGGGAACCGCCGCGCACGATGTTCGGCGCGCCCATCAGCACCTGCAGGCCCTGCTGGTGCGAGGCGCGGGCGGCTGCCTCGGTGGTGGGGAACTCGGCGATGGCGCTGCCCAGCGCGCAGGATTCGGCCACGTGCGCGGCGGTGGCGTCGTCATGGCTGGCCAGCGAGATGCGGCGCGCGCGGCAGTGGGCGGCGATCGCCTCGCGGTTCGGCGCGGCCCAGCGGGCGGACAGGGCGACCTGCTGCTCCTCGTACTCGCTCATCTGCTGGTCGTTGAGGTGATATTTGCCCTGATAGTATTCGCGGTATTTTTCGCGCGAGGCGAACTGGCGCTGGCCCGGCGAATGGTCCATCAGCGACACCAGCGACACGCCCGGCTTGTCCATCAGCTGTTCGAACAGCGGCAGGGTGCTCTCGTGCGGCAGCTCGCAGCGCAGGTGCAGCCGGTGCTCGGCGCGGTTCACCCCGGCGCGCTGACTGTGGATCACCGCGTCGATCATCTTCTGCAGGTTTTCCAGCCGGTGGCCGCCATCGCGCACGTCGCCGATCGCCACCGCGTCCAATACCGTGGTGATGCCGTTGGCCACCATCAGCGCGTCGTGGCTGCTCATCGCCGAATGGGCCGGCCAGTCAACGTTCGGGCGCGGGGTAAAGAACTTGTCCAGGTTGTCGGTATGCAGCTCGATCAGCCCCGGCAGCAGCCAGCCGCCGTCGCCGTCCAGCGCCTGCGGCAGCCGGCTCGGGCCGTCGGCGAAGCTGCGGATCACGCCGTCCTGCATCTCCAGCGAGCCTTGCACCACCTGGTCATCCAGCACCAGCTTAACGTTATTGACGATCATCAGAGGGCCTCCAGCGCCTGCGGCGCCTGCATGTCATAAAGCCGGTCGGCGACCTGTTGGCGGACGCCTTCATCGTGGAAAATGCCGACGATCGCCGCGCCGCGCGCCTTGGCGCGTTCGATAAGTTGCACCACCGCCGCGCTGTTGCGGCTGTCGAGCGAGGCGGTCGGTTCGTCCAGCAACAGAATGGGGTAATCGACGATAAAGCCGCGCGCGATGTTCACCCGCTGCTGCTCGCCGCCGGAGAAGGTGGACGGCGCCAGCGGCCACAGGCGCTGCGGCACGTTGAGCGCAGCGAGCAGCGCTTCGGCGCGTTCGCGGCACTCGGCGCGCTCGACGCCCTGTTCCAGCAGCGGCTGCATCACCACCTCCAGCGCGCTGATGCGCGGGATCACCCGCAGGAACTGGCTGACCCAGCCCAGCGTATGGCGGCGCACCGCCAGAATTTGGCGCGCGTCGGCGCTGACCATGTCCAGCCAGTCGCCCTGGTGGTTGATCCAGATATGGCCGCTGTCCGGCAGGTAGTTGGCGTACAGCGAGCGCAGCAGGGTGGATTTGCCGCTGCCGGAGTGGCCGTGCAGCACCACGCATTCGCCGCCGTGGACCGTCAGGTTGGCGTCGTGCAGCACCGGCAGGCGGGTGCCGTACTGCTGGTGCAGCACAAAGGTTTTACTGAGATGTTCAACTCGGATTTGCATAGTCATCTGTTATCGCCTTGGGTTACGACAGCACCGAAGAAACCAGCAGCTGGGTGTAGGGATGGTGCGGATCGTCCAGCACCCGGTCGGTCAGGCCGCTCTCCACCACTTCACCCTGTTTCATCACCAGCAGGCGGTGGGCCAGCAGCCGCGCCACGCCGAGATCGTGGGTGACGATCACCGCCGCCAGCTGCATTTCCACCACCAGGTTGCGCAGCAGATCGAGCAGGCGCGCCTGCACCGACACGTCTAGCCCGCCGGTCGGCTCATCCATAAACACCAGCTTGGGGTGGGTCACCAGATTGCGGGCGATTTGCAGCCGCTGCTGCATGCCGCCGGAGAAGGTGGTCGGCAGATCGTCGAGGCGCGACAGCGGGATTTCGACGTCTTCCAGCCACTGGCCGGCCTGGCGGCGAATGTCGCCATAGTGGCGCTGGCCGATGGCCATCAGCCGCTCACCGATGTTGCCGCCGGCGGAGACCTGCGGCCGCAGCCCGTCGAGCGGGTGCTGGTGCACCACGCCCCAGTCGGTGCGCAGCAGGCGGCGGCGATCGCTCTCCGCCATGGCGTACAGATCCTGTTCCTGGCCCGCCTGCGGGCGGTAAAGGATCTGCCCGCGCTGCGGCGCCAGCCGCGCCGAGATCGACTTCAGCAGTGTGGTTTTGCCGGAGCCTGACTCGCCGACGATGCCCAGCACTTCGCCGGGGTAGATGTCGAACGACACGTCGCTGAAGCCCTTGCCGGGGGCGTACAGGTGGGTGAGCCGGTTCACCGACAGCAGCGGAGTGGTGCTCAAAGGGGTGGAAGTCATCAGTGCTGCGCCTCTTGCGAAGATTGCGCCAGCTGCTGCCGGCAGTAGTCGGTGTCCGAACAGACGAACATGCGGTTGCCCCGATCGTCGAGCACCACCTCGTCCAGGTAGCTGTGGCGCGAGCCGCACAGCGCGCAGGGTTCGTCCCACTGCTGCACGCTGAACGGATGGTCGTCGAAGTCCAGGCTCTCCACCTTGGTGAACGGTGGCAGGGCGTAGATGCGTTTCTCGCGCCCGGCGCCGAACAGCTGCAGCGCCGGCATCATGTGCATTTTCGGGTTGTCGAATTTCGGGATCGGCGACGGATCCATCACGTAGCGATCGTTGACCTTCACCGGATAGGCGTAGGTGGTGGCGATATGGCCGTAGCGCGCGATGTCTTCATACAGCTTCACCTGCATCACGCCGTACTCCTCCAGCGCGTGCATCTTGCGGGTCTCGGTTTCGCGCGGTTCGATAAAGCGCAGTGGCTCCGGGATCGGCACCTGATAGATCAGGATCTGGTCTTCGCTCAGCGCGGTTTCCGGAATGCGGTGACGGGTTTGGATCAGCGTGGCCTCCGGCGTGCGTTCGGTGGTTTCTACCCCGGCGACGCGCTGGAAGAAGCGGCGGATCGACACCGCGTTGGTGGTGTCGTCGGCGCCCTGGTCGATCACCTTCAGCACGTCGGCGCGGCCGATGACGCTGGCGGTGAGCTGAATGCCGCCGGTGCCCCAGCCGTAGGGCATCGGCATCTCGCGGCCGCCGAATGGCACCTGATAGCCGGGGATCGCCACCGCCTTCAGGATGGCGCGGCGGATCATGCGCTTGGTCTGCTCGTCCAGATAACCGAGGTTATAGCCGGTCAATACTTCACTCATCGCGGGCCTCCTGACGCTCGCTGTATTCCTGTCGCAGCCGCTTGAGCAGCTCCAGTTCGGCCTGGAAGTCGACGTAGTGCGGCAGCTTGAGATGGGAGACGAAGCCGGCGGCCTCGACGTTGTCGGCGTGGGCCAGCACGAACTCTTCGTCCTGCGCCGGGCCGGCGACGCCTTCGCCGTAGTCGGGGCTCTGCAATGCGCGGTCCACCAGCGCCATCGCCATCGCCTTGCGTTCGGCGCGGCCGAACACCAGCCCGTAACCGCGGGTGAAGTGCGGCGGATGGTCCTTGGGATCGACAAAGCCGTTGACCATTTCGCACTCGGTCAGCAGGATTTCGCCGATGTCGATGGCGAAACCGAGCTCTTCAGGCACGATCTCCACCGAAACGTGGCCGGTGCGGATCTCGCCGGCGAACGGGTGGTTGCGGCCGTAGCCGCGCTGGGTGGCGTAGCCGAGCGCCAGCAGAAAACCTTCGTCGCCGCGCACCAGCTGCTGCAGGCGCGCCGAGCGCGAGCAGGGGTAAACCGGCGGGTTGCGGGTGATGTCGTCCGGCGTACTGCCGTCGTCCTGTTCCTCCCGCGCCAGCTGCTGGCGACACAGCAGATCGAACACGTGGCTGCAGTTGTCCGGCAGCGGTTCGTCGGCCTGCGGCGCACGCGGCGCCTCGCCTTCCGCCAGCAGCGCGAAGTCCAGCAGCCGGTGGGTGTAGTCGTAGGTCGGCCCCAGCACCTGCCCGCCGGGCAAGTCCTTGTAAACCGCCGAGATGCGCCGCTCCAGCCGCATGTTTTCGCTGGCCAGCGGCTCGCTGACCGCCAGGCGCGGCAGGGTGGTGCGGTAGGCGCGCAGCAGGAAGATCGCCTCCACCAGATCGCCGCTGGCCTGTTTGATGGCCAGCGCCGCCAGCTCACGATCGTAGATGCCGCCTTCGGTCATCACCCGATCCACCGCCAGCCCCAGCTGCTGTTCGATTTGTTCCGCGCCGATCGCCGGCAGCGCGTCGTCGCCGCGCCGCAGCTGTTCCTGCAGCTGATGGGCGGCCTCAATGGCTTTTTCGCCCCCTTTTACCGCTACGTACATCAGCACACCTCCACGCGGGTGGTCCGCGGGATCGCCAACAGGCGATCGCCGCAGGTCAGCAAGATATCCAGCCCCAGCGGGAAGCGCTGCGGGCGGTTGACCAGGTAATCCAGCAGCGCCGGCGGCAGGCGCGGCGCAATCAGGCGTTGGCTCTCGATGCCGGGGCCGGTCAGGCGCAGCGGGGCGCCGCTCTCCAGCTCGGCGAGCTGCACGATGACCGTGGCGCCAAACTCCGGCGAGATTTCCGTGCCGTGCGGCAACGCCTGCAGATCGGCGGCCTGCAGCTGCTCATCGAACAGGGCAAAACAGACCTCCTGCGCCGTGGCGGCCAGCGGCGCGCCGCTGTGAAAACGAATGTTTGTTAGCACTTGCTCACTTTTGAGCGCAGCGCACAGCTGCAGCGGCGTTTCCTGATCGGCCAGCGTCAGCAGCGCGGCGGTGCTGGCGGCGTTCAGCGGCGCCCAGGCCGGGCCGTTCGACAGCGTCACCCGGTGGCCCGGTTCGCTCAAGGCTTTAAGAATCAAACGGAAAGCGTGCTGCGATTGGTCTATCGGTTGTTCAAAACCGGTCAATAAACTCATGGCTTAATCCCCTCGCACCAGCGTAAAGAAGTCCACCCGGCTGGCGGCGATCGCCCGGGCGCGCAGCTGGCGCTGTTCGTGCTGCAGCGCGGCCAGCGGCGCGATCAGCTGTTGTTGCAGGCGTTCGCCGTGTTCCGGCTGTTGCAGCAGCGCATCGGCCAGCGCGCACAGCTCGGCGTGCGCCTTGTCGCGCCCGGCGATATAGCTGTAGCCGTAGCCGCCGTTGTCCAGCTGCACCACCGCGCGGGTGACCGTCATGTCCCCCAGCACGAAGCGGCGGCCGGTGGCGCCCATGCGCCCCTGCAGCTGGGCCAGGCCGATCTCCGGCGCGCGGATGCTGCGGTAACCCGGGCTGAGGTTCAGCGCCTGCCAGTGGCTGCGCAGCTGCTCGGGCCGGCTGTGCGCCAGCACCGACATCCAGCGTTGTCTCGACTCTAAGGCGTGCATTCAGTGCTCCATCGTCAGTTCAATCATGTCGGCGCGGGCCAGGCTGACGGAGTATTCCGCCACGTCTTCGCCGCCGCTGCGGACGTTAAGGGTGCGCACGCACAGCAGCGGCGCGTGGGTGGCGATCTCCAGCAGCCGGCTCTCTTTGGCCTGCGCGCGGCGCGCGCTGATGCGCGTCTGGCGGCGGGTCAGCGGCTGCTGGAGATGCTGTTCGATAAACTGGTGCAGCGAACCGCTGTGGAACTGCTGCAGCGCCGGCCACCAGTCCAGATCGGGCAGATAGTGGTCGATCACGCTCATCGGCACGCCGTTGACCCGGCGCAGGGTGCGCAGGTGGATCACCATTTCGCCTTCTTCACGCGAGAGTGCGCTGGCGACATGCCCATTGCACGGGCGCAAGACAGCGAGTAAGCGCTCACTGGTGGGGTGGCTGCCCTGCTCGAACAGGTTCTGGCTGAAGCGGGTATTGGCGTGCAGCGGGTAGTCGTAAGGCCGCATCAGCACCAGAATGCCGACGCCGTGGCGGCGCTGCAGCCAGCCGCGCTCCACCAGCTGATCCACCGCGCGGCGCAGGGTGTGGCGATTGACCTGGTAACGCTCGGCCAGCTGCTGTTCCGAAGGCAGGTAGTCGCCGCAGCGGTACTGCGTGCGCAGCTCCTGTTCCAGCTGCGCGGCGATCTGCTGATAGCGGGTGGGGTAAGTGGTCGGATGTCTAGATAACTCCATCATAATAAAAACCTCGTCATACCGATGGCTGTGCGATGAAGGCGGAAGCGGTGCGTTTCATCGGGCGTCTACCCTGTGGTTTTCAAGTTGGCATCATGGTGCCGGGCGCAGATGACAATCGCGTTACGCCTCGGTGGCGAACAGATGAACTATTTAGGACAGCCCGGGCGTGCACGGGCGGCGGCGGCGCGCTATGCTGGCGCCACTGTTGACTGACTCTGGCCGCTACCATGCCGCAACCTCTGAACGCCCCTGAACCCGCCCCACGCGCCTGGCCGCTGTGGAAACCGATCCTGTTTCTGCTGGTGGTGGCCGTCGGCCTCTACTACGTCAAATGGCAGCCTTACTACGGCAAAGCGTTCGTAGCGGCGGACAGCCACTCGATCGGCAAATCGATCCTGGCCGACGGCGCCGCGAGCCCCTGGCTGGCGGCCTGGCAGTACGCGCTGGTCTACTTCACCGCGGTGTGGAAGGCGGCGCTGCTCGGCGTGCTGCTAGGTTCGCTGGTGCAGGTGCTGATCCCGCGCGACTGGCTGGCGCGCACGCTCGGCCACCGGCGTTTTTCCGGCACCGTGCTGGGGGCGCTGATCGCGCTGCCGGGCATGATGTGCACCTGCTGCGCCGCGCCGGTCGCCGCCGGCATGCGCCGCCAGTCGGTGTCCAGCGGCGCCGCGCTGGCCTTTTGGCTCGCCAACCCGGTATTGAACCCGGCGACGCTGGTGTTCATGGGGTTTGTGCTCGGTTGGCCGTTCGCCGCCATCCGCCTGGTGGCGGGCGTGGTGATGGTGCTGGGCATCGCCTGGCTGGTGCAGCGCATGACCGCCAACGATCCGCAGCCCGCCGCGCCGCAGCCTTTGGTGCTGACGGCGCAGAGCGACGAGCGGCCGTTCCTCGCCCGCTGGGGCAAAGCGCTGTGGGCGCTGTTTTGGTCGACCATCCCGATCTACGTGTTAGCGGTGCTGGCGCTGGGCGCGGCGCGGGTCTGGCTGTTCCCGCACGCCGACGGCGCCGTCGACAATAGCCTGCTGTGGATCATCGCGCTGGCGATAGTCGGCTGCTTGTTCGTGATCCCCACCGCGGCGGAAATCCCGATCGTGCAGACCATGATGCTGGCGGGCATGGGCGCAGGCCCGGCGCTGGCGCTGCTGATGACCCTGCCGGCGGTCAGCCTGCCTTCGCTGCTGATGCTCAACAAGGCCTTCTCCGCCCGCGCGCTGTGCCTGACGGCGGCGCTGGTGGCGCTGTGCGGCGCACTGACCGGCGTGGTGGGGATGGGGTTGGTGTTGGTGTAACTTACCGTTGCTGATGAGTGGCCCGATGCTGTCTCAAGGAGGAGATAGAAATGGAACAGCGGAATAAACCTGAAATGGACGTAGAGGCGATGTTTGTGGTGCAAGCGCTGCGTGAAAGGGTGGATGCCGCCCTTGAACGCTTAAGAAACGGCACCGCGGTTTATCTCAGCCATTCGGAGGCAGAAAAACGAATAGCTTTATTTAAAGCGAAAATTCGGGAACGTTATTGGCGGGGGATTGAGGGGAATTCGTTCAGGGCTGGGCTGGTAGTTTCTACGAATAGAACTGCCAGGCGGCTTTGAGCGAAAAGCGGACATTCAGGTCGTGAATTAAAAACTTGTTTATTAGGAAGGTTAATCTGAACAACCTACATAGACATAGATGGTGAAGTTGATCAAAAGCAGGATATCATAATGCCTATACTGCGTTAATTCTTGACAAGCATATAATTTTTCACTAATTAAACTTTCAATGAGGATACCAGAGAGTCTTTTCTTATAGCATGATCTTTTCGCAATAACACAAGTTCAAGCACTGCATAGGGTTCAAGAGACTTTTTTATAATGCTCTCTTCATCGATAAGCTCATCAAAGGAGGAAGGCCTCTTCAAGGATTTAAATTCTTTTAATATAGTTTGATATTGCTCTGATAAACCATAATGCTGCGCTATTTCTATGAATAAATCCCGATAATATATTGGTTTTTTAATCGGGTATGAATCGACGATTTCGGCAAGGGTACTTAAAACAAGAATGTGAAACATCTGAAAAGGCCATAGTTGTTCATGTTTTCGATTCATTTTCAGGTGCCGTGGAAAAGAGGGGGCTTTCTTGTCTAATACTGGTGTAAAAAGATGTCTCTTAATCATCCATTTTTTCCAAAGCGAATAGTTTTTCTTGAAGAATGTGTCGTGTCCGTTTGAGTATTCTGAGGCTAAAGTTTCAACCTTTTCTTTTATATGACGCAATTTGTCGATGTTAATTAATTCTAGTATATATTGGCTCCTTCTTTTATGAATGCTTGCCTCTACAGAAGGATGTTTCAACCACAAGCAATTAATGACGTTAGACTCATCGTCAAAGTAGTTACATATTGCGTATTTATCAGTAAGAGGCAGCAATTCAGGAATACAGCTTGAGTATGAATAAGCAACTCTGATCGTTCTGCCTCCCGTAACTATATCGAGAATGACACATTCATCAGACTCAAACGTCAGCGAGACTTTTTGACATATAACAGTGCGAGCAGTAAATACCTCTCGATTTATGTTATGCGTCTCACCATTGTGTTCGAGTTCTATGTCTTGGCGTATACAGGGGAGATACAGCGTTTTATCTTTCATAGAACGCTTAACGAGTTCGTGTACTTTAGATTCTCTTTCAGCTTTGGCTCGCTGCTGTTCTTGTTCAACCTTTTCCAAGTGCTTGAGCTTCTTTTTCTCCAGAGCTGAGTGGTAGATCCATTTGTAGTCTACGTTGTTAACTTTTAGTAGAGCGACCCATTCGTCAATGCTCCTGTTTTCATTCGGTGGAAAACGGTACTCAATCGAATCAATCTGGTGGTCGATGTAATATTGTCTCTTCTCTTCTTCACATTCATGGGTAACCCAGACTTCGATTGCTACATCACCAACGCCTGTTTCTAAGTACACATCTGCCCAGTATTTTCCGATCTTGTACTCAAGGGTTGATTTACTAATGTCTGTGGAAAATTCAGGAACAAAGATGTCAGTATCATCTAAAGACAACGAATTTTGGGGGAGGGTAAACTTGGATATCGATAAGAAGTGTTGCTGCATCCCGATGTGCAACTGTGTCATTTGACAGTCTCGGCTTTCTTCTTTAGTTGTATGCGAGAAATGGTGTCTGACTACCCTACCGTTGTTCTTTGCTACCAGAGCGTCTCCACAGTTCTTACAGATGCATTCACAGCGTTTTCCGTTAGGAACGGAATCAACGTGAACAATCTTGTTTGTATTTTTATGGAGGGCATACTCAAATAGCATTTATTCTTTTAGCATCCTTGTTCAGATATGACGCTGATTGGTCTTCATTTGACCTATTCTTGATTAGAAGACCACTTTTCCAACTGTTCGGACCATTCTTGCATCATTGCCTTCCTTTCATCAAGGTAATGTAAACACCCCGTATAACCGTGCCATGCGATTTTAGATATCTTGACTGAATGTGTCGTAATGTTCGCAACATCCGCTCCTGGCACAAACCCGCCCGTCAGATTGGCTCCATGCCGTAATTGTGCCAGATCAAGTCTGTGCTGCCAGCTCATCGCAACCTATGCACCACCTGGTTGCTGCTGCCGCGCCAGATCAGCGCCGGGTCTTTCAAATCCTGCACGAACTTGCCGTCGATCAACACGTTGATCCTGTCCACCACCTGCATTTGCTGCGCGTCCAGTTCCGCCAGCCGGTAGCCGGTCCACAGCCAGATATCCTTGCCGGGGCACTCGGCGCGCACCCGTTTCACCAGCGTTAAGATGCTCGGCACGTTGGCCGGATGCAGCGGATCGCCGCCGGAGAGTGACAGCCCCTGGCGCGGCACGCGCGAATCGTTCAGATCGGTGATGATGCGGTCTTCCAGCGCCGGGGTAAACGGCTGGCCGGAGTTGAGCCGCCAGGTGCTTTTGTTGTAGCAACCGGGGCACTGGTGCACGCAGCCGGCGACAAACAGCGTGCAGCGGGTGCCGGGGCCGTTGACGACGTCAATCGGGTAGTACTGGTGATAATTCATGTGAGGCCTGCCCATCAGGCTATTTTACTGGCCATTTTGCCTCCGGGCAGTGCTGCCAATCCTCACGTACTGCGTGTACGCTCCGGTTGGTGCGCGCTGGCCGAAGGCAAACTGGCTGCGACAATCACGCCTGATGAACAGGCTTCTGCATAGGTTGCACGGCGCTTTTCAGCCGAGCTGCCCGTTGCCGAGGTGTTTCACCCGGCGTTTCACCTCTTCCTGCTTGCCGGCGTTGAACGGCCGGGCATCGGGGCTGCCGAGGTAGCCGCACACCCGGCGGGTGACCGAGACCTTGGCCGAGTCGTGGTTGCCGCATTTCGGGCAGGTGAAGCCCTTGCTGGTGCAGGAGAATTCACCGGTGAAGCCGCACTCGTAGCACTCGTCGATCGGCGTGTTGGTGCCGTAGTAAGGCACCCGGCTGTAGCTGTAGTCCCACACGTCTTCCAGCGCCTTCAGGTTGTGCTGCAGGTTCGGGTACTCGCCGTAGCAGATGAAGCCGCCGCTGGCCAACGGCGGGTAGGGCGCTTCGAAGTCCAGCTTGTCATACGGGTTAACTTTCTTCTCCACGTCGAGGTGGAAGCTGTTGGTGTAATAGCCCTTGTCGGTGACGCCCGGCACTACGCCGAAATCGGCGGTGTCCAGCCGGCAGAAGCGATCGCACAGGTTCTCGCTCGGCGTGCTGTAGAGGCTGAAGCCGTAGCCGGTCTCGTCTTTCCAGGCGTCGACGGCGGCGCGTAGCCGCGCGACGATCGCCACCGCTTTGGCGCGCAGCGCTTCGTCGTCATACACGTGGTTTTCGCCGCCGAACAGCGCGTTGATGGTTTCGTGCAGGCCGATATAGCCCAGCGAGATTGAGGCGCGGCCGTTCTTGAAGATATCGGCGATGTTGTCGTCGGCCTTGAGCCGCACGCCGCAGGCGCCTTCCATGTACAAGATTGGTGCCACCCGCGCCTTGATGCCTTCCAGCCGGGCGATGCGCGTCATCAGGGCCTTTTTCGCCAGCTGCAGGCGCTGATCCAGCAGCGTCCAGAAGCGCGACTCATCGCCCATCGCCTCCAGCGCGATGCGCGGCAGGTTGAGGCTGATGACGCCGATGTTGTTGCGGCCGTCGTGCACCAGTTCGCCGTCCTGCTCGTAGGTGCCGAGGAAGCTGCGGCAGCCCATCGGCGTTTTGAACGAGCCGGTGACCTTCACCACCTGATCGTAGTTGAGGATATCCGGGTACATGCGCTTGCTGGCGCACTCCAGCGCCAGCTGCTTGATGTCGTAGTTCGGATCGCCGTACTGGTGGTTGAGGCCGTCGCGGATGGCGAACACCAGTTTGGGGAACACGGCGGTCTTGCGGTTTTTGCCCAGCCCGGCGATGCGGTTTTTCAGGATTGAGCGCTGGATCAGGCGCGACTCCCAGCTGGTGCCGAGGCCGAAGCCGAAGGTGACGAACGGCGTCTGGCCGTTGGCGGTGTGCAGGGTGTTGACCTCGTACTCCAGCGACTGGAAGGCGTCGTAACACTCTTTCTCGGTACGCGCCATGGCATAGCCTTTGGCGTCCGGGATCTGCCATTCCTCCGCCACCTGCAGGTGTTTGCGGAAGCTCTCGTCGACGAACGGCGCCAGAATTTCATCGATGCGGTTGATGGTGGTGCCGCCATAGATATGGCTGGCGACCTGGGCGATGATCTGCGCGGTCACGGCGGTGGCGGTGGAGATCGACTTCGGCGGCTCAATCTCGGCGTTGCCCATCTTGAAGCCGTTGGTCAGCATGCCTTTCAGATCGATCAGCATGCAGTTGAACATCGGGAAGAACGGCGAGTAGTCGAGATCGTGGTAGTGAATTTCGCCGCGTTCATGGGCCAGCACCACGTCGCGTGGCAGGATGTGCTGCTTGGCGTAGTGTTTGGCGACGATGCCCGCCAGCAGGTCGCGCTGGGTGGGGATCACCTTGCTGTCCTTGTTGGCGTTCTCGTTCAGCAGCGCGCGGTTGCTCTGCTCGACCAGGCCGCGAATCTCCTGGTTCAGGCGGCCGCGCAGCTCGCGCGCCACGTCGCGATCGTGGCGGTATTCGATGTAGGCGCGCGCCAGCTGTTTGTACTCGCCGGCCATCAGCTGGTTTTCCACCGCCTGCTGGATCTCGTGGATATCGACGCGCGGCTGCTGCTCCATGCGCTGAGCGACCACGCGGGCGACGGTGGCGCAGTAGTCGGCGTCAACCACGCCCACCGCCAGCGCGGCGCGCTCAATGGCCTGCGCGATGCGCGCTTCGTCAAAAGGTACCTGGCAACCGTCCCGCTTAATCACTACTGGTTTCACGTTGTACTCCTTGTTCCCCGAGGGAGCGTTCATACCCGCCTGGCGTGGCGAGCAACCGTCAAATTTCGCTTATCCACAGGGCAAAGCCGCAGCGCGCAAGGGCTGTGGCGGCGTGTGGATGATTTTGTGGATAACTACTATATATAGGTGTTCGCAATTCTTAATGCACTATATATAGATATTGGCGAGATTCTTTTGATGTAGAACAAGGAAAACGGAAGAGCGTGCGCAAGCTGAACAGTCGTCAATCGCTCACTGGCCGATCGCGGAAATGTTCCAGCAGAAAGTCGACCCAGACGCGCACCCGCGGCGGCAGATCCGCCGAGGCGTAATAGAGCCACAGCTGCACCGGGCGCGGCCAGCACTCCGCCAGCACCGGCCGCAGCGTGCCCTGCTCAAAGTGCTTTTCGAGGTACCAGCGCGCCAGGTTGACGATGCCCAGCCCGGCCAGCGCCGCATCCAGCAACATTTCCGGGCGGCTCACCACCAATCGGCCGTTCAGATCCAGCGCCAGCGTTTCGCCCTGATGGCGCAGCTGCCATTTGACGTGGCGGCCGTTGCTGGGGTTGCGGTGCAGCAGGCAGTCGTGCCGCAGCAGGTCGTGCGGCGTTTGCGGTTCACCGCGCCGCGCCAGATAGTCGGGCGACGCCGCCAGCACCATGTGCATCGGGTAGAGCGGGCGCGCCACCAGCCGGCTGTCGGGATCGACCCGGCTGCCGATGCCGACGTCGAAGCCTTCGCCCACCAGATTCACCACCCGGGCGTCCAGCGACAGATCGAGATCGATCTGCGGGTAGCGCGCCAGAAATTGCGGGATCAACGGCATCAGCATCTGGCGGCCGAAGCCGGGGATCATCGTGACGCGCACCACCCCGGCCGGCGCCTGCCGCTCGCCGCCGGCGCTTTCCAGCGTCGCCGCCAACGCCTGCCACAGCGGCGCCACCTGCGCCAGCAGCGCTTTGCCTTCGTCGGTCAGCAGCACGTTGTGGGTGTTGCGCTGAAACAGCCGCAGCGCCAGCTTCTCTTCCAGCGCGCGGATATTTTTGCTGACCGCCGCCGGCGTGACGCCCAGCTGGCGGGCGGCGGCGGAGAAATTTTGCGCCTGCGCGGCGGCGAGGAAGGCCGGCAGCAGGCGGTGCACGTCAAAGGGCAGCGACATAGTGGTTGATACTTTCGGTTGAAATTGAAGTGACCTTGAACAGCCTACACCCGAAGCGGCAGAAATGGAAAAATGCCTCATCTTCTTTACGTTCAAGGAATCCTTTATGTCACGCATTTTAGTGTTAACCGCCCACCGCACCCCCGACGAGTCGCGCATCAACCAGGCGCTGATCGAGGCCGTGCGCCCGCTGCCTAACGTGACCGTGCACGAGCTGATCCGCGCTTACCCGGATTACCGCATCGACGTGGCGCGCGAACAGGCACTGCTGGAAAGCCACGATGCGGTGGTGATGATGTTCCCGTTTTTCTGGTACAGCTCGCCGGCGATCCTGCGCGAATGGCAGGACGCGGTATTAACCTATGGTTTCGCCTACGGCAGCGAGGGCACCAAACTGCACGGCAAGCCGCTGCAGCTGGTGGTGAGCACCGGCGGCAACGCACAGGCCTACACGCCGGCAGGCTACAACCGCTATCCGGTGCAGGATCTGCTGCTGCCGTTCCACGCGCTGGCTAACCTGACCGGCATGGATTATCTGCCGCCGCATCTGGTGCAGGGCGTGACCGACATGAGCGATGAGCAGTTGGCGCAAGCGGCCGCCGGGGTGGTGGCGCTGATGGGGACATTGTAGGGCGCAGCGCTCGCCGCGCCCTGCGGGATCAGTCTTCGAGCAGCCACCACACCGCTTCGAACGGCCGCAGCGTCAGAGCCTGCGGCTGATCCGCCGAGTCGCTGTAGTTGCTCATCAGCGGGCGCCACTGGGCGGAGGCTTCCACGCCTTCCGCCGCCCAGGCCAGCGGTTCGCGGCTCAGGTTGGCTACCACCAGCAGGCGCTGGCCGTTCCAGCTGCGCTGATAGCACCACAGCGCCGGGTGATCCGGCGCCAGATCCTGATAGTCGCCGTGGGTCAGCAGCGGATACTGCTTGCGCAGGATGATCAGCTGGCGGTAGGCGTAAAACACCGAGTCGAGATCGGCCAGCGCCGCGTCGGCGTTGATCTGCGGGTAGTTCTCGGCGCAGCCGATCCACGGCGTGCCGGTGGTGAAACCGGCGTGCGGCGCGGCGCTCCACTGCATCGGCGTGCGGCCGTTGTCGCGCGATTTGTCCGCCAGGATCGCCAGCAGTTCGGCGTCGCCGCGGCCCTGGGCGCTCAGTTCGGCGTACATGTTCAGGCTTTCCACGTCGCGGTACTGCTCGATGGTGCGGAAGCCGGGGTTGGTCATGCCGATCTCTTCACCCTGGTAGATATAAGGCGTGCCCTGCATGCCGTGCAGCACCATCGCCAGCATTTTGGCGGCCGGCACCCGCAGTGCGCCTTCATCGCCGAAGCGCGACACGATGCGCGGCTGATCGTGGTTACACCAGAACAGCGCGTTCCAGGCGCGGTTATGCATCCCTTGCTGCCAGTGGCGGAAGATCTGCTTTAACTCCACGTAATCCGGCGCCGCCCGCGTCCATTTTTCGCCGTTGGCGTAGTCCACTTTCAGGTGGTGGAAGTTGAAGGTCATCGACAGCTCTTCGCCGCTCTGCGCCGCGTACTGCTGGCAATGCTCAAGCGTGGTGGAAGACATCTCGCCCACCGTCATCAGGCCGCGTGGCTGGAACACGTCGCGGCTCATTTCCTGCAGGAACTCGTGAATGCGCGGGCCGTCGGTGTAGAAGCGGCGGCCGTCGCCCTGGCTGTCGGACGGGAAGTCCTGCTGCTTGGACACCAGGTTGATCACGTCGAGGCGCAGGCCGTCGACGCCTTTGTCCGCCCAAAACTGACACACTTTCTTCAGCTCTTCGCGCACCGGTGGGTGCTCCCAATTGAGATCCGCCTGCTCGACGGCAAACAGGTGCAGATAGTACTGGCCGCTGTCGGCGTGCCACTGCCAGGCGTTGCCGCCGAACTTGGAGCGCCAGTTGTTCGGCGGCGTATCCCCCTCGCCGTCGCGCCAGACGTAGAACTGGCGATACGGGCTGTGGCGATCCTGCGCGGCCTTGAACCACGGGTGCTCGGTCGAGGTGTGGTTGAACACCATGTCCATCACGATGCGGATGCCGCGCCGGTGGGCGGCGGCGACCAGCTGCTCGAAGTCCGCCATGGTGCCGTAAGCCGGATCGATGGCGCAGTAGTCCGCCACGTCATAGCCGTTGTCCACCTGGGGTGAGACGTAGACCGGCGTCAGCCAGATGGCGTCGACGCCCAGTTCCTGCAGATAGTCCAGCCGCCGGGTCACGCCGGCCAAATCGCCGTAGCCGTTGCCGGTGCTGTCTTGAAAACTCTTCGGATAAATTTGATAGATGACGCCGTTCTGCCACCAGGGGGTTGGGTTGCTCATAGATCAATACCTTTGAATCGTGACAACGGGCCTGCGTAAGCAGGCCCCTACATTCATTTTGCGTCAATTAAACCGGCAGCTCGCCGCGGGCGGCCTTGCGTTTGTAGACCATGATGGTCAGCACCAGCGGGATGACGATCGCCACCAGAATTGCCAGCGAGTAAATCAGCCAGAACTGCGGCTTGATAGACAGGATGCCCGGCAGGCCGCCGACGCCGATGCCGTTGGCCATCACGCCGTCCAGGCCGCAGATAAGGCCTGCGATCGCGGAGCCGATCATCGCGCACAGCATCGGGAAGCGGTATTTGAGGTTGATGCCGTACATCGCCGGTTCGGTCACGCCGAGGTAGGCGGAGATCGCCGCCGGCACCGAGATTTCACGCTCGTTGGCCTTGCGGCTGATGATGATGATGCCGAGCACCGCCGAGGCCTGCGCGATGTTGGACAGCGCAATCAGCGGCCATACCGGGGTGCCGCCCATGCTCTGGATCATCTGCATGTCGATGGCCAGCGTGGTCTGGTGCACGCCGGTGATCACCAGCGGTGCATACAGGAAGCCGAACAGCGCGGCGCCCACCGGGGCGAAGCTGCCGGTCATCACCGCTTTCACCGCCCAGGCGACGCCGTCGCCGATCATGCGGCCGAACGGCCCGATCAGCGCGTGCGCCAGGAACACCGCCAGCAGCAGCGAAACTACCGGCACCACCACCAGATAGAGATAGTCGGGGACGATCTTTTTCAGCCGGGTTTCGATCCAGCCCAGCGCCATGCCCGCCAGGATCGACGGGATCACCTGCGCCTGATAGCCGACTTTCTGGATCACGAACCAGCCGAAGTTCCACACTTCCGGCGTTTGCTGGCCGAGCAGGTAGGAGTTCATCAGCTGCGGCGACACCAGGGTGACGCCCAGCACGATGCCGAGCACCGGCGTGCCGCCCATCTTTTTCACCGTCGACCAGCAAATGGCCACCGGCAGGAACATGAAGATCGCTTCACCCAGCAGCCACAGGAAGTCGTAAACGGTTTTCCACGCCGGGTGTATCTGCGCCAGCGTTTGGCCGTCGGACATCGGGATGTCGCCGATCACGTTGCGGAAGCCGAGGATCAGACCGCCGCTGATCAGCGCCGGCAGCAGCGGGAAGAAGATCTCGGCGAAGTGGGAGATGGTGCGCTCGGTCCTGGTCATGTTCTGGCGCGCGGCTACCTTGGCCTGTTCTTTGTCGGCTTCGTTGACGCCGGTGCTGGCGATCAGCGCCTGATAGTAGTCGCCGACGTCGGTGCCGATCACCACCTGGAACTGCCCGGCGTTGGTGAAGCAACCTTTGACCATCGGCAGCTCTTCGATTTCTTTGGGGCTGGCCTTGCTGGGGTCATTGAGAACGAAACGCAGCCGGGTAATGCAATGGCTGACGGTGGCGATGTTCTCGCGGCCGCCGACCAAAACAATCAGGCGATCAATATCCTGCTGTTTTACTTTGCTCATTATGGGATACCTGCAGAGGTGTTGACTGAGTAATGATCAAAGCTTAGCCACTCGGCTTTTTGAATGAAATGGGAACGTTCCCGGTTTGGGGCGAGGATCACAAAATGACAAAAAATGGTCAACTTCTAAGCAGGTCGTCAGGAAAGTTTGCTGGGCACCACCAGGCGGCGGATCCCCTGTTCGCCGCTGAGCTGTGCCAGCAGCTGCTGCGCCGCCAGCAGGCCGGCGCTGCCGTAGCCGAACTCGACCGACAGGGTATCGGGGAACAGGAAGCTGAGCAGCGGGGTGTTGCCGATGGCGCACACCTGAATGGCGTGCGCCGGCTGCTGCTGCAGATATTTAATCGCCCCCAAGGCGATGCTGTCGGAGGCGCAGATCAGCGCGCTGGTGTGCGAGTCGATCACCTCGGCGGCGTGTTGGAAACCGCTCTGGTAGCTCAGCTCGCCCAGCGTGGCGCGCGGCGTGAGCTTGAGGCGTTCACAGGCGTCGAGGTAGGCCTGGTAGCGGCGTTGGCCGGTGGTGGCGTCGCTGAGCTGCACCCCCAGATAGCCGATATGCCGGTGCCCTTGCCGGTGCAGGCGATCCATCAGCAGGTTCACCGCGCCGGCGTCGTCGTAGCAGACGGACGAGAAGCCGTCGTATTCACGCACCATCACCACCATTTTTTCCTGCCACGGTTTGAGCATCGCCGCGGTCAGGCCGGTGAAGCCGAACAGGATCACGCCGTCGACGTTGCGCTGGCGCAGCACGTGCAGGTGCTCCTGCACCAGGCGGGTTTCGAACTGGCTCTCCATCACGATCGGGTCGAAGCCCTGCTGATACAGCAGCGGCAGCATGGTGCGCACCGCCTGGTTTTCCGACGGCGAATCGAGACGGGAAACGATGATGCCCACCACCTTGTCGCTCTGGCCGCGCATGGCGCGCGCCGACTTGGAGGGGGTAAACCCTTGCTGACGGATCACCGCTTCCACCCGTTCGCGGGTTTGCGGGCTCACGCTGCCTTCATTGTTCAGCACGCGTGAGACGGTGGATTTGCCTACGCCGCTCAGGCGTGCGATGTCCTTGATGGTCAGCCGGTTTTGCATGGTTTACTTGTCGTTTAGGTTGTAAGGCGTAAATTGACGGCCAATAATGAATGCCCGTCAGCATAGCTCATTTTCCGACGCGGATCTTGATGCAAAACGGGATTGTGACATTGCGATGAACGGCCGCTCCTGCCGCTCTGTTTTTCCCTTTACCGGAGGTTATACCCCATATGGACCCCGACCCGACTGCTTTAGACACTCACTCGGTTCTCCGGTAAAACCTCTCCGCCTGGCGCTGCTGTTTTACCGGTGAAGTACATCACGGTAACCGGTGGCGCGCGCTTCGTCGTTCGCTCCTGCTGCTGAAAAAAAGAATAAGGATCTGCATTGGCAGAGGCTTTTTGGCGTGCCCGCCATCCGCCCGGCCGATGACGATCCCCGTTTACCCGCTGCCGTGAGGCACCGGGCGACGAGGTGCGACCATGAAACTGAAAAAACTCCCCCGTCAGCTGCTGGGCCTGTTCGCCCGCGGCCTTCCGCGCCGTTTGGTGCGCCGCGACAGCCTGCTGGACAGCGTCGGCGGCGCTGCGCGCGATATGCCGGCCGGCCTGGCGCAGCAGCGGCTGGAATGCGCCGCCGCAGAGACGATGCAGCTGTTTGAGCGTTTCCACAGCCACCCGGAAGGCATCACCGCCCATGAGGCGGAACAGGTGCGCCAGCGCTGCGGCGAGAACGTTATCGACGATCAGCAGAAAGAGGCCTGGTGGCAGCACCTCTGGCACTGCTACCGCAACCCGTTCAACCTGCTGCTGACCGCGCTCGGCATGATTTCTTATGCCACCGAGGATCTGACCGGCGCCTTGGTGATCGCGCTGATGGTGCTGATCTCCACGCTGCTGAACTTCATCCAGGAGGCGCGCTCCAACCGGGCGGCCGACGCGCTGAAGGCCATGGTGAGCAACACCGCCACGGTGATCCGCAGCGACGCGCTCACCGGCAAGAGCGAGCACGTGGAGCTGCCGATCGCGCAGCTGGTGCCGGGCGATATCATCAAGCTGGCGGCCGGCGACATGATCCCGGCGGATCTGCGCGTGCTGTCGGCCAAGGATCTGTTCATCAGCCAGGCGGCGCTGACCGGTGAATCGCTGCCGGTGGAGAAATCCGCGGCGCCGCAGGCGTTGGCGGCCGATCCGCTCGACTGCCAGAACCTGTGCTTCATGGGCACCAACGTGGTCAGCGGCACCGCGCTGGCGATGGTGATCGGCACCGGCGGCAACACCTATTTCGGCCAGCTGGCGCAGCGCGTCACCAGCCAGGATGAGCAGCCGAACGCCTTCCAGAGCGGCATCAGCAAGGTCAGCTGGCTGCTGATCCGCTTTATGCTGGTGATGACGCCGATCGTGCTGCTGATCAACGGCTACACCAAGGGCGACTGGTGGGAAGCGGCGCTGTTCGCGCTGTCGGTGGCGGTCGGGCTGACGCCGGAAATGCTGCCGATGATCGTCACCTCGACGCTGGCCAAAGGGGCGGTGAAACTGTCGCGCCAGAAGGTGATCGTCAAACGCCTGGACGCCATCCAGAACTTCGGTGCCATGGATATTCTGTGTACCGACAAGACCGGCACCCTTACCCAAGACAAGATCGTACTGGAGCGCCATACCGACGTGTTCGGCGCCAGCAGCGAGCGGGTGCTGCGCTACGCCTGGCTGAACAGCTTCTACCAGACCGGGCTGAAAAACCTGCTCGACGTGGCGGTGCTGAGCTGCGCGGAGCAAAATCAGCAGCCGGAAGCGCTGCAGCACTACCGCAAGGTGGATGAGATCCCGTTCGACTTTGTGCGCCGCCGCATGTCGGTGGTGGTGGCGAAAGACAACGAGTATCACGAGCTGGTGTGCAAGGGCGCGCTGGAAGAGATGCTGGCGATTTGCAGCCACGTGCGCCACGAAGACGAGGTGATCCCGCTCAGCGAGGCGCTGCTGACGCGCATTCGCCGCATCACCGACGATCTCAACCAGCAGGGGCTGCGGGTGGTGGCAGTGGCCAACAAGATCCTGCCGGCACAAACCCATGAATACGGCGTGGCGGACGAGTCGGATCTGATCCTCGAAGGCTACGTCGCCTTCCTCGATCCGCCGAAGGAGAGCACCGCGCCGGCGCTGGCGGCGCTGAAACAGAACGGCGTCACGGTGAAGATCCTCACCGGCGACAACGAGCTGGTGGCCGCCAAAGTGTGCCGGGACGTCGGGCTGGCGGCCGAGCACCTGCTGCGCGGCAGCGAGATCGAGCAGATGGACGACGAGCAGCTGGCCCAGGCGGCGGCGCGCACCACGGTGTTCGCCAAGCTGACGCCGCTGCACAAAGAGCGCATCGTCAAACTGCTGCGCCGCCAGGGGCACGTGGTGGGCTTTATGGGCGACGGTATCAACGACGCGCCGGCGCTGCGTGCGGCCGATATCGGCATCTCCGTCGATTCGGCGGTGGACATCGCCAAGGAAGCGGCGGACATCATCCTGCTGGAAAAAAGCCTGATGGTGCTGGAGCAGGGGGTGATCGAAGGGCGCCGTACCTTCGCCAACATGCTGAAATACATCAAGATGACCGCCAGCTCCAACTTCGGTAACGTGTTCAGCGTGCTGATCGCCAGCGCCTTCCTGCCGTTCCTGCCGATGCTGCCGCTGCACCTGTTGATTCAGAACCTGATGTACGACATCTCGCAGATCGCCATCCCGTTTGATAACGTCGACGACGATCAGATCACCCAGCCGCAGCGCTGGAACTCCGCCGATCTGGGGCGGTTTATGGTGTTCTTTGGGCCGATCAGCTCGATCTTCGACGTGCTGACCTTCTGCCTGATGTGGTGGGTGTTCAAGGCCAATACGCCGGAAATGCAGACGCTGTTCCAGTCCGGCTGGTTCGTTGAAGGGCTGCTGTCGCAAACGCTGATCGTGCACATGATCCGCACGCGCAAAATTCCGTTTATCCAGAGCCGCCCATCCTGGCCGCTGTGCATCATGACGCTGGCGGTGATCGCCACCGGCATCGGCCTGGTGTTCTCGCCGCTGGCCGGCTTCCTGCAGCTGCAGGCGCTGCCGCTCGCCTACTTCCCGTGGCTGGTGCTGATCCTCGCCGGTTACATGGTGCTGACCCAGTGCGTGAAAGGCTGGTTCGTGCGCCGCTACGGCTGGCAATAACCCGCTCGCCCCCTCCGGCCGGGAGGGGGCAACTGTGATCCCGTCCGCTTTTTCACCGTAACGGTTGGACATCTGTTCTGTGCTGAGTCTTTATCTACAGCGTTGGCTGTTTTCCCCTGCGCCTTTCAAGCCACCGCGTTGTTGTTTATCGCCTAGCGGTGGCTTGAAATTCATTGGGGATATTTTGTTTTTTTCCTCTGAGGAATTTCCGATGCACAGACCTTTCCGTTATACGCTACTGGCTTCATCGTTATGGTTTTCTTGCGGCGCGCTGGCGCAGCCGGCCGGCGATCTGCCGCTGATGCCCTGGCCGCAGCAGGTGGACGTGACGCAACCGGCGGGCAAGCTGATTTTGGATCACCAGTTGTCGTTAAGCGTGCAGGGTGACGACTTGGGCGACGTGCTGCCGCGCTGGCGCCAGCGCATCGAACTGCAGACCGGCTGGACGCTGGCGCCGATGGAAGAAGCGAACGGCGCGGCGATCAAGGTGGTGATCAAGGACCGGGTGGCGGCGCAGCCGCTGCCGGGCAGCGACGAAAGTTACCGGCTGGCGGTCACGCCGCAGGGCGCCACGCTGACCGCCAACACCCGCTTCGGCGCGCTGCGCGGCATGGAAACCCTGCTGCAGCTGCTGCAGACCGACGGGCAAAACACCTTCCTGCCGCTGGTGGATATCCGCGATGTGCCGCGCTTCCCGTGGCGCGGCGTCTTGTTGGATTCGGCGCGCCATTTCCTGCCGCTGCCGGACATTCTCCGCCAGCTCGACGGCATGGCGGCGGCCAAGCTTAACGTGTTCCACTGGCACCTGACCGACGATCAGGGCTGGCGCTTTGCCTCCGAGCATTATCCCAAACTGCAACAGCAGGCCAGCGACGGCCAGTTCTACACCCGCGAGCAGATGCGGCAGGTGGTGGCTTATGCCACGGCGCGCGGCATTCGCGTGGTGCCGGAGATCGACATGCCGGGGCACGCCTCCAGCATTGCGGTGGCCTATCCCGAGCTGATGAGCGCGCCGGGGCCGTATCGCATGGAGCGCGAGTGGGGCGTGCATAAGCCGACGCTCGATCCGACCCGCGACGAGGTGTATCAGTTTGTCGACACGATCGTCGGCGAGCTGGCGGCGATCTTCTCCGATCCTTATCTGCACATCGGCGGCGATGAGGTGGACGCCAGCCAGTGGCGGGCGTCGCCGTCGATTCAGGCGTTTATGCAGAAGAACGGGCTGGCGGATACCCATGCGCTGCAGGCCTACTTCAACCAGAAGCTGGAAAAGATCCTCGAGAAGCACCAGCGACAGATGGTCGGCTGGGACGAGATCTACCACCCGTCGCTGCCGCGTTCGATCGTCATTCAGTCTTGGCAGGGGCAAGACTCGCTGGGTGCCAGCGCGCAGGACGGCTATCAGGGCATTCTCTCCACCGGTTTCTACCTCGATCAGCCGCAAAGCACCGCCTATCACTACCGCAATGAAATTCTGCCGCAGCCGCTGGGGATCGAGACGGCGGTGCAACCCGGCGAGCAGGCGCAAAGCTGGCGCTTCAGCATGCCGCGTCTGAAGGGGAGCGCGGTGGAGGGCAGCTTCACGCTGATCGAGGGCAAGCAGGGCTGGCGCGGCTTTATCGATTTCAACGGCAAATCGCGCCGCGCGGTGCACGACATCGTCTGGCGCACGCCGCAGCAGGTGACGTTCCGCGTCGATACCTGGATGGGCGACACGCGGCCGGTGTTCACGCTGCAGCAGGACAAGCTCAGCGGCTATACGCTGGTCGGCAACGTGCGTTACCCCACCCGCGGCGACAAGCTGGCGGCGGTGCCGGCGGGCAAGATGCCGGTGGTGCCGGACGAGAAAGGGCAGGCCAACATTCTCGGCGGCGAAGCGGCGCTGTGGGCGGAAAACGTGCGCGCGCCGCTGCTCGATCTCAAGCTGTGGCCGCGCGCCTTCGCGGTGGCGGAGCGGCTGTGGTCGGCGCAGGACGTCACCGACGAAAGCAACATGTACCGGCGGCTGGCGGCGATCGACGCCTGGTCGGTGGTGTCGGTCGGCCTGCAGCAGCACGCGGAAACGGCGCGCGAATTCACCCGGCTGAGCAACAGCGTGCAGATCCTGCCGCTGCAGATCCTGGCCGAGGCGGTGGAGCCGGCGCAGTATTACACCCGCCAGCACCTGAAGTTCCAGGCCGGCAACTATCACCAGTTCGAACCACTGAATCGCTTTGCCGATGCGCTGCCGCCAGAGAGCAGCGCGGTGCGCGACATGCATGCCCAGGTCGCGGCCTTGTTGCAGGATAAGCGCGATAAGGCGGCGGCGCAGGCGCTGCGCGAACGGCTGCAGCGCTGGCAGGCGAACGGCGCTGCACTGCAGACGGCGATCGCGGGCAACCGCACGCTGCGCGATCTGGCGCCGGTGGCGCAGGACGTCGATGCTTTGGCCGCGCTGGGCTTAACGCTGCTGGATCGCCACCAGCAGGGCAAACCGCTGAGCCGGGCCGAGGCCGAGCAAGCGCAGCGCCGGCTGGATGCGGCGGCGCAGACGCGCGACGAAGTGGTGATTGCGGCGGTTTACCCGCTGGAGGCGCTGCTGCGGGGACTGCAAGCGGCGCCGTAAGGAGAGGTGGCGAATATACTGCGGGGCGTATTCCATATCTCGACATTGCGATGTGGTTGAAAGAGCAGAAACGACGGGCTGGTTGTAAAATCCAGCCCGATTTGTTCATTCAATACGGTTTACGCATTCAAAGGATTGATAATGCCGCATGTTTTTAATGTCCGATTGATTGGAGAACGCGCACTGGCTGCAACCAATGACCTCTTTGCTGAGGCCGGGTATGGCGTCCGGGTGCAAATGATGAATGCTAAAGATTTTGAGTGGTGCGTTGCGTTGGCTCGCCAACAACCTGAAGAGCGCCGTATTCCCTGGGCGTTGAATGGCGCCGCGTTGGGCGATCCTGACGGCTTTATGTTTAGCTTTAAGATACAGGGCATCGATGACCGGCCGGCAGGCGCCTGTCTCTGCCGGTTTTGTCCGGCTGCAGGCGAGCATCTGGCGATGTTAAATATTGAGATGCTGCAGAATTTTCGTATTAGAGACTCGAGCCTTGATGGCAATACGCTACGTTTTGCGCTCTATGTCGCCGTGCTCTTTATGGTGGAGACGGCATGCGCAGGTTTGCGCTTAATATCGCCGATTAATACGGAGTTGGCTGATTATTATATAAATCATCATCATTTTGTCGACCTCACCGGGGGGCTCAAACAGATACTTTATCGAGACGCTGAGGCGCTTTTCCTGTGGTTCCAGGAAGGTTTTTCGCCGCCGGCCTCATAATTGAAGGTGGGTGAAATTTGCGCAATAATGGCGAAATGCCGGTAGGGTCACAGGAGGTTCGCATGGTGATAAAGTCAACAAAACGTCAGGTAACAAAACCTGCCTCTTATGAGCTGAAGGTGTATAAATTCGGCATGGAAGGTGTAGATGCAGTGAACACCTATACATCTGAACAGATTGACCGCATAACGCCTCGCGGCAAACCGATTACGGCTTCGCGAGAAGAGGTTATCGCCGTTTTAAAACAGGCGGTTAAACAGGTTAACGCTTCATCCTCTCCGGCTGCTGAAACTTTGGGCTGTGTCCGTCGGCGCCCAGCATTCAAGTAATGTAAAAACGGCCAGTCTGCGCTGGCCGTGATTCGCGTGAGCGTCGATTAACGACGTACGGCGATGGCTTCGATTTCGATCTTCACGTCTTTTGGCAGACGCGCCACTTCCACGCAGGAGCGGGCCGGGAACGGCGCGCTGTGCTCGGTGAAGAAGGCTTCGTACGCGGCGTTGACGGTGGCGAAGTCGTTCAGGTCTTTCACGAACACGGTGGTTTTCACGATGTCGGCAACGATCAGGCCGGCGGCTTCGACGATCGCTTTGACGTTTTCCAGCGACTGGCGCGCCTGAGCGGCCACGTCGTCGGCAACGGCGCCGGTTTTCGGATCGACCGGGATCTGGCCGGAAGTGATGATCATGCTGCCCAGATCAACGCCCTGCACGTAAGGACCAATGGCTGCCGGGGCGAGTTCAGTGCTGATATTACGTGACATGTTTTCTCCTGATAGACCCGTTGTCTTTCACGCCGCCGCGCGGTCGGCCGCAGCGTAAAATTCGGTGGGTAGCAACGTGGGTAGAGTTATTTTCAGGCATCCATTATAGGGAGTGACGCGCAGATTAACAGCGCCGCTCCCGCTAAAAGGGCAGAATTCAGTCGGCCTGCAACACCACCTGATGCTCGAACTCTTTCTCGCAGTAGCGGCACTTCAGGTGCACTTCGCCGTCGCGCGGCTTCACGCTGAAGCTCGACGCTACCGGCTCGCTGCGGCTGATGCAGTTGCTGTTCGGGCAGGTCAGCACGCCGTCGATGTGATCCGGCAGGCTGAGGGTCAGCTTGCGCACCACTTCATAGTTATCGATGCGGTTTACCGTGGCCTTCGGCGCGTACATCGCCAGCTGGTTGGCCTGCTGCTCGGTCAGGAAGGTGTTCTCGATCTTGATCAGATCTTTGCGGCCCAGCTCGTTGGAGGGCAGGTTCAGGCCGATGGTGATGCGCTGGTCGGTGGCGGTCAGCTTGAACAGCGTCAGCAGTTTGAAACCGATCTGCGCCGGAATGTGGTCGATCACCGTGCCGCATTTGATCGCTTCGACCTGCAGTTTGTTGTCGTGAGTCATGGCGGTTCCCCCTTAAAGAGCCAAATCTGCGTTAAGCACCAGCGCCAGCAGCGCCTGGCGGGCGAAGATGCCGTTGCCCGCCTGCTGGAAGTAGTAAGCGTACGGCGTTTTATCTACGTCGGTGGCGATCTCGTCGATGCGCGGCAGCGGGTGCAGCACCTTGAGGTTGGCGCGCGCGCCGGCCAGATCCGCAGCGCGCAGCACGAACTGCGCCTTCACGTTGGCGTACTCGGACGGATCGAGGCGCTCTTTCTGTACCCGGGTCATGTAGAGAATATCCAGCTCCGGCACCACTTCTTCAATGCTGCTGTGCAGGCTGTACTCGATGCCTTTCTCTTCCAGCATTTTCAGGATGTAGGCCGGCATCGCCAGCGCGTCCGGGGCGATGAAGTAGAAACGGTTGCCTTCGAACTTGGCCAGCGCCTGGGTGAGCGAGTGCACGGTGCGGCCGTACTTCAGGTCGCCGACCATGGCGATGCTGAGGTTGCTCAGGCGGCCCTGGGTTTCCTGGATGGTGAACAGATCCAGCAGGGTCTGGGTCGGGTGCTGGTTGGCGCCGTCGCCGGCGTTGAGCACCGGCACATTGCCGGAGAATTCAGCGGCCATGCGCGCCGCGCCTTCCTGCGGGTGGCGCATCACGATGGCGTCCACGTAGGTGCTGATCACCGAGATGGTGTCGGCCAGGGTTTCGCCTTTCTTGCCGAGCGAGGTGTTGCTGCCATCGGCGAAGCCCACCACCGAGGCGCCGAGGCGGTGCATCGAGGTTTCGAACGACAGGCGAGTACGGGTCGAGGCTTCGAAGAAGCAGCTGGCGATCACCTTGTGTTTCAACAGTTCCGGCTGCGGGTTGGCTTTCAGACCGGCGGCGGTGCGCAGCACCAGCTCCAGATCCTCGCGGCTGAGATCGTTAATAGAGATGATGTGTTTGTGATACAGCGGGTTGGCCATTTTTCACTCCTCCTCGACGCGTGCCCGTGGCGCGGGACTTTGGGATATTCTCAAGGCAAAAAAAAGCCCCTCAATGAGGGGCTTGAAACGATCGGCTTAGCAACAGGAGAAACAACGGCAGCTGGCCGCCGATAGGCAGTCGGTTTTGTCGATTGTGGCTAACAAAACAAACGTCGTTTTTCATGCTTTCTCCTGGCAAATTGTGGCGCATTATACTCGCGCTTTTCGCCACTGCAAGCGTTAAAACGCCGTTTTTTGCCGCCCCGCAATCGATTGGCCGGCGATGGCCGCCCGCCGGCTATTTGCTGACGCGATCGTAGTAGACCATGTCGGCGTTCAGCCCCTGCTGGTAGCCTTTGACGTTGTCGCGCAGCACCACTTCGGTTTTGGCCTGATCGATAAACACGTAAGGCGAACTGCGCTGCAGCTCCTGCTGCATGGCGGTGTACAGCGCGCGGCGCTTGGCCGGATCGGCTTCGGCCAGCGCCGCCAGCGTCTGCTGGTTCAACTGCGGGATCTGCCAGCCGTTCAGTCCGGCTACCGTGCTGCTTTTGCCGTCGTTGTAGGCGAAGGCGCTGGCGTTGGAGTGGGCGTCGAAGTAATCCGGGATCCACAGGCGGATCGCCGCCTGATGCTGCCTGGCGCGCACGCGGGAGTAAACCTGGCTGCCCGCCGCCGGCAGCAGCTCTACCTTCACGCCGGCGGCGGCGAAGCTGCCCTGCAGCGCCTGTGCGATGGTGATGAACGGCGGCTTGTTCTCCACGTCCAGCGTAAAGGCGGCGTGGGTGATGCCCGCCTTGGCCAGGATGGCTTTCGCCTTGGCCGGATCGTAGCTGAACGGGTTGGTCTCCAGCGCGCCCGGCAGCCCGACCGGCAGGAAGCTCTGGTGCACGAAGTATTGGCCCTTCAGCAGATCCTTCGTGATGCCTTGATAATCCACCAGGTAGCGCGCCGCTTCCCAGAAGGCCGGGTTGTTCAGCAACGGATTGGCGCCGTTGCCGGTGTTGAACACCAGGTAGTTTTGCTCGGCGGACGGGATCTCCAGCACCTTGACGCCCGGCTGGTTCTTCAGCGTGTCGGTCTGATCGGCGCCCAGTTCACGGGCGATATCGGCGTCGCCCTGCTGGATCAGCAGGCGGCGGGTGGCCGGATCCGGCACGTTTTTAATGATGATGTTTTTCAGCTGCGGCTTGTCGCCCGGCGAGGTGGGGTTGGCGTCCAGCACGATCGCCTGATGCGGCTGATAGACGCGCATCTTGAACGGGCCGCTGCCGGCGGAGTGCATTTTCAGCCAGGCGTTGCCGAAGTCGCCGTCTTTAACGTTGGCCAGCGCCGCCTTGCTGTCGACGATCGAGGCGATCGGCGTCGAGAGGATATTCAGCGCCACCGCCGGGCTGACGTCCGCCGTCCAGCGCAGCTGCACGGTATGTTCGTCAATCTTCTTCAGCTGCGCGTCGATGTTGTCCGGCTGCCAGCCGAGCACGTTGAGGATGAACGCCGGCGATTTGTTCATCTTGACCGCGCGACTGTAGGAGAAGATCACGTCGTCGGCGGTCAGCGGGTTGCCGGAGGCGAACGCCGCCTGCGGCCGCAGTTTCACCGTCAGCGTTTTGGCCGCCGCATCGCTCTGCCAGCTTTCCGCCAGTACCGGTGCCACCTTGGCCGGATCGTCGCGATCCGCCTGCACCAATCGTTGATACAGGCTGGGCACCGTCTGGATGCTGGAGAGTTCGTTGGCTTCCGCCGGATCGAGGCTGACGATGTCATCCAGCGATTGCACCACCACCAGCGTATTCGGCGGCGTGGCGGCTAACGCGGCGGCGGGCAGGGCGGCGAGCAGGAACAGCGGCAAGAGTTTGGCTTTCATCGGTGTGTATCCCCTGAAGGCGCCGCCAGGCGGCGCTGAGAACGGTTTGTTATCGTTGGTTTTTACGGCGCGGGTGCCGTCGGCCTGTCACGGTAGAACCTTTGCCCGCGGCGGGCAAAGGTCAATCCGCTATTTGATATTCCAGGAATATATTAGCCGCCCTGGCCGGGGGCGCCAGGGCGGAGGGGAGGACTGTCAGAGGGTTTCGCTCAGCGTGGCGACCAGCACCGCCTTGATGGTGTGCAGCCGGTTTTCCGCCTGATCGAACACCACGCTGTGCGCCGATTCGAACACCTCGTCGGTCACTTCCATGCCGCCGTGCAGATCGTACTGCTGCGCCATCTGCTTGCCGAGCGTGGTTTGATCGTCGTGGAACGCCGGCAGGCAGTGCAGGAACTTCACGTTCGGGTTGCCGGTCAGCTTCAGCATCGCCATGTTGACCTGATACGGCCGCAGCAGCGCGATACGCTCCTGCCAGGTCTCTTTTGGTTCGCCCATCGACACCCACACGTCGGTGTAGAGGAAGTCGGCGTCTTGCACCCCTTCGGCGATGTCTTCGGTCAGGGTGAGTTTCGCGCCGGTTTGCTGTGCCAGCGCCTGGCACTCGGCCACCAGCTCCGGCTGCGGCCAGCAGGCCTTCGGCGCCACCAGCCGCAGATCCATGCCCGCCAGCGCGGCGGCTTCCAGCAGCGTGTTGCCCATGTTGTTGCGCGCGTCGCCGACGTACGCCAGTTTCACTTCACTCAGCGCCTTGCCCGGCAGGTGCTCCTGCACGGTGAGCAGATCCGCCAGCAGTTGGGTGGGGTGGAACTCGTCGGTCAGGCCGTTCCATACTGGCACGCCGGCGTATTCCGCCAGGGTTTCCACCAGCGCCTGGCCGTAGCCGCGATACTGAATACCGTCGTACAGGCGGCCCAGCACCCGGGCGGTGTCTTTCATCGACTCTTTATGGCCGATCTGGCTGCCGCTCGGGCCGAGGTAAGTGACCTGGGCGCCTTGATCGAATGCGGCAACTTCGAAAGAGCATCGCGTGCGGGTCGAGTCTTTTTCGAAGATGAGCGCAATGTTTTTGCCCTGCAGCCGGCGCTGTTCCTGCCCCTGCTTCTTGGCCTGCTTCAGATCGGCCGACAGCCGCAGCAGCGCCTGCAGCTCGTCGGGGGTGAAATCCATTAACCTCAGAAAGTGACGTTGGTAGAACGCATTGCCGGTGCTCATAGTCCGATTCCCTGATTGCTTAATTGAATTAAAATTCACTTTATATGTATGAATATTCAATTTCAACCCCGGCGAGGAAATCTTTCACGTTTATCGTGGAAGCAATGTCGGCGGTGTGTGAAAATAGAAGGAATGAAGGCCATTTGACTTGAGGATATAGGCATGGCAAACCGCGAATTGCTGGAAGAACAACGTGAAGAGACCCGCCTGATCATCGAAGAACTGCTGGAAGACGGCAGCGATCCGGACGCGCTCTACACCATCGAGCACCATCTGTCCGCCGAGAAATTTGAGGTTCTGGAGCAGGCCGCCGTTGAAGCCTTCAAGCTGGGCTACGAAGTGACCGACGCCGAAGAGCTGGAAGTGGAAGACGGCTCGATGGTGATGTGCTGCGACGTGATCAGCGAAGTCGGCCTGAACGCCGAGCTGATCGACGCTCAGGTCGAGCAGCTGGTGGCGCTGGCGGAGCGCTGCGGCGTCAACTACGACGGCTGGGGCACCTACTTCGAAGATCCGAACGGTGAAGACGGTGAGGATGACGAAGACGGCGACTACATCGACGAAGACGACGACGGCAAACGCCACTGATTAACCCCGCTTATTCACATGGGCCGGTTCTCGCCGGCCCCTGATATCCCCGTCGTCTTTCAAGCTGCAGCGTTGTTGGCTGCACTCCCTCACCCCAGTCACTTACCTAAGTAAGCTCCTGGGGATGAGTGAGCTGGCCGCCTAGCTGCAACTTGAAATACATAGGGCAATGACGCCATGACATACCAATCCCTGTTAGCCCCGATTTTAAGCTTCCTGCACTGTGAAACTCCCGACGCCTGGATCGACGCCGCGCGCCGTCCGGAAAACCTGCAGCTGTTGCTGACCGACCACCTGGTGTGCGAGCTGAAAGCCGCGCAGACCGGCATGTGGCTGATCCGCCGCTACGTGGCGGACAAAGAGAGCGGAGACGCGCTATTGGCGCTGCTGCGGCCCTACGAGGCGTTTCTGCACGAAGCGCAGGGCGCACCGGACACGCTGTTTCGCCAGGGCCAGTTCACCCGCAAGATCCTGCCGAAAAACGGCTCGGCCTACGGCCAGGATCTGGCGGATCGCATGGTGCTGTTGATCAAGGAAGAGTTGCATCACTTCTCGCAGGTGCTGGAGATCATGCAGGCGCGCGGGATCCCGTATCGCAAGATCACCGCCAGCCGCTACGCCAAGGGCATGATCCGCGAGATCCGCACCCACGATCCGGCGACGCTGATCGACAAACTGATCTGCGGCGCCTACATCGAAGCGCGATCCTGCGAACGCTTCGCCAAACTGGCGCCGCATCTGGACGACGAGCTGAACCGCTTTTACGTCTCGCTGCTGCGATCCGAAGCGCGCCATTATCAGGACTACCTGACGCTGGCCGAACAGATCGCCGGCGGCGACATCAGCGAACGTGTAGCGCATTTCGGCCGTCTCGAAGCTGAGCTGATCCTGTCGCCGGACAGCGAGCTGCGCTTCCACAGCGGCGTGCCCGCCGCCGCCTGACGTTGAGGCGCGCCCTTACTGCGGCGCGCCCAGCAACAGGTCCACTGCCTTTTCCGCCAGCATGATGGTCGGCGCATTGGTGTTGCCGCTGGTGAGCTGCGGCATCACCGAGCAGTCGATCACCCGCAGCCGTTCAAAACCGTGCACCCGCAGCTGCGGATCGGTCACCGCGTCCTGCGGCGACGGCCCCATACGGCAGCTGCCCACCGGGTGATACACCGTCTTGCAGAAGTTGCGCACGAACTCTTCCAGCTGCGCCTCGTCGCGCGTCCACTCCGGCTGCGGCATCAGCAGATCTTTGATCAGCGGCTTCAGCGCCGCGGTTTGCAGGAAGCCCAGGCCGAACTTCACCGCGCGCACGCTGCCGGCCAGATCGTCCGGGTGGCCGAGGTAGTTGGCGTGCAGCTTGACCGGATCGCGCGGGTTGCTGCTGCGCAGCAGCACTTCGCCGCGCGCCTTCGGCTGCAGATAGCCGACCTTGAGTGTGAAGCCGTGAATGTTCGGCAGCGGCTCGCCGGGCACGTCGTCCCAGCTGTCCAGCAGCGGCAGGAAGTGGATTTGTACGTCCGGCCGGCCGTCGCCCTGGCTGTCGGTGAAGGCGGCGCCTTCCAGCACGTTGGACGAGAGCACGCCGCTGCGAAACGCCAGCCACTGCGCGCCGTGGCTCAGCGCCTGCAGGCCGCGATCGGCGCCGAACAGGCTGATCGGCTCGTGGGTGCTGACGTTGATCGACATGTGCAGGTGGTCGTGGAAGTTTTTACCCACCGGCAGATCCGCCCGCACCTCGATGCCCAGCTGTTGCAGGTGGTCGCGCGGGCCGATGCCGGAGAGCATCAGCAGCTTCGGCGAACCGACCGCGCCGGCGCTGACGATCACCTCTTTGGTGGCGCGCGCGGTGACTTCCGCGCCGCCGTTCTGGCTGTAGACCACGCCGGTGGCGACGTTGCCCTCGAAGGTCAGCCGGTGCGCCAGGGCGTTCAGTTTCACCACCAGCCGCCGTTCGTCGCGCACCGCCTTCAGGTAGGTGCGGGCGGTGCTGGCGCGTTCGCCGTTGTGGGTGGTGGTTTGGTAGAAACCGACGCCGTGCTGGCTGTCGCCGTTGAAGTCGTTGCGATAGGGCAGGTTCAGCTCCTGGCCGGCGCGGATACACGCCATGCTGAGCGGGTGGCGGTAGCGGTTTTCGCTGACCGGCAGCAGCCCGTCGGCGCCGTGGTAGTCGTCCGACAGGCTTTCGTTGGCCTCGGCGCGTTTGAAATAGGGCAGCACCTCCCGGTAGCTCCAGCCGGTGCAGCCGTAGCGGTCGGCCCAGTCGTCGTAGTCCTGCGGCTGGCCGCGCAGGTAGATCATGCCGTTGACCGAGCTGCTGCCGCCCAGTACCTTGCCCTGTGCGATCTGCATGCGGCGGTTGTTGGCGTGCGGTTCCGGTTCCGTCTCGTAGGGCCAGCTCTTTTTGGCGATGATCTTGGCCACCCCGGCCGGCATCTTGATGAACAGGTTATTGTCGTCGCCGCCGGCTTCCAGCAGCAGCACCCGCGCCTGGGTGCGGCGGATCAGCTGCGCCGCCAGCACGCAGCCGGCGGAACCGGCGCCGACGATGATGTAATCAAAGGTATTTTCCGACATGACAGCTCTCCGTGCGCGATTGGGATACTGGCAGAGTAACGCGGGGGGAAAAGCGGTCAATTTGCGATCGTTAATTTATTAACGAACTTCACATTAAATTTACATCGTGGTTTTTAACGTCAGTTTATCTGCTTGAAAAACGGCGTTATAGTGAGTTTTACTGATTGATTGCGATATTAATAAAATGGCGCAGCAAGCTACGCCATGATAGAGAGGCGGGGGACGATTACAGCGTTTTCAGCATGGTGACTTCGCAATCGACGTGGCCGGTGGCGCCCATCGCGTGGTCGATGTGTTCGAAGCCCAGGTGTTCGTACAGCGCAACGGCCTGCGTCAGGCTGGCGGTGGTCTCGAGGTAACAACAGCGGAAGCCGTGCTGGCGGGCGAAATCCAGCGCCTGCAGCGCCAGGCGCTTCGCCAATCCCTTGCCGCGCAACACCGGCAGGAAATACATCTTCTGCAATTCGCAAATATCGTCTGCGCCGCCCTGCAGCGGCGCGATGCCGCCGCCGCCGGCGACCTGACCGTCCACCTCGATCACCCAGTAAGCGCTGCGCGGCAGGCTGTAGAGCTGATACAGGGCGTCCAGATTGGGATCGGAGACGGTATAGCCTTTATCCGCCGTCAGGCCGTGCTCGGCAGAGACTTCGCGAATGACGTGAGCAATGGCGGGATTGTCTTCCGCCGTGATGGGGCGCACCAGCAGGCGCGCCGGGGTTGCTGTTGTCATGTTTACACTCGCCATTGAAAGAGACCACGTTCATTTTCGTTTTTATCGCAGCACGAAACGCGCCGGGGGTTATTTCCCGGCGGCGTCCCTGCAGCAGTAATATCTTGTAATAACATCTAACCCGGCCCGGATGCAACGGCGATAAAAAAACAGCGGGGAAGACCCCGCTGTTTTTCAGGCGTTGGCGTGAGCCGGTGGATTACAGCGCGGCGATGGTCGCCTGCTGTTCCTGCAGCTTCACTTTGCCTTCTTTGCAGGCCGCCAGACGATCGCGCTCTTTGGCGACCACCGCTTCCGGCGCGCGCGCCACGAAGCCTTCGTTCGCCAGCTTGCCTTCGATCGAAGCGATTTCCGCATCCAGCTTGCCCATCTCTTTCGCCAGGCGCGCGATCTCGGCGTCCTTGTCGATGAAACCGGCCATCGGGATCAGCAGCTCGGCGCCGTCCACCAGTTTGGTGACGGAGACCGGGCCTTTATCACCGGCCGGCAGCAGCGCGATGGATTCCAGGCGCGCCAGACGGGCGATAAAGCTTTGGTTCTCCTGCACGCGGCGCTGGGCGTCGGCGCTGCAGTTGCGCAGCAGTACGTCGAGCGCTTTGCTTGGCGCGATGTTCATCTCGGCGCGGATGTTGCGCACGGCGATGATGGTTTGTTTGATCCACTCCAGATCGTTCAGCGCCTGCTCGTCTTCCAGCGCGGCGTCGTAGGCCGGGAACGGCTGCAGCATGATGGTGTCTGCGGTCGTGCCGGTCAGCGGCTTCACGCGCTGCCAGATGGTTTCGGTGATGAACGGAATGATCGGGTGCGCCAGGCGCAGCAGCGCTTCCAGCACGGTGATCAGCGTGTGGCGGGTGCCGCGCTGTTCCGCTTCGCTGCCGTTGCTCACGACAGGCTTGGTCAGCTCCAGATACCAGTCGCAGAACTGGTTCCAGGTGAATTCGTACAGGATGTTGGCCGCCAGATCGAAGCGGTAGGTGTCCAGCGCTTCGCGGTAGGCTTTCACCGTGCGGTTGAATTCGGCCAGGATCCAGCGATCCGCCAGCGACAGCACTTTCTCGCCGCCGTTGAAGCCGCAGTCGTGCGCTTCGGTGTTCATCAGCACGAAGCGGCTGGCGTTCCACAGCTTGTTACAGAAGTTGCGGTAGCCTTCCAGGCGCTTCATGTCCCAGTTGATGTCGCGGCCGGTCGAGGCCAGCGCCGCCAGGGTGAAGCGCAGGGCGTCGGTGCCGTGCGGTTCGATGCCGTTCGGGAACTGCTTCTCGGTGCGCTTGCGGATTTTTTCCGCCAGCTGCGGCTGCATCATGTTGCCGGTGCGTTTTTCCAGCAGATCTTCCAGCGAGATGCCGTCGACCATGTCCAGCGGATCGATCACGTTGCCTTTCGACTTGGACATCTTCTGGCCTTCGTCGTCGCGGATCAGACCGGTCATGTAGACGGTCTTGAACGGCACCTGCGGCTTGCCGTTTTCATCCTTGATGAAGTGCATGGTCAGCATGATCATGCGCGCGATCCAGAAGAAGATGATGTCGAAGCCGCTGACCATCACGCTGGTCGGGTGGAAGGTTTTCAGCGCGTCGGTCTGCTCTGGCCAGCCCAGGGTAGAGAAGGTCCACAGGCCGGACGAGAACCAGGTGTCCAGCACGTCTTCGTCCTGGGTCAGCACCACGTCGGCGCCCAGGTTGTTCTCGCTGCGCACTTCTTCTTCGCTGCGGCCCACGTAGACTTTGCCGTTCACGTCATACCAGGCCGGGATGCGGTGGCCCCACCACAGCTGACGCGAGATGCACCAGTCCTGAATGTCACGCATCCAGCTGAAGTACATGTTTTCGTACTGCTTCGGCACGAACTCGATTTGGCCCTGTTCGACCGCTTCCACCGCCACTTTGGCCAGCGGCGCGGTGCGCACGTACCATTGGTCGGTCAGCATCGGCTCGATCACCACGCCGCCGCGGTCGCCGTAAGGCACCGTCAGGTCGTGCGGTTTGATCTCGTCCAGCAGGCCCAGATTATCGAAGGCGGCAACCACCGCTTTACGCGCCGCGAAGCGCTCCAGGCCACGGAACTCGGCCGGGATCTCGTTGCAGTAGTCGGTGCAGACTTCGCCCAGGGTGTTGAACACTTCCGCTTCCTGGCGGATGTCGCCGTCGAAGGTCAGAATGTTGATCATCGGCAGGCCGTGGCGTTTGCCGACTTCGTAGTCGTTGAAATCGTGCGCCGGGGTGATCTTCACGCAGCCGGTGCCTTTTTCCATATCGGCGTGTTCGTCGCCGACGATGCGGATGCGGCGGCCGACCAGCGGCATAATGATCTCTTTGCCGATCAGATCTTTATAGCGCGGATCTTCCGGGTTGACCGCCACGCCGGTATCGCCCAGCACGGTTTCCGGACGGGTGGTGGCGACCACCAGATAGTCTTTGCCCTCGGCGGTTTTCGCGCCGTCGGCCAGCGGGTAGCGCAGGTGCCACATGGAGCCTTTGGATTCGCGGTTTTCCACTTCCAGATCGGAGATGGCGGTGCGCAGCTTCGGATCCCAGTTCACCAGGCGCTTGCCGCGGTAGATCAGGTCTTCTTTGTGCAGACGGACAAACACTTCGCGCACCGCGTTCGACAGGCCTTCGTCCATGGTGAAGCGCTCGCGCTCCCAGTCCACGGAGTTGCCCAGACGGCGCATCTGGCGGGTGATGGTGCCGCCGGATTCCGCCTTCCACTGCCAGATTTTGTCGATGAACGCGTCACGGCCGTAGTCGTGGCGGGTTTTGCCTTCTTCCGCGGCGATTTTGCGCTCCACCACCATCTGGGTGGCGATGCCGGCGTGGTCGGTGCCCGCCTGCCACAGGGTGTTTTTACCCTGCATGCGCTGATAGCGAATCATGGTGTCCATGATGGTCTGCTGGAACGCGTGGCCCATGTGCAGGCTGCCGGTGACGTTCGGCGGCGGGATCATGATGCAGAAGCTTTCCTGGCTGGTGTCGCCGTTCGGCTTGAAGTAACCCTGATTCTCCCAATGATCGTACAGCTTCTGTTCGATCTGTTTTGGGTCGTATGCGGTGTCGAGCTGACTGTTTGTCTTTTCCATTCTTTATCGTATTCAGTGAGTTGGCGGCGTAGCCGTGGTCAAATGGAAGCCGACGCTGCGATAGGCCTTGTAACGGTCGCGCGCCAACTGTTTCAGAGTGTCTTCGTAAGGAACGAAGTCTACCACTTCATGGAAAGCGGTAGCAAAATCGGCAAACTGCGGCAGCAGGGCGATCAGCAGATCGCGCGGGGCATTGCCGCGCTTGCCGGGCCAGCACAGTTCTACCGGCGCGCCGTAGTGCGGCCCTTCGCCGGCCAGGTTGTGCGGCACGAATTCATGCGGCTCGCGCTGCCACAGCGCTTCGTCCAGCCGCTGGGCCTGCTCCTGGCTCTCGCAGGCGATCAGCACCCGCTTGCCGGCACGCCAGCGTTCGGCGGCAACGGCGCAGGCCACGGCCTCATGGGCGCTGAGCGCGCCTGACGGTTCCGCGTTGTCGAGCAAATAAAACGTCGCCTGTTTCATTAAGGATCCACCGCTGCCGATAAAAAAATGTAGGGGCACAGCATGCTGTGCCCCTTGGGATTATACCTGAATTACCGCTCAGATTTAATCGTCGCCGTTCAGGCCCGCGCGGTTCAATAGGAACTGCGACAGCAGCGCCACCGGGCGGCCGGTCGCGCCCTTGGCTTTACCGGAGCGCCAGGCGGTGCCGGCGATATCCAGGTGCGCCCAGGTGTACTTGCGGGTGAAGCGCGACAGGAAGCAGGCGGCGGTGATGGCGCCGCCAGGGCGGCCACCGATGTTCGCCATGTCGGCGAAGTTGGAGTCCAGCTGCTCGTAGTACTCGTCGGCCATCGGCAGGCGCCAGGCGCGGTCGCCGGCCTGCTCGGAAGCGCCCAGCAGCTCGTGCGCCAGCGGGTTGTGGTTCGACATCAGGCCGGTGATGTGGTGGCCCAAGGCGATCACGCAGGCGCCGGTCAGGGTGGCGATGTCGATCACCAGCTCCGGCTCGAAGCGTTCGACGTAGGTCAGGGTGTCGCACAGCACCAGGCGGCCTTCGGCGTCGGTGTTGAGCACCTCGACGGTCTGGCCGGACATGGTGGTCAGCACGTCGCCCGGACGGTAAGCACGGCCGCCCGGCATGTTTTCACAGCCGGCCAGCACGCCGATCACGTTCAGCGGCAGGTTCAGCTCCGCCACCACGCGCATCACGCCGTACACGGTCGCCGCGCCGCACATGTCGTATTTCATCTCGTCCATGCCGTCGGCCGGTTTGATCGAGATGCCGCCGGAGTCGAAGGTCAGCCCTTTGCCTACCAGCACGATCGGCTTAGCGTCCGGATTTGGGTTGCCCTTATATTCCATCACCGACATCAATGATTCGTTCTGCGAACCGGCGCCGACCGCCAGATAGGCGTTCATGCCCAGCTCTTTCATCTGCTGTTCGCCGATGACGCGGGTGGTGATGTGGGTGCTGAAGGCGTCCGCCAGCTGGCGGGCCTGCGAGGCCAGGTAGCCGGCGTTACAGATGTTCGGCGGCATGTTGCCGAGATCTTTGGCCGCCTTGATGCCGGAAGCCACCGCCAGGCCGTGCTGGATAGCGCGCTCGCCGCTGGTGAGCTCACGGCGGGTCGGTACGTTGAACACCATTTTGCGCAGCGGACGACGCGGCTCCACCTTGTTGCTTTTCAGCTGATCGAAGGTGTAGAGCGTCTCTTTGGCGGTTTCTACCGCCTGACGCACTTTCCAGTAGGTATTGCGGCCTTTCACGTGCAGTTCGGTCAGGAAGCAGACCGCTTCCATCGAGCCGGTGTCGTTGAGGGTATTGATGGTTTTCTGGATCACCTGCTTGTATTGGCGCTCATCGAGCTCGCGCTCTTTGCCGCAGCCGATCAGCAGGATGCGCTCGGAGAGAATGTTGGGCACATGGTGCAGTAGCAGCGTCTGCCCGACCTTGCCTTCCAGTTCGCCACGGCGCAGCAATGCGCTGATATAACCATCACTGATTTTGTCGAGTTGTTCTGCGATAGGGGACAGGCGGCGCGGTTCGAAAACGCCGACTACAATACAGGCACTGCGCTGTTTTTCCGGGCTACCGCTTTTTACACTGAACTCCATGCACTCTCCTGAATCTTAAAGACAAAGGCGGACGCTACGGCTAGAATAACCGACTCCGTAACGATCTCCTGCCATTTGAGTTAACGGATTATGTTAACCTGAACGGCATAAATTGCTCTGTTTTGGCGACTATAAGCAAGTTCCTATAGGACACCCAAACGGCTTGATGTTGTAATACTATTTTAGCTGTGAAGGTTGCCATATGATGAGAATAAATGGCGGATTAACGATGAAATTATCGATTTTCCTGCAAAAAGACAAGTTTTCACAGGCGTAATAAGCGTGATCATCATAAGATATCTGGTACGGGAAACGCTCAAGAGCCAAATCGCCATTCTGTTCATCCTGCTTCTGATCTTCTTTTGTCAGAACCTGGTCAGGGTGTTGGGCGACGCGGTGGACGGCAATATCCCGACAAACTTAGTACTCTCCCTGCTCGCGTTGGGCGTGCCGAAAATGGCGCAGCTCATCCTGCCTTTGAGCCTGTTTCTCGGCTTGCTGATGACGCTTGGGCGGTTGTATACCGAGAGCGAAATCACCGTCATGCACGCCTGCGGGCTGGGTAAACGCACCCTGATTATCGCCGCCATGATCCTGGCGCTGCTCACCTCTGCGGTCGCGGCGGTGAACGTGTTTTGGGCCGGCCCCTGGGCCTCGCGCTATCAGGACGTGGTGGTGAACGAAGCCAAGGCCAACCCGAGCATCGCCGGGCTGGCGGAAGGGCAGTTCAAACCCTCGCAGGACGGCAACGCGGTGCTGTTTATCGGCAACGTGAAGGGCAGCACCTTCAACGACGTGTTCCTGGCGCAGCTGCGGCCGAACGGCAACCAACGCCCGTCGGTGGTGGTGGCCGAGCACGGCAACATCGTGCAGCAGAAAGACGGCTCGCAGGTGGTGACGCTCGACAAGGGCACCCGCTTTGAAGGCACCGCGCTGCTGCGCGACTTCCGCATTACCGACTTCACCGACTACAAGGCGGTGATTGGCCACCGCACCGTGGCGGCGGACAACACCGAATCCGAACAGATGTCGATGCAGACGCTGTGGGAGTCCGACGATCCGGACGCGCGCGCCGAGCTGCACTGGCGCCTGACGCTGGTGGTCTCGGTGGCGCTGATGGCGCTGCTGGTGGTGCCGCTCAGCGTGGTGAACCCGCGCCAGGGCCGCGTGCTGAGCATGCTGCCGGCCATCCTGCTGTATCTGATCTTCTTCCTGCTGCAGACCTCGCTGCGCTCCAACGCCGGCAAGGGCAAGCTGGATCCGATGCTGTGGCTGTGGCTGGTTAACGGCGTTTACTTCGCGATCGCGCTGGCGCTGAACCTGTGGGATACCGTGCCGATGCGCAAGCTGCGCGCACGCCTGAGAGGAGCGGCCTGATGTTTGGCGTATTAGACCGGTATATCGGTAAAACGATTTTCAACACCATCATCATGACGCTGTTCATGCTGGTGTCGCTGTCCGGCATCATCAAGTTCGTCGATCAGCTGCGCAAGGTGGGCCAGGGCGAATACACCGCGCTGAGCGCCGGCATGTACACCCTGTTGAGCGTGCCGAAAGACATCGAGATCTTCTTCCCGATGGCGGCGCTGCTCGGCGCGCTGCTCGGCCTGGGCCAACTGGCGACGCGCAGCGAACTGGTGGTGATGCAGGCTTCCGGCTTCACCCGCCTGCAGATCGCCGGCTCGGTGATGAAAACCGCCATTCCGCTGGTGCTGCTGACCATGGCGATCGGCGAGTGGGTAGCGCCGCAGGGCGAGCAGATGGCGCGTAACTACCGCGCCCAGCAGATGTACGGCGGCTCGCTGCTCTCCACCAAGAGCGGGCTGTGGGCGAAGGACGGCAACGACTTCATCTACATCGAGCGCGTCTCCGGCGATAAAGAACTCTCCGGCGTGAACATCTACCACTTCAACGATCAGCGCCGCCTGGAGACGGTGCGCTATGCCGCTACCGCCAGCTTCGAGAACGGCCTGTGGCAGCTTTCGCAGGTGGACACCTCGGATCTGACCAACCCGAAACAGGTGACCGGCACCCAGACGCTGACCGGCGAATGGAAAACCAACCTGACCCCGGACAAGCTGGGCGTGGTGGCGCTGGATCCGGATTCGCTCTCCATCAGCGGGCTGCACAACTACGTGAAGTACCTGAAGCAGAGCGGCCAGGAATCCAATCGTTACCAGCTCAACATGTGGAGCAAAATCTTCTCGCCGCTGTCGGTGGCGGTGATGATGCTGATGGCGCTGTCGTTCATCTTCGGCCCGCTGCGCAGCGTGCCGATGGGTATCCGCGTGGTGACCGGCATCAGCTTCGGCTTCCTGTTCTACGTGCTGGATCAGATCTTCGGCCCATTGAGCATGGTCTACAGCATGCCGCCGGTGCTGGGCGCGCTGCTGCCGAGCATGCTGTTCCTGCTGATCAGCGTGTATATGCTGCTCAAACGCAAATAGCAGGGCGAACGGTTGTGAAGAAAGGCGTGGCCGCGGGGCCGCGCCTTTTTTTTGGGGGGATCAGCCGACGCTTAGTAGCGCAATGCCGGCATCCTGATAGGCCTGCGCGTCTTCCGGCAGGCGATCCAGCACGAGAGTGTCGATCTGGGCAGGGGAGGCGAACTGCGCCAGCGAGGTGTTGCTCAGCTTGGAGTGATCGCACACCACGATCACCTGATTGGCATGCTCCACCATCGCACGCTTGGTTTCGGCCAGCATGATGTCGGCTACGCAGGCGCCCTGTTTCAGCGACAATGCGTTGGTACCCATAAACGCCTTGTCGATGTTCAGCGTATCCAGCAGCGAACGGCCGTTGATGGCGACCGCGCAGTGATAACCCTTTTTGACGATGCCGCCCAGCAGGATGATCTGGATCGATTCGACGTCTTCCAGACTCTTGGCGATCATGAAATCGTTGGTGACCACGGTCAGGTTGCGGCGCTGGCGCAGATGGCGGGCGATCTGCAGGGTGGTGGTGCCGGTGTCCAATACGATGATGTCGCCGTCTTCCACCAGGCCGGCGGCCAATTGACCGATTTGCTCCTTGGCGCTGAGGTTCACCTCTTCACGCTGATCGGAACCGACCTCGAAGCTGGCGCGGGTGCGCAGAATGGCGCCGCCGTGGGTGCGTGTCAGCATACCGGCGTCTTCCAGAATGCGCAGATCGGTGCGGATGGTGGCGCCGGAGACGTTAAAGCGCGAGCTCATTTCCCCCACGGAGAGCTTGCGCTTCTCCTTGAGAATGGCGAGGAGTTTTTCCTGGCGCTCTTCTGCGAACATGCTCACTCATTCACTCCTGACAGGCACAATGGACGTGCGGCTAATATACCCCGCGTATCGGCGGCAGGCAAAGCGCTTGCCGGCTGCCGCTGGCAATATTCCACCGGGCGTTATCCGTGCAAGATGCGAAGGTTACGGCGTGCCGATCCTTTTTGGTATAGTCTACCCAGCGGCGTATTGGGTAGGGGGCAGGCAGTTAATGGAATATGAAGAGAATATCAGTCACATTATCAGCAAGCATCTAGAAGCGGCATTAGGTGATTTCGGCGAGCTTATCTGGGCCTACGTGGTGTTATCCAAGAAAGATATGTCATGTATCTTTGGCGTCACCAATTATCCCGGTGAATGGGTAAAGCAATATAAAGAGCAAGGGCTGCAATATACCGATCCGGTAGTCATTACGGCGCTCAATCGCCTGACGCCTTTTGCCTGGGATGAGAATCTCATGGCCGGCGCCGGCTTCCGTTTTTCTGAGTTGTTCGAGCAAGCACGCGAATTCGGCGTAGCCGACGGCTATACCTTCGTGTTACATGATTTTAATAATAATCTGGTGACCCTTTCCTTTACCCTCGCAGCCGAGCGCAAGGCGGAAATCATGCAGATGCTGAACCAGCATAAAGGCGATATCTCGTTGCTGCTGGCATCGACCCATGAGATGTATTTAACGCTGACTTCACTGTCGGAAAAAAACACCGCACGCCAGGAAAAAAATGCCCGTTTTACAGAGAGAGAAAACGAGATCCTCTATTGGGCCAGCGTGGGGAAAACTTACCAGGAAATGGGCATAATCCTGGGGATCAAAACCTGCACCATCAAGTTTCATATGGGTAACATTGTCAAAAAGTTGGGGGTGGCGAATGCCCGGCATGCTATCCGTTTAGGGATGGAACTTCAGCTGATTAAACCGGTGAGGTAATTAGAACGCAGGCTCGTCGCTCAACGGCCAGGCGTTTAGCATGTGCTCGTCTTGCGTATTCAACTTTTTGAATATTCTGCTTTTTAATGTCTCCTGACTCTGACGATCAACGTGGCCCAACAGCAAATGAACGGGCTCGTTCTTTTCCGACATGCCTGTCTTCAGCAGCGTGACATTCCAGCCGGAGCTTTTGATGATATGCAACATCGGATGGCTGGAGACGGCCAGTATGCCGTCATAGCCGTGTTGCCGCGCATAGTTGATCAGGGACAAGAACAGCGCCAGAGTCACAGGAAACCGGCGGCCCAGCAGTGACTGGGTTCTTTCTTTATCGACGAAAAAGCGTGTGGACTCGATGAAATTCCCCTCTGGAATGACGACGTCATGAAAGAAAGAGGAAAATGCGCTGTTCAGCATATTCTTGTGTTTCATATCAATCATCCTGGTACCACAAACTATCATGTTGTCCTTTACGCCAAATATATAGTTTGTCTTATCATTATCAAACTCATCCAGCTCCTTGCCGTCTGAACAGTTCACGGCCCATTGCAGTCTATCTTTAAAGACGTTTTTCCTTAAAACATAAAGATCTGCTGATTTTTCGGTGCTCATTGATGCGTAGTTGGTGCTGTAAATATTAAACATAATGTTACCTTTGAATAAATTAAGAGAAATAACTTTATCCAGTAACATCAGAGAAGTTTCACTACGAGCATGCCGGTGCGTGAGAATGATAAGGCTTTTTAAGCGATCGGCGCTAACCTTATTATGCCGTGTGGCGAGACAGTTTCAGGGCAATGGGACGGTGAACAAAGCAAGTCAGCGAGATTGAACGCCCTGGCCTATAAGGCAAGAGAGGATTTCAATTTGCTCCTTGGCTGCCCGGCGTTATCTTTCGTGGCGAAATATTAACCGGTTATTTTATAATGAATGGTGTTTTCATTATTTTAATAGTGAATTGGTGATATTTTATTACTGGAGATTTCCCGATAAGGCATGACTTTGTCATCCGGCAGAGGAATAAGCGTGTAAAGGGCAGCTGGAGTGATGTCCCAGGGCCTGAACTTCTACAGAAGTTAAATTCATCTTAAAAAATATCTGATAGAGATCACATTATTTTGATGACAGAAACGGTGCTATTTCGTGATGGTTCTGCGGGTATTTTGGGTTTTTGTGTGAAATGAGCAGCGTGTGGTGGTCGTGGTAGAACGCCGTGGCGGCTGAGATACAGAGTGAAAAATAGTGCTGGCAGCCGATTTCCGCTATGTGAAATAATAACCTAACTGACCTAATGAAGGTCTAGTAAGGTACTATACTTTAGTCTAACTAGCTTCTAACTCCCTAAGGCGATACACTTTTCTGGTCAGTTCTCGACGAAAAAAACATAAAAAAAACCTGACCTCGTAGGGTCAGGCTGCCAAGATCGGCCAACACCAGGGAAAATTTTCTTACACCATCTTAAAGCTATCAACTCAGCAGAGGCAAGTGTTCTCTGCTGGTTTTTAGCTTTGGGTTGCTGTTTTGTTACGTATGCACGCTATTTTCTGTTGGTTCCAGATAAAATCCCCTCTCAACAAATAACATCTCTCTCCTGACAACCCCGTTCCCATTGGCTTATTCCAGCCATGACTGCCATAAATGAAAAAATATTGTTCCTGGAATGTTGCGCAAACTCACTCTTTATTGGCTGACACATGGGTATGCAATTATTTGCAGTATTGCCATTGCGGCTGGGGATTATTTTTCGCTGTCTGGTAGGGTGATTAAGGAAATGTTGGCGATGGCCGATAAGGTGCATGGCTATGGCGGTAAAGGCTCGTGAGCTGACAAAAAAGCGAATGAGGCCTGATGGCTTATAACCGCCATCGGGCCTTGTGCTACGTGGGAAGAAACATTACAGCGGTTGGCTGAACTCCACCCGCTCACCGTCCGGCCCGGCGATCATCAGATAACGCACGCCGTTGGCACCGCTGGGCTGCAGCGTCGGCCCTTCAATCACCGGATACCCCAGCTCCGCCAGCCAGCGTTGCGTGGCCGCCAGATCGGTGACCCGCAAAGCGATATGGTCGATACCATAGGCGCTGGCGGGGCGAGTCAGCCCTTCGTCTGTTAACTGGTATAACTCAAGCGTTAGCTCACCCAACTGCAAAAACTGTACGGCGACGGGGCCGCCGAGCGCCAGCGTTTGTCGGGGTTCGAAACCGAGTGAACGATAGAAGCCGGCGGCTCGTTCGATATCGGAGCAGCGCAGACCGACGTGCATCAACCCGTTAATCCGGTGTGCCATATCAAATCCCCTTGCGCGCGCAGTAGAAGCCATAGAAGGCGACGTAGGCGAAGCAGACCAGCGGTACTGCGAAGGCGATCTGCATATCGCCGCCGTTGAGATCGGAGATGATGCCCATGATTAACGGCACCACCGCACCGCCGATGATCGACATCACTACGATCGAACCGGCCACCTGAGTTTCTTCGCCCAGCCCTTTGATCGTCAGGCCAAAGTTGGTTGGCCAGCACAGCGCCATGCAGAAGTTGACGCCCATGATCGCCACCACCGCCAGCAGGCTTTGGATGTTGACGGCCAGCAGCAACAGCAGCACGCATACCGAACAGAACACGCCGAGCAACCGCGCCGGGCTGAACTTTTTCATCAGCGCGGTGGTGACCACCTTGCCGGCCGAGTAACAGACCAGCGTGGCCAGCAGCCAGTAGGTGGCCGAATGCTCGGTTGCCCCCTGTTCAATCATTTGCACAAAACGAATGGTGAAACTCCACAGCCCTACCTGCGCGCCGACATACAAGAACTGCGACAGCACCCCCAATCGGAAGCGCGGCAGCGCCAGCAGGATCTTCAGCGATTGCATCAGCGGCTTGCTCGCTCCCTGGTGCGAGCGTTGGGTTTTGCAGGCGGGGAATTTCACTGCCACGAAGATCAATGCCAACACGATCAGCACGCTGCCGATGATCAGATAAGGTGTGACCACCTGCGACACCATCTGGGTGCGTGCCGCTTCGGCCGCCGCCGGCGGCATTTGCAGCAGCTCGGCGTGGCTGGGATCGTTTTTGCCGAACACCAGCTGCTGGCCGATCAATACGCCAAAAATGATCCCCAGCGAGTTGAAGATCTGCGAGAAGTTGATGCGCTGGGTGGAGGTTTCCAGCGGCCCCAGCAGGCTGGAGTAAGTATTGGCTGAGGTTTCCAGGAACGACAGCCCGGTGGCGATCACCCCCAGGCAGGCCAGGAAGGCACCGTAGGTCATGATCTGCGCTGCCGGGATAAACAGGAAGCAGCCGAGCGCGTACAGGCACAGGCCGATTACGATCGCCACCTTGTACGAGTAGTGTTTGATCACCGCTGCGGCGGGCAGCGCCATCACGAAGTAGCCGAGGAAGAAGATCGACTGCACCAGTGCGGTTTGGGTATCCGACAGATCGAACCCCTTTTTGAACTGGGCGATCAGAATATCGTTCAGGTTGCCGGCCATGCCCCATAGGGCGAACAGGCAGCAGACCAGCATCAGCTGCAGCCAGGGCGTGGCGGGCAGATAGGCGCTGCGGTCGATACTTTCGGCCGCGGCGTGCTGCGCGATGTCGCCCTTGTTAATCAGAGAGTCGCTCATTGCGGTGTTCCTTCATCCGGAGAAAAAGAGAACGAGCTAATAACGTCAAGCTGTTCGTAGAGGGGCTGCGCCTGGCGGTAGAGCTGTTCGAACAGCTCGAAGCAGCGCAGGTAGTGTTCGTGCTGGCGCGGATCGGGAGTAAATTCGCGCTCGATGCTGACGGTGCGGCTCACCCCCTGGGCAAAACTGCTGAACAGCCCGACGCCGACCCCGGCGACGATCGCGCAGCCGGTGGTGCCGTTCTCCTGATTGCGCGTCTGCAGCAGCGGCAGGTTATAGACCGAGGCTTTGATCTGCAGCCACAGCGGGCTGCGTGCGCCGCCGCCGGAGGCGATCATTGCCTCCGGCTCCTGTGCGTGGCGCCTGAGCTGCTGGAGATTACGCAGGGAGGCCAGCGCTACGCCTTCCAGCACCGCGCGGTAGAGATGCGGCTGCCTATGCTTGCGCTGCAGGCCGAAGAACTGCGCGCGCGAGTTGGTGTGTTCCGCCAGCCGCTCGCCGGTCAGGTAGGGCAGGAACAGCAGCCCCTCGGCACCCGGCGGCACCTCGGCCGCCATATCGAGCATCTGCTGATGGCTGAGTTGGCCGGCGCTCAGCGCCGAACGCGCCCAGCGCATGGCGTCGCCACCGGCATCAAGCAGGGTAAAACCGCCCCAGGCCGAGTTGGCCAGGTGCAGGTTGTTGACGCTGGCAGAGAGCAGCGGGTGTTCCGAGACCACGGTGAGCAGCGTGGAGGTGCCGGTGCTGTCGGAGGCGATGCCGGCCTGATAGACGCCGGAACCGAGCAGGGTAGCGGCCATATCCGCCGTGCCCGCTACCACCGGTACGCCCGGCGGCAGACCGGTCACGCGTGCCGCTGCGGGCGTAATGTGGCCAATCACCTCGCTGGAAAGATGGATGGCGGGCAGCTGATCGGCGCGCAGCCCGAACTGCCGCAGCGCCTCTGGCGACCACTGCAGCGTGGCGCTGTCCATCAGGTAATAGCAGGAGGCTTCGCTGTAATCGGTGGCGCGTACGCCGCAGAGCCGGAAATTGACGTAATCCTTCGGCATCAACACCGTAGCGATGCGCTCCCACTGCGATGGGTGATGCTCGCGCAGCCAGGCCAGCTTGAACGCCGGCCAGGCGGCGGTAGGGGGATTGTTCAACAGTTCAAGCCAGGGCTGCGGCGGCTGTTGGTGGCTAAAGCGCGCCACCTGCGGCTGCGCGCGTTTGTCGTTCCACAGCATGGCGCGATCGACGACCAGCTCGCCGTCGGCATCGAGCAAGACCGTGCCGTGCATTTGCCCGCAGGCGCCGACGGCGGCGATACGCGGCCAGTATTCGGCGTAGCGCGCGTACAGCTCCTGCGTACACTGGCAGACACTCTGCCACCACAGTGAAGGCGGTTGTTCCGACCAACCGGCCTGCGGCATGATCTGCTCGTACTCGCGCTGCGCGAAGCCAAGGATTTCCCCGGTGTTGGTGACCAGCCCGGCGCGAGTGCTGCCGGTGCCAATATCAAGGGTAAGAAGTAAATCTTTCATTGTTATCACTCCCGTGGCGGATGGCGCGGGCCACCCGCAGAAGCGTGCGCTGGGAATCGCGCAGGATTTAGTTATCGTTCAGTTCCGGGAACAGGCCTGGATCCTGTTCGAGCTGCTCCAGCACGCGCTGGGTGGCCGCCGCGCTCATGCCAAAGCGGCGTACGCCCAGCCGATACAACGCGCGCACCGTGTCCAGATCGCGAATGCCACCGGCCCCTTTGATCGGGATGCGGCCACGCAACTGATCGGCGATGATCGCCACTTTCTCTACCGTGGCACCGGTCGGTGCCCAGCCGGTGGAGGTTTTCACCCAGGCCATGCCGACCTCGACCGCGATATCGCACACCCGACGGATCTGCTGCTCGTTCAGATAGTGCGTCTCCAGAATGACTTTGGCCGGCACCGGCGCGGCGGCCTTGACTACCCGGCGCAGATCTTCGCGCACATAGTCGTAATCCCCCGACAGCACCTTGCCGATGTTCACCACCATATCGACCTCGCGCGCGCCCTCGGCGATCAGCTGACGCACCTCCTGCACCTTGAGATCGGTGGTCTGCCCACCGCCGGGAAAGCCGACCGGCCCGCCAATCATCACGTCCGCCTGGCCGCGCTCCGGCAGCAGGGTGCTGAGGAAACGCGTCCAGCACGGCAGCACGTGTACCGAGATGATGCGATAGCGGCTGGCCAGCGCGGCGCAGTGGCGCACGTCTTCCTCGGTATTGGTGGCCTGCACCGCGCTCAGATCGATCAACCTGGCCATGCGTTTGGTTGTTTCATTCATTGCGTTTATCCTTCTTTTATTTTCATTTGATTTTATTTATTCACCTTATTCTCTTTCATATGGCTTTAAAATCAGCATTTGGCGAAATTGTGATCGGATCTGCGGTTTTGCTGTGAGGGGCGTGAAAGTGCGGGAGGAAGATGCGGTAAACGCCGCAATAAGAGGGTAAACGGGGATTGTGACGCTTTTTTCAACATTTAACTCATTGAATGCCTGATAACTCTTGCGCACCGATCGCGGGAAGGTATAATGCACCCGTTTTCCGCATACTACTTCAGTGCCGAAGTGGCGAAATCGGTAGACGCAGTTGATTCAAAATCAACCGTAGAGATACGTGCCGGTTCGAGTCCGGCCTTCGGCACCATTAAGTACCGCGCGAACAAGAAGCCACCGAAAGGTGGTTTTTTTGTGCCTGGAATCTGCCTGCCGCAATTACCTACCCACTTTACTCTGTATTGACGTATTTCCCATTTCAGTAAAAACCGGATCTTCCTGATGCTTTCCTAAGGTCTATCTGATTGACCTTAAAGGATAAAATGGCGTTTCATTGAACCCTTTCGGATCAAGGAGTTCCAGGATGGAGCCACAACAGGAAGGGAGCACGCGGGCGTTAACGCCGGGCGAAGTCAATCTGGCGCGTTCAGTGTTTGGCAGCACCATTTTCTATCAGACCGTATTGGTTCACTGCGACAGCTACCTGCCGTTTGGGCTACAGAATCAGTACACGGCGATGAGCCCGAATGGGGAGTTGTACTTTCGTAGGGCTTTATATCGATCTGATTTCACGGTGCATCATTTGGCACAGCACCTGTTTATCCACGAGATGGCACATGTTTGGCAGCATCAAAAAGGCATGTGGGTGCGTACACGTGGGCTTCTCAGTTGGGCGGTGAGCTATCAATATCGGCTCGATCGGTTGCTGTTGCGTGAGTATAGTATGGAACAGCAAGCATCGATAATTGCAGACTATTTCTATCTCAAGAAGTTTGGCGTTAGCGATTTTATCGGTTTATACGGTAGGAATTACTCAGGGATAGTAGACAGAAGTACATTGTCAAAATTTCAACCCATAATCAGAAGCGCAGGGCTGCCACTATGAAAAAATTCCTCTTACTCTTTATTCCTCTTTTTATCTCTGGTTGCCCTATGGGGGATAAAGTCAATTTACGCCCGGCAAAAGCAACGACTGTCGGTAGCAAGATCTGCGTTTTTGTCGATAAGAATGACATGGAAAAAGAGGAGTCCATTCTCACGGTAGCCATATGGAAGTATGGCAATGATAATTATGTCTATGAAAAGTCATATGCAAACACGCCTGTTGCATTGGAACCGGGGAAGTGCGTGCCCGGCATTGGCGAGTATGATTTTATCCCTGGTGAAGGATACAGTGTTATTGTCAGTACGCCTTTGCATCCTTATGAGGCCGGGTTTATTGTGTGGAAGCGAGGTGAAGAGGTTATGTTGGAGCCGTATTAGGTTTTAATGTGATCATGCGAGTTAGCCGCTCAGGAGTTTTGGTTGCACTGGAGAACGGACTGGCGATTTCATAAAGTGGCTTACTTTTTCAATAACTGCCGCATTGACCCGCGCTGATGAGCAACAGAGAAGATCGCCAATGCCCCGGAGTAAATTTTGCCAGGGCTACTGCATAGTCAGCACTCCGTTCCGCAGCTGGTTTACTCTTCATATAACAGTTTATAAGCTGTATTAATAATAAAACACCCTATAAGCTGTATTTTGCATTTACAGCCTGTAAGGTGTAACGTGGACAAAACAGCCTATAATCTGTACACAGCGATAAGCCAGCGAGCCGCTATTTATGAATACCGTCTATCCGTTAAAAACACTAAGCCAGCTACGTCCTTTGCTGGTGGGGTTTCGTAAAGCAAAAGGTCTGACGCAAAAAGACGTTTCGGAGAGGCTGGGCGTTACTCAACAGACCTATGCGCGCCTGGAGTCAAACCCTGCATCAGCCAGTCTGGAGCGCCTTTTTAGGGTGTTTAATGTGCTGGGGATTGAAATGGTGTTTTCCTCAGAGCTTGCCTCCCCGAGATGTGAAACGGAAGAAACCTCTACAACTCATTTAGACTCGCCTGCAAGACGGGAACAGTGGTGACGAGATGCGTCGTTCGCAACAACGGTTAGCTATCTGGATGAACGGTATTCCGGTGGGATATTGGGAAAAGCGTAGAGGTGAAGATCGGCTGGAGTATCTGCCTGAGTGGATTGCAGATAGTCAGGGGAGGCCTTTGTCGCTTTCTTTGCCTTTCACGCCGGGGAATCAGCCTTATCGCGGTAGCGTGGTGCGCGATTATTTCGATAACCTGCTGCCGGATAGCGAGGGGATCCGCCGACGTTTGGCTATGCGCTATCATGCCGAAAGTCTGGACCCTTTCGATTTATTGGCCGAACTGGGCCGCGACTGTGTTGGTGCCATACAGCTTCTCGATATCGGTGAGCAACCTGCTGATATATTTTCCATCAGGCAGCGCCCGCTGGAAGAGGCGCAAATCGCCGAAATGCTCCGCAATACTACCACGACGTTACCGGGGCGGCAGGGCCAGGATGACGATCTGCGTTTATCCATCGCCGGCGCTCAGGAAAAAACGGCGCTGCTGTGGCATGACAACCAGTGGTGTTTACCTGAGGGAAATACGCCGACCACGCATATTTTCAAATTAGCGCTAGGCCTGGTAGGAAACATGCGGGCCGATATGCGCACGTCCATCGAGAATGAATGGCTCTGCTCTCTGATTGTTGAACATTATGGTGTGCCGGTAGCAAGTACCCATATAGCGCAGTTTGAAGATCAAAAGGCACTGATCGTTGAGCGTTTTGACAGAAAACTATCAAGCGACAAACGGTGGTGGATCCGCCTGCCGCAAGAGGATATGTGCCAGGCACTGGGCGTTTCGCCGCTGAGGAAGTATCAATCAGACGGTGGCCCCGGCAATACCGATATTATGGAAATTCTGAGTCGCTCGGAACAGGCTGAAACAGATCGCAGGCGCTTCTTTAAAGCGCAGATTATTTTTTGGCTGCTGGCCGCGACAGATGGCCACGCAAAGAATTTCAGTCTTGCGCATTTACCGCAAAATCGTTACCACCTGACGCCACTGTACGATGTGCTATCGGCTTGGCCGATGATTGGCCCGGGCAATAACCAGATAGCCTGGCAGAAGTGCAAACTGGCGATGGCCGTTCGCGGGAGCAGTAACCATTACCTGCTTAGCCAGATCCGACGCCGCCACTGGATAAAACACGGTGAAATAACCGGATTAGGCCAACAGGAGGTTGAGTCCATTATTGAAGAGCTGCTGGCGGCAACCCCGGGAGTGATTGAACGTGTCATTGGACTACTACCGGATTCGTTCCCAGCCGAATTAGCGGAATGCATTTTTGAGGGTATCAGGCAGCAGTGCGCGCGGTTGGCAGGGCGATAGTGATAGTGCGCGGTGTGGGTAGGGCATGCAGAGCATGCTACTGAAGCTGATCTGTTAGTTTCTGATTATTGTAGGAAGCATCAATAATGTGTCTGGCTTCCGGTTAAAGTATTTCTCGGGTGAAAGGTTTTTGATTATTATTCCGTCACTCATCACCCTAAAGCTGAGCACCTTTGGCGAATGCTCGGCTTAGGGGTGACTTACAGGTTTATTTTAAATCAAATGTGAATTTTTATATTCATTAATAAAATCAATGTCATGTAACTCTACGCTGGTTTCCCTGCGTATGGCTAACCGCTGCCATTCTTCTCTTTCGCAATGGCGTCGATAGCCATGAGAGAGCCAATTCCAACTGCCCAGAATCACTCGTTCCCCGTCGATGATAATCAGTTTCTCGTGTGTCCCTTCCGGTAGACGAATGACGTTATCGTGACCTAACAATTCGCAATACTGTGCGACTAACGCCGGTTCGCTATCCTCATTCTGGTAGTTCTGTCGGTAGTAGCCATAGTAAACTTTCACATTAACGCCACGGCGCTGAGCCTCAGCCAATAGTTTTAGCTGCGGCGGTTGGCCAAATCCGCCTTTTTCCCCATAGCGAATCCACGGTGAAATCACGATTAACTCTTTTTCGCACATGGCAGCCTGGGCGGTAAAGGCCGCTATGTGCTCGCAATCGTGATAATAGGCCAAGCGATGCGGACTATTTTGCAAGGTATCGAACTGCGGATGCTGTGAGCCGAATTCCAGTAAGAAATCTTCCGCTACCGCATTAGCCAGTGTTTTTAAATAGCCCCCGGCTTTGACCAATCGCTGATAATTGCCAACGATAATGAATTGTTGTTTTGCACGTGAGACCGCCACGTTCAACATATTTGGCGCTTTATTCTGGAAAATTTCACCATCGCGGGCGTGATAAATTACCGGGCTATAAATGATTACTTCAAAACCTACCCCCTGAAATTGATGCACGGTGCCGATTCGGGGGGAGGAATAGTGATCCAGCCGTTTGCCAAGGCGCTGTATTAACAACATTTTTTGATTGGAATACGGGGTAACGATACCTATATCTTGTGTCAGGTCATAGCCGGCGTCTTCCAGTTTATCGAGCAACTGTTCGATGGCATCGACTTCATCCATGTTGGTATTGACCGCACTGCCTTTTTGCCCTTCGACGCTATAGAACATCAAATGATGCTCGCCCATTTCTTTAAAAGCCTCGCTAATGCGAGTTTTGGACGGTGCCGTTTCAATATTGATGCCGCGATAACCTGCTAACTTACAGAACAGATTGGCGATCGGCGTTTGGCAGCGGCGATGTTCATCCAGGACAATGCCGTTGCCAATATCGCTGACTTGTCCCGATTGCGTGCCGGCCGCACGGTGATAAGCGGTGACTGTCATTGGTGAGACCTGTTCGAAAAGTGTGTTGTCCTGAGCGAAATATTTCTCACGTATCTGGTTTTGCCCTGCTTCAGATAAATTGCGTATTGGCTCGATCTGCAGTGGGTCACCGACCACCATAGCACGCTCACAGCGGCTTAACAGGGGAACTAATGATTCTGCGGACATCATCCCAGCCTCATCGCAAAGCGCTAAATGCCATGGCTTATGGCCGTTAAGATCGTTAAGCCATTGATAGCCTGCGGCCTTGCGTGCGGAAACCAATGTGGTAGCCATTACCGGGTAAACAAGCGACAACAATCGGTAGAACTGGTCGAAGCGATCTTTCCACCAATAAAATTTTGGGGCCTTGCCATTGCCAAGCAGGCTTCGCCAGTGGCTTAACACTTCTTCCAGCTCATTTTTCCGCTTTAACTGCTCTTGCCAGAGATAACCAATGGAGGCGGCGAACATACTACGATGGGTTTTGATAAAGCGCTGACGAAGGATGTCGCACCATGAGCCTTCCGGAAAATGCGCTTGCAGTGTATTGGCCTTTTGCCGGGCGGTTTCAAGCTGTATCTGGAGAGCGATGACCGCCTGTACGTCTTCCCTCAATGCATCCAGCGCAGCGCTGTGCTGCGGGTCCGGAGCAGGTTCTTGTAGAGTGTTTAAATGGGCACATAATTCCGCGTTGTTTTCCAGCGAGTTTGTCGCCGTAACCAGTTGCGCAAGAACGGTATGAGGCTGGTCCGCCAATTTAAAATAGTGGAATTCTTCTGGATAAAAGCTTTCCAGTTTTTGACGGATTGCCATCTGGCGTGCAGAGAAAAACCGGACGAACAGGGCGGCGAGGCCCGTTTGAGGATAACTGCTGTAGCCCTGTTCCAACGGCGAACGCAGTGGGCTTGCTTGCATCCACTGAACAATCTCATTCCAGCTATGGGGCAATGGCCACGTCGCTTCTAACGCTTTCGCGTGTTTTTCGGCATCGATGCGTTTGGTATATTCGCGAGCAATGCTTTCCTGATGAGCTTCAACCTGAACCAGCAATTCCGTTAAATGCTCGGGGCCTGATGCTGCGGAACTCAATCCATGCTCGTTAGCCACAGTAGAGAGCTGTTGCAGGCGTTGCTCGAAATAGGCCTGGAACGCAGTCAGATCAGGATACGAGAGCAGGGCCTGTTTGGCTTGCTCGACGCTATCTTGATATTGGGTAAAACAGTGGAGGATTTCCGCCTGACCTGTTTTCAACACGCTGGCATGGACCGTTTGCCGTTGTTCTTCATACACTTCGCTTTGCCATGAATGCAGTAAGGCGTCCAATCGCAGTAATTCTTTATTGATTTGCTCTTTAGAGCCAGCCTGGAACCACAACCAATTCAGATCCTGCGTAAGCGGGTCTTGGCGTAAGTCGTCGATGATATTTTCAACCGCTTTAATGGCCGTTGACGTGACCAGCATACCCAGATTGACATCATCATCGTTTATCAACCGAAGCGCTCTTTCGACAATCTTTTGCGCAATCAGCGATTTAAATAACGTCGTTTTACCCGTGCCGGGGGCGCCTTGCACGGCAACCAGAAGTTCATCCTGATTAATGGCTTGGATGGCCTGCATTTGCCCATGGCCCAACGGCCAGGTCTCTTCAAAGAGGCCGCAGGTCGCGACATCCCGATAATGAACAGGATGTTGTTCGTCATGGCTGTAGGTCAAATACCGTTCCAGCGGCGGATAGTCATAGTTGTTATCGATGTCGCACAGCGCTTCGTAGTCTTTGCCGTCACTTTTCGTTTGTCCGTCGTCGTTGTGAAGCGGGGCGATGAGCAGATTGAAGCCGGATTCCGGAACGGCTATCTCGCGTCAATTATTTTGGCCGGTCGGCGACAATTAAAATGGCCGGTTCACTACGGCGCCAGTGATGCCGCCTC
>NZ_JBZXDO010000011.1:0-154250 GCF_058725505.1 Serratia sp. A07
ATTACCCGCGGGCAGTAAAAAAGAAGCCGCAACGTTATACGTTGCGGCTTCCTCAAAAGCTTAACTGACAAGCATTACAGCCCCTGGGCTGCCCTTTTCGTTACTTCTGCTCCGCCGGTTCATCCGGCGCGTCGAGCACCTCTTCTTCCTTGCGGAACAGGCTGATGACCTTGAACAACAGGCTCAGGCCAATGCCGACGATGGTCGCCAGCGCCATGCCTTTCAGCTCCGCCGCGCCGATATGCACCTTGGCGCCGCTCACGCCGATGATCAGGATCACCGAGGTCAGAATCAGGTTTTGCGCCTTGTTGTAATCCACTTTGGACTCGATCAGCACGCGAATGCCCGAGGCGCCGATCACACCGTACAGCAGCAGCGAAACGCCGCCCATCACCGGCACCGGCACCGCCTGGATCGCCGCCGCCAGCTTGCCGATGCAGGACAGCAGGATAGCCAGCACCGCCGCGCCACCGATCACCCAGGTGCTGTAGACCTTGGTGATGGCCATCACGCCGATGTTCTCGCCGTAGGTGGTGTTCGGCGTGGAACCGAAGAAGCCGGAGAACACCGTCGAGATACCGTTGGCGAACATCGAACGGTGCAGCCCCGGATCGCGGATCAGGTCTTTTTTCACGATGTTGGCGGTCACCACCAAGTGGCCGACGTGCTCGGCAATCACCACCAGCGCCGCCGGCAGAATGGTGAAGATGGCGAACCACTCAAAGCGCGGGGTGTAGAAGGTCGGCAGCGCGAACCAGTGCGCCTCGCGGATCGGGGTCAAATCCACCACGCCCATGAAGAACGACAGCGCATAGCCCACCAGCACGCCGATCAGGATCGGGATAATTGCCAGGAAGCCGCGGAACAGCACCGAGCCGAGCACCGTGACCGCCAGCGTCACCAGCGAAATGGTGATGGTGGTCGAGTCGGCGCTGGTACCTTCCGCCGGTAGCAGCCCCGCCATGTTGGCCGCCACGCCCGCCAGCTCCAGCCCGATGACGGCGACGATCGCCCCCATCGCCGCCGGCGGGAACATCACGTCCAGCCAGCCGGTGCCGGCCTTTTTCACGATCAGCGCCACCAGGCAGAACAGCACGCCGCACATGATGAAACCGCCCAACGCCACTTCATAACCGAGCGGCAACAGCAGCAGCACCGGCGAGATAAACGCGAAGCTGGAACCGAGGTAGGCCGGGATCTTGCCTTTACAGATGAACAGATACAGCAGCGTGCCGATGCCGTTGAACAGCAGCACGGTCGCCGGGTTGATCTTGAACAGGATAGGCACCAGCACGGTGGCGCCGAACATGGCGAACAGGTGCTGGAAGCTGAGCGGAATGGTCTGGAGCAGCGGCGGGCGCTCGCTGACGCCGATGGCGCGACGGGTCATGTGTGCTTTTCCTCGGTTTATTGGTTTTATAGGTTTTAGTCAAAAAAAAGCCGACTCGTTAAGTCGGCTCAAATGTATACTTGGTACCAAATATCTTGTCGCCCGCGTCACCCAGGCCAGGCACGATGTAGCCCTTGTCGTTCAGGCACTGATCGATGGAGGCGGTGTACAGCTCAACGTCCGGGTGCGCTTTCTCCAGCGCGGCGATGCCTTCCGGCGCCGCCACCAGGACCAGCACCTTGATGCTGTGGCAGCCGGCTTTCTTCAGCAGATCGATAGTGGCGATCATCGAACCGCCGGTGGCCAGCATCGGGTCAACGACCAGCGCCATGCGCTCTTCGATGTTGGAAACCAGCTTCTGGAAGTACGGCACCGGCTCCAGGGTTTCTTCGTCGCGGTAAACGCCCACCACGCTGATGCGCGCGCTCGGCACATGCTCCAGCACCCCTTCCATCATGCCCAGTCCTGCGCGCAGGATCGGCACTACGGTAATCTTTTTCCCTTTGATCTGATCCACTTCAACTGGCCCGCACCAGCCTTCGATGGTGACTTTTTCCGTCTCCAGATCGGCGGTCGCTTCATAGGTCAGTAAACTACCCACTTCTGAGGCCAGCTCACGGAAGCGTTTGGTGCTGATGTCATTTTCGCGCATCAGGCCAAGCTTGTGTTTTACCAGCGGGTGTTTCACCTCAACGATCTTCATCATTTTTCTCCTATTAAGGTGGTTGCGGCCAAAAAAATCGCGGGATTATACCTCCTTTTTTTCGCCGCGCCACCCACAATAGTCCGATCGGGATCAACAAAAGTTTGAATATCAGTATAGATGACGAAAAAGCGGAGCCGGTTCACAAGCCGCTCGCAAACGTTTGCCTGCGCTGTTAGAATTGCCGCGCCTTATTCCGGAATCAACATCGGAAGCACAGTTTTCAAACCGCAAACCGTCGTGGGGAATCGCGCAGTGACCGACAAAACCTCTCTCAGCTATAAAGACGCAGGTGTCGATATCGATGCAGGCAACGCATTGGTAGATCGCATCAAAGGTGTAGTTAAACAGACCCGTCGCCCGGAAGTGATGGGCGGTCTGGGCGGGTTTGGCGCCCTGTGTGCGTTGCCGCAGAAATACCGCGAGCCGGTGCTGGTTTCCGGTACCGACGGCGTGGGCACCAAGCTGCGTCTGGCGATGGATCTGAAACGCCACGACACCATCGGCATCGATCTGGTGGCGATGTGCGTCAACGATCTGGTGGTTCAGGGCGCCGAGCCGCTGTTCTTCCTCGACTACTACGCGACCGGCAAGCTGGATGTGGACACCGCGGCCAGCGTGATCAACGGCATCGCCGAAGGCTGCAAACAGTCCGGCTGTGCGCTGGTGGGCGGCGAAACCGCTGAAATGCCGGGCATGTACCACGGCGAAGATTACGACGTGGCCGGTTTCTGCGTCGGCGTGGTCGAAAAATCCGAGATCATCGACGGCAGCAAAGTGCAGTCCGGCGACGCGCTGATCGCCTTGGGCGCTTCCGGCCCGCACTCCAACGGCTACTCGCTGGTGCGCAAAATCCTGGAAGTGAGCAACACCGATCCGACCGCCACCCAGCTGGAAGGCAAACCGCTGGCCGACCACCTGCTGGCGCCGACCAAGATTTACGTGAAGTCCGTGCTGGAGCTGATCGAGAAGGCGGACGTCCACGCCATCGCTCACCTCACCGGCGGCGGCTTCTGGGAAAACATTCCACGCGTGCTGCCGGAAGGCATGCAGGCGGTGATCGACGAAGCCAGCTGGCAGTGGCCAGCGGTGTTCACCTGGCTGCAGCAGGCCGGTAACGTCAGCCGTCATGAAATGTACCGCACCTTCAACTGCGGCGTAGGCATGGTCATCGCCCTGCCGGAAGCCGAAGTGGAAGCGGCCATCGCGCTGCTGACCGCGGCAGGTGAAAAAGCGTGGAAAATCGGTAAACTGACCGCCTCTTCCGACGAACAACAAGTGGTCATCAACTGATGAAAAAGATCGTGGTGTTGGTCTCCGGCCAGGGGAGCAATCTCCAGGCGCTGATTGACGCCTGCCAGCAGGGCCGCATCGCCGCCGAGATCGTGGCGGTGTTCAGCAACAAGGCGCAGGCTTATGGCCTGCAGCGCGCCGAGGCGGCGGGCATCGCCGCTCAGGCGCTGGATGCCAAGGCTTACGCCGATCGCGCGGCGTTCGACGCCGCGTTGGCGGACGCTATCGACCAGTACCAGCCCGATCTGGTAGTGCTGGCCGGCTACATGCGCATCCTCAGCCCGCAGTTCGTGCAGCGTTATGCCGGCCGCCTGCTGAACATTCACCCTTCCCTGCTGCCGAAATATCCGGGGCTGCATACCCACCGTCAGGCCATCGACAACGGCGACAGCGAACACGGCACCTCGGTGCACTTCGTGACCGAACAGCTCGACGGCGGCCCGGTGATTTTGCAGGCCAAGGTGCCGATTTTCGCTGACGACGAAGAGGATGACGTGGTTGAACGGGTGCAAACCCAGGAACACACGATCTATCCGCTGGTGGTGAGCTGGTTCGTCGACGGCCGCCTGGCGATGCGCGATGGCGCCGCCTGGCTGGACGGCGAACGCCTGCCTGAGCAGGGCCACGCCGCCGACTGATGCGCGCAGCCTGAACCTTGCCTAAACGGCGCCCACGCGGCGCCGTTTTTTTTCGCCTTCATCCATTCTGTGAAGTTATACTTTGCACAATTTCACGGCACAGAGGAGCCCACATGTCCAGCACTGCCAGCGTCAGGTTACGCCCATTGGAACGGGACGATCTGTCGTTCGTCCACCAGATGGACAACAACGCCAGCGTTATGCGCTATTGGTTTGAAGAACCCTACGAAGCCTTTGTCGAGCTTTCCGATCTCTACGATAAACACATCCACGATCAGAGCGAGCGCCGCTTTATCATCGAGCACGAAGGCGCCAAGGTCGGCCTGGTGGAGCTGGTGGAGATCGATCACATCCACCGCCGCGCAGAGTTCCAGATCATCATCGATCCCGCCCACCAGGGCAAAGGCTACGCCAGCACCGCCGCCCGTCTGGCGATGGACTATGGCTTCTCGGTGCTGAACCTGTACAAGCTGTACCTGATCGTCGACAAGGAGAACCCGAAGGCGATCCACATCTACAGCAAGCTGGGATTCAACGTGGAAGGCGAGCTGATCGACGAGTTCTTCGTCAACGGCGAATACCGCACCGTGCTGCGCATGTGCATCTTCCAGCCGCAATATCTGGCGAAGTTCAAAACGCCCAATGATAAGCCGCTGGTGAAGTGACAATTCGCGAGAAAAAAGTGAAAACCCGCGAAAGCGGGTTTTTTATTGGAAAATAAGCGACTAGTATTAATGGATGTTATTTTATCGTCAGGAAATAGCCTGATGAATGCGGAAATAAATAATATTCATCCGAGATAATTAATCGAACAATAATTAATAGTGATAGTAAGAGTTACCCTCTGCCTCTACAAAGGAAAAATGCCATGACAACCGTCTCAAACCTGCTGCTTTTTATCGGCCTGGCGATGCTCGCCATCGCCGCCGGTCTGAATACCTATAGCGGCTACGCGCCTGCAGATCCCAATAGCACCCCGCTATTTTCCCCGCTCTGGTGGACGCGCTGGTTCCCGCTCTATGCCTCGGGGGCTGCGTTGCTGCTGGTGGGGGTAGTGCTGCGGGTTTCGGGGCGGGGACGTTAAAAATCAAATTTCATCGTAGATATTACAGAGCAATATATGCGCCGTATTCATTATCAAAGCGAATATTTCTGCAATGTGTATGTATTGCAAACTGAATGATTTGAAAAAATCAATGTGTTATTTTTTGATTGCTGCGTAATAAAAAACCCGCTTTTGCGGGCTTTTTATAATCTGTTAACAGCTTATCATACTACAGATAGTATCAGTAACTACGTCCAATCTTGATAGCCGTCTTCATGAATCCAGACAAGACCACCAGGGCATTCCTCTTCATAGAACCAAATGTCTTCATTTTTTTTCCATTCCTCTTCTGTCTTAGGGAATACAGCTTTGTAATGTGTTACCTGTTCTTCAATGTCTCCCTCAAGGAATTGGCCATGCTTACCTAACCTTACTCTCCCTTCAGCCATAAGGTGATGAATTAAGTCGAAAAAATAGTTTTTCTTTTCTTCGTAGGACAATGTGTTTCTATCAAAATTATCAGCTCTCATAGCTGACCATACGGTTCCAATGGAAGCACCATCCAACTCTTCTCTAAACAGTTTGTATTGTTCATCGCTATACAACATGGTAGCCCTCATCGAAATTTGATTTAATTTTTTACCGCCATTAATGGCGGTATTCAGGCTGGAGCTGATGACCGATTTCCCGGCCACCCGCTGCGCCACCGTGCTCCAGTCACCGTTGCTCAGCTGCGGCAGTTTGACGTTGTTCGGGTTAAGCGGTTTGCCCGCCGCGTCCTATCGGCGTTTATATGGGATACAACATCAAGAGAAAACGGCTCCGAAGAGCCATTTCTGTGTGCGGGTTAGATCCAATCTTCATAGTCGCTGTCATGGATCCAGACGATAGACAAAACACATCAATCCACACGAGCATCCTTTTATTCAGGCTTATCGATCAAGCCAAGCAATCGAAGATCGTTTAAAATTTCGTTTTTGTCATCTTCAGTTACATCCTTAAGCATTTCGAATAAATCATTTTCGGATAAAATTTTTAATATGATATCTGTGTGGAACTTTACTGTTTTATCACTACATCGACCAGCCATAAAGATGAGCGTCACTAGCTCAAGCATGAGGCATTCTATAGGTTCTTCAAACGAACCTTCTAATGACTCATACGCAAACGCCTGATCAGATGTATCACAAACCCCATGGTTATCCCCATCTTTCAATAGGTCAATTATCTCCCTGCAATAAACGTAACTTGAATGGGCAAAGCTATTTCTTATCTCATCATAATTCATCACACTCATTGTTATTTACCTCTTCCCGGAATCAAACGCACTCCGTTATTGTCCAAAACGTTAATTTTCACCCCAGGGTACCTACTCTCGAATTGTTTAACAACGCCCAAGCAACTGTCGCAGGCAGGTTTTTCTGTAAAAATAGTAACAGAACCTTTAGCAGAATAATTACTTCCTAATTTATCAGCTAAGTTATCCAATATTTTATATTCAGAGTCTATACGTCTTGGTACTGGTCTACCATCATCAGTAAGCAAAGTCTCATATTTGAAATTTTCTTTTCCCTTTCCAACAAAACCTTTCCCTTCAACATTTATGAGATTGTGACCCGCAAGTGTCTTTGGCATTCCAGATATATCAATATTGGCCACGGCAACGTTGCCACCACGTTTCCAGTCTGATGGTAGACCAGCCCTCAGTTCTGTAACCTGGTTTTTGAATGCAGCAGCCTGCTGAACCGTCTTCTCATTGACCAGATACCCTTTCCAGGCGCTGGTTGGCCCTACCAGTTTGGATGACAGGTATTGGTTGCCGACGTTCGCTTTCCCCATACCGGCAAACGTACTGGCGACAGAGACCGCCATCACCGAGGCATTCACCCAGTCCGGCGACCAACCGGTCAACTTGCTGATTTGTTCTATCTGCTGGTTGCGTGCAAACAGCTGGCCGTCGGTTATCTGATCGCCCAAATCATACGTGAATAACTTTTCGCTGTCATAGCCGGCAAACGCCGGATAGTTGCCGAAGCGCTGACGCTCCTTTTGTACCCAGTAGTTGGCAATGAGGCCGTCTTCATCCCGCGTTGACGGGTACTTATTCATCAGGGCTTCAAACTGCTTGCGTTCGTCTGAGTTCAACGCCTCTTGCGTGGTGCAAGCTACTTTTCGGCATGAAGCCGCCATCAGACGCGCTTCTTTTTCCTTGTCGCCCTTAGCCAACTCTTTAATCGCGTTGAGTTCTTCCTGGTGCAGTTGCCGATTGAAACGCTCGACAAACTCACCCGCATTTGCACCGCTGGTGGCGCCTGCGGCTTTGGCGGTTACGATGGCCCCTGCAAAGGCGCCCGCTACGCGGCTGATTTGAGCCTGACGCTCCTGCCAACCTTCACTTCTGACCAAATTATCATTGATGATCACCCCGGCCAGCTCCGCCGCCAGCGCCCCGGCCGCCGCGCCTTTGGCATTACCCTTGCCGATTTCTGCGGCCACGCCCGCCAGAACGGCATGGCTTACGGCCCGGCCCGGTATATCGAGAACCTGACCGTTATCCCCAATCAGGTTGGCGCCCTCGGCCTGAACCTGGCTGCCGACATTCGCCAGCAGCGCATTGGTCAGGTTGTCCTTGAAGCTGCCGCCATTGATGGCGGTATTCAGCCTGGAGCTGATGACCGATTGCCCAGCCACCCGCTGCGCCACCTTGCTCCAGTCACCGTTGCTCAGCTGCGGCAGTTTGACGTTGTTCGGATTGAGCGGTTTGCCCGCCGCGTCCTATCGGCGTTTATATGGAATACAACATCAAGAGAAAACGGCTCCGAAGAGCCGTTCGCATGGGCGTTAGATTTCCGTCAACCGTGGCCTATAGTGGTACTTTTTACCTTGGCTAGCCCCCCGCATGAAAAAAACGTGCTTAATCTCAAACTGTTAGGAGCTGGAAGGTTACTCGGGCTTATCAAGCAATCCAAGCAACTCCATATCATAAAGCAAATCGCTTTTTTCTTTTTCAGAGATATCTTCAGTCAAAACACCCAGAGGATATTCATTTATAATCTGTTTAATAACACTCCGAATGTTATTTTCCACCTCTCCCGGTTCTCTTCCGGCCATTAAAATTAGGAGAAAAACCTTGAACATTAACTTTTCTATTGGCGAAAAAGGAGTATTTTCATATTGATAGGCTGCATATCCAATTTCCAAACCATCATAAGATGATTTTTCACCTGTTTTTTGGTTAATGTCAAGAATGTTTCTACAGCAATCATAGAAACACCCCAGTACCATTTCTCTTATTTCACCGTAAGTCATACGCTCATCATCCATTATTTCAACCTCCTAGGAATTAGCATTACATCGTTATTATCAAGGACATCCACTTTAATCCCTGGGTATTTTTTCTGAAATTGGTCCACAACACCCAAGCAGCTCTCACAGGCAGCACGTTCAGTGAAAATAGTGACTTTACCTTTGATAGACACATTGCCACCCAACTTATCAGCCAGGTTGTCCAGAATTTTGTATTCCGAGTCTGTATTTCTTGGTATTGGTTTACCATCCCCGCTATTGATGGTTTTAAATTTAAAATTGCCGCTACCTTTTCCTATAAAACTATTCTCTGCTTTATCGATCCCACTGTGCGCCGCAAGTGTCTTTGGCATACCGGGGATATCAATTTGCGCGACGGCGGCATTCCCACCTTTCCTGATCTTTTGTGAGAACGGTGCCCTGGCATCCAATACCTGCTGCCTGAACGTTGCTGCCTGCTGAACCGTCTTCTCATTGACCAGATACCCTTTCCAGGCGCTGGTTGGCCCTACCAGTTTGGATGACAGGTATTGGTTGCCGACGTTCGCTTTCCCCATACCGGCAAACGTACTGGCGACAGAGACCGCCATCACCGAGGCATTCACCCAGTCCGGCGACCAACCGGTCAACTTGCTGATTTGTTCTATCTGCTGGTTGCGAGCAAACAGCTGGCCGTCGGTTATCTGGTCGCCCAAATCATACGTGAATAACTTTTCGCTGTCATAGCCAGCAAACGCCGGATAGTTGCCGAAACGCTGGCGCTCTTTTTGTACCCAGTAGTTGGCAATAAGGCCGTCTTCATCCCGCGTTGACGGATACTGATTCATCAGGGCTTCAAACTGCTTGCGCTCATCTGAGTTTAGCGCTTCCTGCGTGGTGCAGGCGACTTTTCGGCAGGATGCGGCCATCAGACGCGCTTCTTTTTCCTTGTCGCCCTTAGCCAACGCTTTAATGGCGTTGAGTTCTTCCTGGTGCAGCTGCCGATTGAAACGCTCGACAAACTCACCCGCATTTGCACCGCTGGTGGCGCCTGCGGCTTTGGCGGTTACGATAGCCCCTGCAAAGGCGCCCGCTACGCGGCTGATTTGAGCCTGACACTCTTGCCAACCTTCACTTCTGACCAGATTATCATTGATGATCACCCCGGCCAGCTCCGCCGCCAGCGCCCCTGCCGCTGCGCCTTTGGCATTGCCCTTACCGATTTCTGCGGCCACGCCCGCTAGAACGGCATGGCTTACGGCCCGGCCCGGTATATTGAGAACCTGACCGTTATCCCCGATCAGATTGGCGCCCTCGGCCTGAACCTGGCTGCCGATGTTCGCCAGCAGCGCATTGGTCAGGTTGTCCTTGAAGCTGCCGCCGTTGATGGTGGTATTCAGGCTGGAACTGATGACCGATTGCCCGGCCACCCGCTGCGCCACCTTGCTCCAGTCGCCGTTGCTCAGCTGCGGCAGTTTGACGTTGTTTGGATTGAGCGGTTTGCCCGCCGCGTCCTTGCTCCAGCCCATCGCGCTGTCGAAACCGTTGAGCGCGCCGCCGATCGCCATCGCCGTGGCGGTCGCCTTGACGTTCTCATTGCTACCCAGCGCCTGCAGGGTTTTCGACAGGTTGCCCTGGTTTTCCACCAGCGCCACCGCCGCCTGGGAGGCCAGCGAAGACATCCCGGCGGTGACCGCGCCGCTGGTTACCGCCCCGCCGCCCACGGCGCCGGAAACGCTGGAGGCTGCCGTGGCCGCCAGTGAACTGCCTGCGGTCACCGCCGCGGCCGCAATGGCGATCACCGCCGCCACCGCCGGGTTCAGGTGCTGGCTCTTGTAATCCCAGCTGTCGTAGGCGTCTTTGACCTTGCTCCACTGCACGTCGTTGCGCTTGTTCAGATCTTTGACCCAGGTGGTGCCCGGCGTATTGCCCAGGGCGTCGATGGCGCTTTGCAGCGCCTGGCCGTTTTTCACCTTCACATCGGCGCTGACGCCCTTGGCGGCCTCTACGATCAAGGCGCCACCGGTATGAATGCTCGGCAGTACCCACTTATTGTCTTCGTACCCTTTGTTGGCCTGCTTGATAAAGAAGCCTTTCGAGTTGGTGACGGTCTGTTCGAAAGAGGTGTTTTTCACCGCGCGGAAGTTAACCTGGCCACGGGAGCTGGTCAGGCGTGCGTTTTGTCCAGCGGCGATTTTGCTGGCTTCATAGGTGCTGTCGTCGCGGCTCATCAGCGTGATATTGCCGGCGGCGGTAAACTCGGTAACCTTGTTGGTCACGTCGTGGCGGGTCTGCTTAACCTCGGTTTTCTTGCCCCACCATTTGCGCTTGGTTTCCTTTTTCTCGTAATGGCTGGACTCTTCCATCGCCTGGGCGTAGAGATAGCCGCCCTTGGCGGCAATATCCATATTGCCGACACGCATGGCCTCTGCCTGATTGTGGGCATCGACCTGGGCTTTTTGTTTGGCCTCGTCCGCCCCTTTGCTTTTCGCCTCGTTGCGGGCGGTTGCCAGGCGTGATTGAGCGCCATCGCGATCTTGCGTGGCCTGAGTAAGGCGCTGTTGCGCGTTATTGAACGCTGATTGCTCGGCATTTATTTCATTCGGAAGGATATTCGCACGCTTCTCTTTTTCCAAGAGTTCATGGGTGATGCCGATACCCTCGGCAGCGAGGGCGGCACTTTGTTGCCATAAACCCCAATCGTTAATTTCCATTAACTTGCCATGCTTGGCGGAAAATTCCTGAATCTTCCTTAAATTATCTGCTTGTCTTTGTCTTAGCGTATCAATGTCACGCTGCAACGTATTAAATTCATTGCTTTTACTGTTTTTCGCTTGTTCAGCCCGGCTCTTGTCCTGCAGAGCCTGATTGATACGCTGCTGTGCATTTTGAAGCTGCTGTTCTGCAATGGCTATCCGACTCCCCCAATCCGTCACCGCCACCGACGGTTTCCAGTTCGCCCCTAATCCTTTAACCACCAGTTTGGTCGCCTGGAACAGAATGCTGCCGCCGGAAATCACCGTCATAAGACCGCCGGCATTCAGCTCGGTGCCCTGCTGAGTACGGGTTTCGGTGAACTCGTTGCCGCCCTCGCGGTAAGTGTGATTTTGCACCGCCTCGAAACGCATATCGCCGCCGGAGGTCAGCGTCATGTTGGCGCCGGAGGTCAGCATGGCGCCGTAAGTCAGCAGTTGGTTATTCGCCGACGCAGTCAGGTTTTTCCCGGCGCTGAGGGTAGTGACCACATGGCGATCGTCTTTGTTGTTGTCGTTGCCGGCATCGATGGCGGAATAGGCCACGTTCGACAGCCACAGGTTCTGCCCGGCCAGTAGCGTGATGTTGCCGTTGGCGGACAGCGTGCCGCCCTGGGTGCCGATGTCGCGGGCAGAGTTAATCAGCAGGTTGCCGCCAGCGTGTACCCGGCTACCCAGTTCAGGCGTGCGCGACACAGGGAAAAGCGCATTGAATCGGCCGTCAAGTTCACGGTAGTTAAGATCGGCGTTATGGGCGGCTAACAGCGTAACGTCCTTGTCCGCATTAATCTTGGCGCCGCGGAGCGCCAGATAGCCACCGCTATTGAGCAGAACCGAACCCGTTGCCCTCATTTGGCCACTGGCCAACAGCTGGTTGAAGTATTCCTGCCGTTTAGCCGGAGAAACCGGCCCCCCCAATAGCGGCCCCTCCAACAACGCGCTGTTTTTTACGATTGCAATGCTGCCGTTAGCCGTCATGGCGATATTGCGACTTTGCGGCGCCAGCAGCGTATTCAGCAACGTAATGGTACTGCCAGCCGTGAGAGACAGATCGCGTGAAGCCTCAAGGCTGCCCAACCAACGCGAACCGTCAGGGCGGAAGTAGTGAGGTTTCTCGCTGGAATGTATCTTTATCTCACCGTTTTTGGCGTTTAGCGTGACGTCCTGCCCTTTCAGCTCACTTTGCCAGGCGTCGATGGCGTTGACCGCCGTCAGAGACAGCTCTTTTCCGGCGGCCAAAATGCCTTGCCCAAGAACAATCCGATCTTCGGCAATCGCGGTGATATTGCCGTCGGCACGAATCGCATCAGTACCGACGATGTTTTTGGCATGCAGCAGAACATTCCGTGCCTTTAGCGACTCTGGCCTGCCGGAGGTGACCACTTCATTCAGCTGATTTTCATGAGGCGTCGGCGTACTGATCTCTATCTTATTTTTAAAATCCGCAGTGAGATTATTGCCGGCGGTAATCGATGATTTTTGCTGCCCCTTTGCTCGCCAGACGACAAGCTCCTGCTGCTTGGTATAAGGTGCTTTTTCCGTGACATACAGCAGATCCCAATCTCCGGGAGGCGCATCTTCGTCACGGGCAAACGCCCCAACGCCAAACGTGTTCGTTCCCAGACGCCAGTACCGATCTTTCTGGCCGAGTTGAATGCTCTTTACGGTAAAATCGTTCCCCGTCAGGATCAGATCTTTGGCCGCGCTGATATTCGACTGATCGTTCCATAACGTTGTCGCGTTGATATAAGCGTTGTTGCCTGAATTTATCACCCCCGGCGCCTGCGATTTCACCAGAAGATACTCGTCTTTCCCCACATTAACCTTGTCGCCTTTCGACAGGTTGATTTCGCCAAACCAACTGCCGATGCCAAAGTCCTTCAGTTCAGGCTCCAGCAGCACAATAGCGTCAACACCTTGCCGTGAGTCGTAATAACTTCCTACCAAGGATTTATTGAACGCTTTAGAGTTAGCGGGAGTATTTTTCCAAACGGCTTGAACCTCTTGCCTGACATTGTTCAAATTCTCCGTGCGTATAACCAAGTCACCGCTGTTGGTCAGGATTTTCGCCGAACGGTTCTCGACGGATTTAGCCTTGTTGCCCTGCGCATCCTTTTGGATCCACATATTTTTATTGGCGTGCAGCTTGGCATTTTCCCCGGCGTTGCGGATATGGTCGCCAAAGATACGCATATCGCCACTGGTGCTGGTTTGCCCATCATTCACCAGCGTCGTCGTCGCCAACGTGGCGTTGCCGTCCGCCTGCACGACAGCACCCCGCGTAATGTGCAATCCCTTGGCGCTGACATTAAGATCACCCTTGCTGTGCGTGGTGCCGTTAAGCACCAGGTTACCGTTAACGCTCAGCGTAATATCCCGCTGTTTGCTGGTGAGGTCTTTCAGATTCACCCCCACCCCATCCTCGTTGGCCACCAGGCGGATTTTGTTGGCGTACATGCCGCCCAGCGCTTTGGTATCCACCGCCAGCACAGGTTTTGCGCCTTCACCGGCGATCGGTTTGATGCTGCCGTCTTTGAAGCTAATGCGGTTGGCGCCCTGGGTCAGCGACAGATTTTGCGCGTTGATTTTGCCGTTCAGCTCGGTGGCGCGGCTGATGATATCGACATAGTCGGCGCCGCTGCCGTCCAGCCCTTTGCCGCCGATGGTGACACCGCCTTTTTTCACCTCCAGCGCTTCCAGCGCGCCCTGCTTGTCGAACTGCGGTTTACCGGTGGTTAACGTCACGCCCGGCGCGTTGATAAAGCCGCAGCCGTCGCAGGTGATGCCATTCGGGTTGGCGATCATCACGTTGGCCTTGTTGCCGAACACCTCGAGCTTGCCCTGAAGCTCGGAACGACTGCCGCCGATCACCTCGTTGATGATCAACTCCGCCGGCTTTCCCTTCAGGTAGGTGTTGCCCTGCGCGCTGGAGATTTCCACGCCCAGCTGCGTTTTGCCGCCGTGCGTGGCGTTATTCAATACGGCGCCCTGTGGCCCAACGTTGAAATCTTTATAGGTGTTGTGCGAGATGCCTGCACCGTTCGGCGTGGCGATATTCACCACCGGCACGTCGCCCGGCTTGATAACCACCTGCGTATTGCCGTTGGCGGCGGTAATGCCGGCGGCAAACGCCGGGTGCAACGGCTGGAAAGCCGTCAGGTAGATCAGCAAATAGCTGGCGCCCCGCGCCAACGGAGGGTTGAGCTTATCCATATTCATTCCTTCGAAAGGATGTTGTTTTGAACGCCGAGGCGCTCCTGCTGTGTGCTGGCGTTATAAGGTGACGGTGGCTTGCCAGTAGGCCACCCAACGATCCGGTTGCAGGCTGTCTGGGTGCGTCAGCGGTTTACCGACGGTGATCGCCTGATTGAACCAACGGCCGCTTAACGTGGCACCCAGCGCCGCGCCGGCGACGTTGCCGCCGTCGATCTGCCCGGCGCGCCCCCGCAGCCAGCCGGCGTCTAACGCGCCGGTCAAAGAGAGCTCCCCCAGCCCCGGCAAGGTCTGCCATTGCCAGTTGAGTTCATTGCGCCAGTAGGCGCCGCGATTGCCGGTCAGGTACTGCTCTTTAAAGCCACGCACCGAGTATTGCCCACCGATGGAAATGCGCTCGCCGGCATACAGGTTGTCTGCGCTGGTTTGTCCGTAGGCCGAGGTCAGGTAGTAGAGAGAGGGGGCGAGCGGATAGAAATAGCTGGCGCTGAGACCAAGCTTGCGGAACTCGCTGCGCGGCGCCCCGTTGCGCTCCGGATCGTCGGCGGTAGCGCCCAGCATGCGCAGCCCGCGGCTTACCGTCGGGTTCAGCGTCATATAGCCGCCGCCCGCAGCCGCACTGTAATTGAGGCCCAGGCTGGCGACGCTGAGCGTCGGGCTGCTGACGCCCAACCGTTCCCCCGCCAGCTTATTTTCCGTGGTACGCCGCGCCAGCCCGATATCGACGGCCAGCTTGCGTTTGCCATCCCGCAGCAACGTGCGGTTGGCGCCCAGACGCTGGGTCTGGTTGTTGCCCTGATAGCGGTAAGCCGCGCCGTTGAACGGCACCCGCTGGAAAAAATCGTTCCAGGCGTACTGGTAACTGAACAGCCAATAGCCGTAGGGTAAGGTGACGCCGCCGTTCAGGCTGCGGCTGCGGTAATGCGGGCTGAAATCGTTATTGCGCGCTGCGGAAAGCGACCATTGATCGGCGAGGCGCAGTGGGTTATCCAGCGTGAAGGCGGCGTTCATCTGCCCGGTGCCGGTGCTTCTCTGGCCGCTGTTATCGGCGCCGAAAGAGAAAGAGACCGGCGCGCGCCGGGCGCCACGCAGCAAAACCACGTTGGAAAAACCGGGTTGTTCGCCGGGTTGAATATCGATAGCCACCTGTTGCGATGGCAGGCGGTTGAGCTGCTCCATGCCCTGCTCAATATCGCGCAGATTCAATACGTCGCCAACCAGGCCGGGAAACGCCATTTTCAGCGCCAGCGTCTGCTCGCCGTTCTGCGTGATGGATTCGATTCGCCCTTCGCTGGCGCTCACGGTCAATACGCCGCGGGAGATATCCTGCTCCTGCAGCCAGGCCTGCGAGGTGACATAGCCGCGTTGCAGATAAGCATTGGTGGTTTCACGCACCAGACGATTGATGTGATCCAGCGTCAGGCAGCGCCCTTGATACGGGCGAACCAGGCTTTCCTTCACCGACCAGGAAAGATGTTCGGCGCCCTGAAAAACGATCTGCCGCACCGGCTGGCAAACCGCCCCTGCGGCGGCCGACACAGGCAGCGGCAAGGCCGGCAACTCAACGTTATTTTGCAGCGCCTCGCGTTGCTGCTGCGCCTGTTCCAGCAACGTTTTCTGCTGCTGGGTAATGCTGTCGCGGTCAGCAGGGCTGGCGATCTCCGCACACCACGCCGGAGCGCAGAGCGCCAAGAGTGCAGGCCAAATCCCGGGCTTCCATGCACACATTTAAACACATCCATTTACGTTAGTTTACATAGCTTATCGAAGTATATACATTTTACGCCGGCGATCAATGATAATGAGAATTGTTTTTGTTTGATCGAGTTCACAACGTGGTTAAACATCAGGAATATATTTTGTCGAGCTTGCCGCCACATTTCCTGATGGCGGATATTATTAACACATGAATTAAAAACCCAAATAATTACCAATAATAAATTCAAGAGTTAAATAACACGCACAATATCGCTAAAAATAAAAAATAAAGTTTACAAAATTAACCCGCCGTCTTACCGTGATATTTTGTTTAATGCAATTATTCATGAAAGCCATAATTTACAACTAACCAATCAAGAACCTCGAACAATATCAGGATTTCCTAATGCCAGAACGTGATATAGAACTGTTTATTCGTGATTACGTTAATGATATCAAAGCTGGCAGCGCCGCGCTGTTTGCCGGCGCCGGGCTGTCCATACCCGCCGGTTTTGTCAGCTGGAAAGAGCTTATCGGTGATATCGCTTATGAATTGGGGCTGGATATAGAAAAAGAAAGTGACCTTATTTCTCTGGCTCAATATCATCTCAATGAAAAAGGCAACCGGCATAAGATAAATCAAAAAATAATTACAGAATTCGCTGAGCAAGCGGAAGAAACTGAAAATCATCGGATCATTGCCAGATTGCCGATAGCGTCACTCTGGACAACCAACTACGACGATCTGATTGAAAAAACCTATGCCCGTTATAATCGCGTCTGCGACGTTAAAACCACGCCGGAAAGTCTGACCAACAATATTCACAAGCGCGATGTTGTCTTATATAAAATGCATGGTGATTATAGAACCCCCAACCAGGCGATTATCACCCGCGAACAATACGAAACTTACTCCCGTACACACCTTCCTTTTATCAACATGCTGATGGCGGAGTTGACCGCCAAAACCTTCCTGTTTATCGGTTTCAGCTTTGAAGACCCCAACCTGCAATACGTATTGAGTCGCCTTTACGCGCAGTACGGCGAAGGGAAAAGAAACCACTACTGCATCATGCGGCGCGTTCAGCCTGGCGACAGCGGCAGCGAGGATCAGGCGTCTTATGATTACAACAGCCGAAAACAAAGCCTGATGATCAACGATCTGCGCCGTTACGGCATTCAAACGCTGCTGGTGGAGGACTATCGGCAAATCACCGACCTGCTGTATGCCATCGAAACGCAATTCAAGAAAAGCACGGTGTTTATCTCCGGCAGCGCCGACAACTACCACCCCTATGCCCGTGAAGAGTCCATCCAGTTCATACACCGCCTGGCGCGCCTGCTTATCCGCAAACAGTACCGCATCGTCAACGGCTTCGGTTGGGGCGTGGGCACGGCGGTGATCAACGGCGCATTGGAAGCCATTTACGCCAGTGGGGGGAAAATCAGCGAAAGCCAGCTGGTATTGCGCCCTTTCCCCCAATTCGCCAGCGGGGGCATTACGCTGCCGGCACTTTGGCACGAGTACCGCCAGAACATGATTTCGCTCAGCGGCATCGCGGTCTTTTTGTTCGGCAACAAGCGTAACGCCGAAGGCGAATGCGTGCTGGCCGACGGTTTATTGAAAGAGTTCCACATCGCTGCGGAACAAGGCTGCGTCTGCATTCCTATCGGTTGTACCGGCGGCGCATCCGCCGAGATCTACCGAAAAATCAAGGAGGAGATGAAAGACACCCTCTATCACCGCCATCCCGTCGCCATGAATCTGCTGGATCAACTTAACGAGCCGGGCAGCCTGGCGGAGAAGAAAACATGCCTGTTGGCACTTATCGATATCATTACTAAGGATAATCCTCGATGACCAGAAAATGTTTTTACAGTTTCCATTATGAGCCGGACAACTGGCGCGCTTCTCAGATACGCGAAATGGGCTCGCTGGAAGGTAACCGGCCGGCCACGGATAACGATTGGGAGGAAGTGAAAAAAGGGGGGGACGACGCCATCGCCGCTTGGATCAAAGGCCAGTTGGACAATCGGAGCTGCGCCGTGATTCTCGCGGGTAAAGATACCGCCAATCGCAAGTGGATCAACTTCGAAATCTGCGAGGCCTGGAAAAAAGGCATGGGCGTGGTGGTGGTGTATATCCACAATTTGAAAGACAGCGCCGGCGACCAAACCGAGAAAGGTAAAAACCCGTTGGATCACATCAAGCTGGGTGACACAAAACTCTCCGCTATCGCCAAAGCCTATGATCCGCCATATCTGACCAGCACCAATGTCTATAACCACATCAAAGAAAATCTGGCTAAGTGGGTAGAAGAAGCGATCCGCATCCGCGAAAATTACTGATGTCCCCGATAGACAAAAGGCTGCATGATTGTGCAGCCTTTCGTTTTTTCATCACCCAAAGGCCCTCACCCATACCGCCCGGTAATATAATCCTCGGTGCGGCGCTGGCGCGGCGAGGTGAAGATGGCGTCGGTGTCGTTATACTCCACCAGCCGGCCCTGATGAATAAAGGCGGTGTAGTCGGAGACGCGCGCCGCCTGCTGCATGTTGTGCGTCACCAGCACCACGCTGTAACGCTGCTTGAGCGCGGAAATCAGCTCTTCGATGGTCAGCGTGGAGATCGGATCCAGCGCCGAGGTCGGCTCGTCGAGCAGCAATACCTCCGGCTCGATGGCAATGGCGCGCGCGATCACCAGGCGCTGCTGCTGGCCGCTGGACAAGCGGAACGCATTTTCGCGCAGCCGATCCTTCACCTCATGCCACAGCGCGGCGGCGCGCAGCGAACGCTCCACCGCCTCATCCAGCAAGCGCCGGTCGCGCACGCCCTGCAGCCGGAGGCCGTACACCACGTTTTCATAGATCGATTTCGGGAACGGGTTCGGCCGCTGGAACACCATGCCCACCCGCCGCCGCAGCGCCGCCACGTCGATCTGTGCCCCGGAGATCGCCGCGCCGTTCAGCTGCAGCTCGCCCTCGATACGGCAGTTGTCCACCAGATCGTTCATGCGGTTGAAACAGCGCAGCAGCGTCGATTTACCGCAGCCCGAGGGACCGATCAGGGCCGTCACCCGGTGCTTCGGGATACGCAGCGAAATATCGTGCAGCACCTGTTTATCGCCATAAAACAGGTTCAGGCCGTTGACCGCCAGCGCGGTCTGTTCATCGTCGAGATGCTGGACATCCAGCCGGGGCAAACTGCCTGGCGTCATCAAACCCATTACGCACTCCCCAAAAATAGCGTCATTGTTACTGCGACCATGCTCGGTACCGCTCCCTCAACGAATGGCGGATACCCATCGCCGCCAGATTCAAACTCACCACGATCGTCACCAGCAGGAAGGCGGTGGCGAACACCAGCGGCCGCGCCGCCTCTACGCTTGGGCTCTGGAATGCCATATCGTAGATCTGGAAGCTCAAATGCATAAACTTCCGCTCCAGGTGCAGATACGGGAAAATCTCGTCCACCGGCAGCACCGGCACCGATTTCACTACCCCCACCAGCATCAGCGGCGCGGTCTCCCCGGCGGCGCGCGCCACCGCCAGAATCAGGCCGGTCATCATCGCCGGCGCCGCCATCGGCAGCACGATGCGCCACAGCGTCTCGGCCCGGCTGGCACCCAGCGCCATCGAGCCCTGCCGCAGCGAGGTGGGAATGCGCGACAGCCCTTCCTCGGTGGCGACGATCACCACCGGCAGCGTCAGCAGCGCCAGCGTCAGCGCCGCCCACAGCACGCCGGGCGTGCCGAAGGTCGGGTTGGGCAAGGATTCAGGATAGAACAGCTGGTCGAGCGTGCCGCCTATCATATAAACGAAAAAGCCGAGGCCGAAGACGCCATAGACGATCGAGGGCACGCCGGCCAGGTTGACCACCGCAATGCGGATCACTCGCGTCAGCAGATTGTTGCCGGCATACTCGTGTAGATATACCGCCGCGATCACGCCAAACGGCATCACCACGATCGACATCAGGATCACCATCAACACCGTGCCGAAAATGGCCGGGAACACCCCGCCTTCGGTATTCGCTTCGCGCGGGCTGTCGGTGAGGAACTTCTTCACCTGCTCGCCCCAGTGCGCCAGCTTCTCGGTGGTGTTCATGGCGTTCGGGTACCAGGCATCGCGCACCTGGCTGAGCGGAATGGTCAACGTCTGGCCGTGCATGTCGCGCAGCAGCAGCGCATCGCGCTGGCGATCGCGGTTCAGCCCCGTCAGGCGTTCGGACAGCAGCTGGTATTGCCGCTGTAACTCCAGCCGCTCGGCCTTGATGGCGTCCTGCGCACGGGCGTCCAGCTTATCGTCGCGCTGCAGGCGCTTTTCCCTCAGCCGCAGCGCGTCAAACTGCTGATTGATGCGCGCCATATCGCGGAATTGAATGTCGTGCGCCTGGCGCGAGAGCGCGGCGATTTGCGGCAGCCGCTGCTGCAACGCCTGCCCCAGATTGCGGCCGGTCAGCGGTTGCCCATCCTCCAGCAGCCCCGCCAGATAGCCGTAGGCGGTACCGTGGCTGTCGCGCTCCAGCACCAGCAGGCCGCGCGGCGTGCTTTGGCTGCGGATGTCGCTGGCCAGCAGCGTGCGGAAGTCCTGCCCCTCGCGCTCGCGGTTGCCGACCTTGATCAGATAGCGTTCGACGCTTTGCGCCTCGCCCGGCGGCGCCACGCCCGCTTCCGTCAGCTGGCGGCGCGAAATGCTTTGCTGCTGATACAGCTCGCCGATCACCGTCACTGGCCCGGCGCCGTTCTGATTCAGCTCAAACTGATAAACCGGGCTCGGCCAGAAATAACGCATCCCTTGCCCAGCCAGCAGCAACAGAATGCCGATCAGCGCCAACAGGCTGACGGCCACCGAACCGGCGGTCAGCCAAATCCACGGCGAGCCGCTCTTCACCCAGTTCTTCATGGCGCCTCCTGATTCGGCGTGAAGCGCTTGCGCAGCCGCAGGCGCACCGCCTCCGCCAGCGTGTTGAACACGAAGGTGAAGACAAACAGCACCAGCGCGGTCAGGAACAGCACGCGGTAATGGCTGCTGCCGGAGACCGCCTCCGGCATTTCAATGGCGATGTTGGCCGCCAGCGCCCGCAGCCCCTGGAACAGGCTGCCGTCGATAATCGGCGTATTGCCGGTGGCCATCAGCACGATCATGGTTTCCCCCACCGCGCGGCCAAAGCCGATCATCAGCGCGGAGAAAATACCGGCGCTGGCGGAAGGCAGCACCACTTTGATCACCGTCTGCCATTGGGTGGCGCCCAGTGCCAAAGAGCCCTGGCTCAGGGTGGCCGGCACGCTGAACAACGCGTCCTCCGCCAGCGAGAAGATGATCGGCACCAGCGCGAAGCCCATCGCCACGCCCACCACCAGCGCATTGCGCTGGTCGTAATTATCCCCCAGCCAGAAATGCAGCGGCTCACCGAACAGCGCCACCTCCAGCCGCGGCCCCAGGCTGAGCGCCAGCCACACCGTCAACGCCAGCAGCGGCAACAGCAACAGCAGATCGACGCCCGGCCGGCAACGCGGCATAAAGCGATGGGTCAACGCGCCGCACAGCAGCACCGCCGCCGCCAGCAGCAGCGGCAACGCCAGCACCGCCAACAGATACTGCTCGATGATCGGCGCCAGCCAAATGCCGGCCACCAGCCCGATCACCACCGTCGGCAGCGCGCCCATCACTTCGATAGCCGGTTTGATCACCCGCCGCAGCCCCGGCGTCATAAAGTAAGCGGTATAAATGGCGCCGGCCAGCGCCAGGGGAATGGCGAACAGCATCGCGTAAGCCGCCGCCTTGAAGGTGCCGAAGATCACCGGCATCAGGCTGAATTTGGGTTGGTAACTGTCTTCGCCGGAGGTGGACTGCCAAACATAGGCCGGCTGCGGGTAGTTCTCATACCACACCTTGCCCCACAGTGAACGCCAGGTAACGTCCGGATACGGGTTGTCGAGCGCATAGCGCTGCCAGCCCTGTGCGCTCTCCAGCAGCAGGCCATCGCCGCGCGGCGCGAACGCCATCTGCTGCACCTCGGCGCCCAAACGGGTATTCAGCAGCGGCTGCGGTTGAATGGTGGAGAACAGCGAGAAGCCGCCATCGGGCCGCAGGGTGGCGAACACCCGGCGATAGGGCTCAGCCACCGTCAGCTCCTGCCCGTCGGCGCCATGGTCGAAATGCTGCACCGGCGTCAGGCGCCAGCGCTGCTCTTTTTCTACTTCGAACCACTCGCGCAGATTGCCATCGGCGCCCTTGATCAGCAGCGCGCTGCCGCCGGGCAGCGCCGTCATCTGATACGGGGCATGTTCGCCAAGGGTGCGCGTTTCACGCAGCTGCAGCTGCGCGCCGTCGATCTGATAACGCGCCAGCCGGTTGCCGGTCAGCAGGTAAAGCTGGCGGCCATCCGGCGTCAGCACCAGTTGTTCTGCATCCTGTTCCAGCGGCCGCTCGCTGAACTGCGGCGGCCGGTCAGGGCTGAAACGGCCGAACACCAGCCGCCGATCGTCGGTCACCCCAGCCAGCAGATACTGCCCGCGATGGGCATCCGCCAGCGACAGCAGTTTCAGCGGCTTGCGCTGCGGATCCAGCGCCAACGGCTGCTGCCCGAGCGGGAACAACCACTGCGGCCGGCCGTTTTCCGCCGTCGCGAAATCCGCGCGCGTCACCACTAACCGGCCGTCGGCCTGCGCCAGCGCAAACAGATCGCGCTCTCCGGCGGCCTGGGCAAGCAGCGCCGGTTTGGCCAGCAGCGTCTGCTGCGCCAGCGGCGCCTGGGGCTGGCCGTTCGGTGCCGGGGTCAGGCGATAAAACTGCCCCGCGCCCTGCGCGTCGATGCGGTAACCGACGCGCTGCTGCACATCCATGCCCAGCGCCAGCGCCGGGGCCGACGCCGCGATCGGCAGTGGCTGCGCCTGGCCGAGCGAGGCCGGTTTAAACAGCGGCAGCACGGCAAACAGCAAATAGACGAAGATCAGCATCAACGTCATCAGCACCATCAGCCCGCTGGCGGTTACTGCCGCCTGCACGCCGCGGTCGATGCGCCCGCGCATGCGATCTCGGGGATGTTGATTGGCCGTCGTCTGTGTCATGTGTCTCGCTGTCGCTGATGTAATCGGGCTTGCGCCGTAAGATAACCGGGCATCTTATGTCAGTTTTATGACGTTTGCATGACAAAGTTACCCACCATAACCCAGGTTTTTTACACTGCAAACAGACAATATGGCGTTTATATATTGCTGAAAAATGAACGCAAACACGCTTAATATCACCAAGAATAAGCCTGCTAACCTTCATTTCATGCTGCTCACTCCACCCCCCTGCGCCCTGCATCGGCGAAAATTTATTGCCGCCAAAAAACGCCGCGCGCCAACGCAATGGATATGTTGGACTTTCCTGTCAATCTCTCGCAATAATGATGAAGGACACTAGAGCGGCATCCGGGCGCTGCGTCCCGGATCCTATTCTAAATTTGAACTGGAGTGGCAATGGGTCAGGAAAAGCTCTACATCGAAAAAGAACTAAGCTGGTTATCCTTTAATGAACGCGTGTTGCAGGAAGCCGCAGATAAGAGCAATCCCCTGATTGAACGTATGCGTTTTCTGGGCATTTACTCCAACAACCTCGACGAGTTCTATAAAGTCCGCTTCGCCGATCTCAAACGGCGCATCCTGATCAGCGAAGAGCAAGGCTCCGCCGGCGCCTCGCGCCACCTGCTGAAAAAGATCCAGGCCAAGGTGCTGAAAACCGATCAGGAGTTCGACGGCCTGTACAACGATCTGCTGCTGGAAATGGCGCGCAATCAGATCTTCCTGATCAACGAACGCCAGGTGTCCGAGAACCAGCAAATCTGGCTGCGGCAATATTTCAAACAGCATCTGCGCCAGCACATCACGCCGATCCTGATCAACCACGACACCAACCTGGTGCAGTTCCTGAAAGACGATTACACCTACCTGGCGGTGGAGATCATTCGCGGCGCGCGCATCGACTATGCGCTGCTGGAGATCCCGTCCGACAAGGTGCCGCGCTTCGTCAATCTGCCGCCGGAAGCGCCGCGCCGCCGTAAACCGATGATCCTGCTGGACAACATTCTGCGCTACTGCCTGGACGATATCTTCAAGGGCTTCTTCGACTACGACGCGCTCAACGCCTACTCGATGAAAATGACCCGCGACGCGGAGTACGATCTGGTCACCGAAATGGAATCCAGCCTGCTGGAACTGATGTCCTCCAGCCTGAAACAGCGCCTGACCGCCGAGCCGGTGCGCTTCGTGTATCAGCGCGACATGCCGAACGAAATGGTGGAGCTGCTGCGCGGCAAGCTGGGCATCTCCAACTACGATTCGGTGATCGCCGGCGGCCGCTACCACAATTTCAAAGATTTCATCAGTTTCCCGAACGTCGGCAAGGCCAATCTGGTCAACAAGCCGCTGCCGCGCCTGCGCCACATCTGGTTCGACGGTTTCCGCAACGGCTTCGACGCCATTCGCGAAAAAGATGTGCTGCTCTACTACCCGTACCACACCTTCGAGCACGTGCTGGAGCTGCTGCGCCAGGCGTCGTTCGATCCGAGCGTGTTGGCTATCAAGATCAACATCTACCGGGTGGCGAAAGATTCGCGCATCATCGAATCGATGATCCACGCCGCGCACAACGGCAAAAAGGTCACGGTGGTGGTCGAGCTGCAGGCGCGCTTCGACGAAGAGGCCAACATTCACTGGGCGAAGCGCCTGACCGAAGCCGGCGTACACGTGATCTTCTCGGCGCCGGGCCTGAAAATCCACGCCAAGCTGTTCCTGATTTCGCGCCGTGAAGGCGATGAAATTGTGCGCTATGCTCATATCGGTACCGGCAACTTTAACGAAAAAACCGCGCGCATCTACACCGACTATTCGCTGTTGACCGCCGACTCACGCATCACCAACGAGGTGCGCCGGGTATTCAACTTTATCGAGAACCCCTACCGGCCGGTCACCTTCGACAACCTGATGGTATCGCCGCAGAACTCGCGCCTGAAGCTGTATGAGCTGATCGACAACGAAATCGCCAACGCCCAGGCCGGGGAACAGGCCGGCATTATGTTGAAAATAAATAATCTGGTGGATAAAGGGCTGGTAGATCGGTTATATACCGCGTCCGGCGCCGGCGTGAAGATCCGCCTGCTGGTGCGGGGCATGTGTTCCCTGATTCCCAACCTGCCGGGGATCAGCGACAATATTCAGGTGATCAGCATCGTCGATCGCTTTTTGGAACACGATCGGGTGTACGTTTTCGACAATAAAGGTGACAAACGGGTATATCTGTCCTCCGCCGACTGGATGACCCGCAACATAGATTACCGTATCGAAGTGGCGGTATCGCTGCTGGATCCGGCGCTGAAACAGCGCGTTCTGGACATCCTGGAGATCCTGTTCAGCGATACGGTCAAGGCCCGTTATGTGGATAAAGAACTGAGCAACCAGTACGTGCCGCGCGGCAACCGCCGCAAAGTGCGTGCCCAGGTGGCTATTTACGAGTATTTAAAAGCTCTGGAACAACCAGGACAGTAGGCCAGCAACTATGCCGCTAAAAAACACTGCAACGAACAAACCGCAGGAAATCGCCGCCATCGACCTCGGGTCGAACAGTTTCCACATGGTGATCGCCCGCGTCGTCAACGGCGCCTTACAGGTATTGGGCCGTTTAAAACAGCGGGTGCATCTCGCCGACGGATTGGACAGCAACAACGTACTCAGTGAAGAGGCGATAGAACGCGGCCTGGCCTGTCTGGCCCTGTTTGCCGAACGGCTGCAGGGCTTCCCGGCGGATAACGTCACCATCGTCGGGACGCACACCCTGCGTCAGGCGGTGAACGCCGAAGTGTTCCTCAAGCGCGCCGCCAAAGTAATTCCCTACCCGATCGAAATCATCGCCGGTCAGGAAGAAGCGCGCCTGATTTTCATGGGCGTGGAGCACACTCAGCCGGAGAAAGGCCGCAAGCTGGTGATCGACATCGGCGGCGGCTCCACCGAGCTGGTGATCGGCGAAGACTTCGAGCCGCTGCTGGCGGAAAGCCGCCGCATGGGCTGCGTCAGCTTCGCCCAGCTGTTCTTCCCGGGCGGCGAGATCAGCAAAAACAACTTCCGCCGCGCGCGGCTGGCGGCGGCGCAGAAGCTGGAAACGCTGGCCTGGCAGTACCGCATTCAGGGCTGGCAGTATGCGCTGGGCGCTTCGGGCACCATCAAGGCCGCCCACGAAGTGCTGGTGGCGATGGGGGAAAAAGACGGTCTCATCACCCTGGATCGCCTGGAAATGCTCGCCGAGCAGGTGCTGCAGTTCAAAAGCTTCAGCTCGCTGAGCCTGCCGGGGCTGTCGGAAGACCGCCAATCGGTGTTCGTGCCGGGGCTGGCTATTCTGTGCGGCGTGTTCGATGCGCTGGCGATCCGCGATCTGCGCCTGTCCGATGGCGCGCTGCGCGAAGGCGTGCTGTATGAAATGGAAGGCCGTTTCCGCCACCAGGACATCCGCAGCCGCACCGCCAAGAGCCTGGCCGATCACTACAACATCGACCGCGAACAGGCCAAGCGGGTGCTGGAAACCACCGAGCTGCTCTACTCGCAGTGGATGGCGCAAAACACCAAGCTGGCGCACCCGCAGCTGGAGGCCCTGCTGAAATGGGCCGCCATGCTGCACGAGGTGGGGCTGAGCATCAACCACAGCGGCATGCATCGCCATTCGGCCTACATTCTGCAAAACTCCAACCTGCCTGGCTTCAACCAGGAACAGCAGCTGCTGCTGGCGGCGCTGGTGCGCTTCCACCGCAAGGCGATCAAGCTGGAAGAGTTGCCGCGCCTCAACCTGTTCAAGAAGAAACACTACCTGCCGCTGATCCAGCTGCTGCGTCTGAGCACCCTGCTCAACAACCAGCGTCAGTCGACCACCACGCCGGAAACGCTGCGCCTGACCACCGACGACAACCACTGGACGCTGCGCTTCCCGGCCGGCTACCTGGCGCAGAACAACCTGGTGCAGCTCGATTTCGAACGCGAGCAGGCCTACTGGAACGACGTCGTCGGCTGGAAGCTGCTGATCGACGAAGAAGGCTCGCAAGACGAACAGCGCTCCGCCTGATCCCCCCGCCCCCTGCCAGACAGGGGGTTTTTCTTTCCGCCCTCGCCCCGACAACCTAAACGAAACCCTAATGCGCCGTGCCGCACGCCGGAAAAAAATGGACAACTTTTGTCATCAGCGCCTAAAATCCGGTTACAAATTCTCGAGCGAATAACACAGGATACCGGCATACCGGGTGATATATGCGCAAGAAAACCACCGGACAGATGACGAAGATAGTGTTGTTTATCAGCTTTATCATTTTAGTCGGCCGACTGCTGTACGCCGCCGTGGTGGCGGTGCCTCATCATCAGGAAAAACAGCAGGCCGCTGCGCAAAACGCCGCCGAAGTCAGCGCGCCGCAACAGGACGCCTCCTCTGAATAACCGCCGCCCCGTCCGTTTCATAAAAATGACTCCGGCACTCGCTATGCTCTATCTTTTAATGAGCCTGCGTCAGGAACGCCGAGCGCCCGTTAAGGAACACCATGTCAGCCGCAACCCATAACGTCAAAAAAGTCGCTGAACACCGCCAGCGCATTCTCACTCTGTTGTTGAACAATAAGGAATTGGTCGACGGCATTCTCGGCCGGCCAGGGGATGAGCACGCCCTCAGCCAAAGCGAACTGCTGAACCAGACGGCGGAAATCACCGGCCTGTTGGACGACATGCACGCCGCCGACCTGGCGGACCTGCTGGAAGCGCTGCCGCAGGATGAACGTATGGCGCTGTGGCGGCTGGTGGGCAACAGCAAGCGCGGCCAGACGCTGGTGGAGGTCGCCGAGCCGGTCTGGGACAGCCTGATCGAGGAAATGAGCGACAAAGACCTGCTCAAAGCGATCAAAACGCTGGACGTCGACGAACAGGCCTACCTGGCGCAATACCTGCCGCGTAACCTGATGGGCCGGTTGCTGACCTCGCTGGAGCCGGAGCAGCGCGCCCAGGTGCGCGAGATGAGCCAGTACGCCAAAGACAGCGTCGGCTGGATGATGGATTTCGAACTGGTGACGGTGCGGCCGGACGTCACACTCGGCGCGGTGCACCGCTTTTTGCGCATGCGCAAAACCATTCCCGACGCCACCGATAAACTGTTCGTCACCGACCGCAAAAACACCCTGCTGGGCGAGCTGCCGCTGACCGCGGTGCTGCTGAACGATCCGGAGATCCCGGTGCGCGAAGTGATGGACAGCGATCCCGCCACCTTTCAGCCCGAAGACAAGGCCGATGAAGCGGCCGGCGCGTTCGAGCGTTACGACCTGATCAGCGCCCCGGTGGTTGACGCCAAAGGCAAACTGATGGGCCGCCTGACCATCGAAGAGATCGTCGACGCCGTCAACGAAGAGAGCGACACCAACCTGCGCCGCATGGGCGGTTTAAGCCCGGAAGAAGACGTGTTCGCCCCGGTCAGCAAGGCGGTCAAGACCCGCTGGGCCTGGCTGGCGATCAACCTCTGCACCGCGTTCGTCGCCTCGCGCGTGATCGGCCTGTTCGAACACACCATTTCCCAGCTGGTGGCGCTGGCGGCGCTGATGCCGATCGTCGCCGGCATCGGCGGCAACACCGGCAACCAGACCATCACCATGATCGTGCGCGCGCTGGCGCTGCACCAGATCGAAGTCGGCAACATCTCGCGCCTGATGCTCAGAGAGCTGGGGGTGGCCATCATCAACGGCGTGGTGTGGGGCGGCATCATGGGCGTGATCACCTGGCTGCTGTACGGCGACGCGGCGATGGGCGGCGTGATGACGCTGGCGATGCTGCTCAACCTGCTGCTGGCGGCGCTGATGGGCGTGGTGATCCCGATGACCATGCTCAAACTGGGCCGCGATCCGGCGGTCGGCTCGAGCGTGCTCATCACCGCGCTGACCGACACCGGCGGCTTTTTCATCTTCCTCGGCCTCGCCACCCTGTTCCTGCTGTAATACGCCAAAAGCCGGCCCCGCGCCGGCTTTTTCGTCATTCTGTCGCCGGGTTTGCGTTAACGCAGCAAAGTCGGCCTTCCCGGTAGGTATTCCTCTCGCGCTGTACTACCCTTTGCCAATAAATCGTCTTAATTCATCCACGTCATGAATCCAATCACTGACAGAGGCCATCGGTAAGGGTGTCTATGGAGATCAGCGCGCCGAACACGTTCGGCACCCACAAAGGCGTCATGCTGACGCATTCCCTGTTAGTGGCGTTGGCGACGTTTCTACTCGCCTTGCTGAGCCTGTCGCTGTCCAGCGAAGCCCGCCACTTCACGCCGCTGTGGTTCCCGACCGCCGCCGCGATCGCCGTGCTGTACCGCCACGCCCCGCGCCACTGGGGCCTGCCGCTGCTGGCCAGCGGCCTCGGCATCGTGCTCGCCAGTTTCTTGCTGTTCGGCGTCAGCGCCACTCCCGTCAAGCTGGCCGCCATCAACCTGCTGGAAGCGGCGGTTTGCGCCCTGCTGCTGCGCCGCACGCTGCCGGCGAACGATCCGCTGAGCGATCTGGGCTGCTGGCTGCGCTTTGTGGTGTGCGCCGTGATCTTCACCCCGCTGTTCAGCGCGCTGCTGGCCGCCGGGCTCTCGCCCACGCCGGATCAAACGTTCTGGCAATCGTTCGGCATCTGGTTCATCTCCGAAGCGATAGGGGTGCTGTCGCTGGCGCCGCTCGGCCTCACCTATCACCGCCGCACCTTGGCGGCGCTGAACCCCTACCCGCTGCTGCTCACGCTGATGGGCTCCCTGGCCTTCAGCTACCTGGCGCTGACCTATCTGCCGTTCCCGTTCACCTTCGTCATCCTGCCGCTGCTGTGGGCCGCCATCGCGCTGCCGCGCTTCGAAGCCTTCGCCGTCTGTTTCTGCACCCTGCTGCTGATCACGGTGCTGATCTCGCTGGGCGTGCTGCACCTGCAGGCCTCTGCACACGTCTTCGGTGAGCTTGGCCTGTACTTGCCGATGCTGCTGATCCTGATCCCGGCACACGCGATGGCGATGGTGATGCACACCTTCCGGGTGGAGAAACAGCACATCGTCGAGAGCGAAAGCCGCTTTCGCAGCGCGCTGGAGTATTCCGCCATCGGCATGGCGCTGGTGTCGCCGGAGGGCAAATGGCTGCAGGTCAATCAGGCACTGTGCAAACTGCTCGGCTATACGCCGGAAGGGTTGCACCGCCTGACGTTCCAGGCCATCACCCACCCGGACGACCTCAACGCCGATCTCAGCCAGCTGCACGATCTGCTCGACGGCCACATCAGCAGCTACACCATGGAGAAACGCTATATCCGCAGCGACGGCCAGACCGTTTGGGCGCTATTGGCCGTCTCGCTGGTGCGCGACGCCGAAGGGCAACCGCTGTACTTCATCTCTCAGGTCGAGGACATCAGCGGCCTCAAACGCAGCGAGGCGGAGAACAACCGGCTGGTGGAGCGCATTACGCTGGCCAACCAGGTGGGCGGCGTCGGCATTTGGGAATGGGTGATGAGCCAGGAAAACTTCACCTGGGATCAGCGCATGTTCGAACTCTACGATCTCAATCCCGACCAAACGCCGACGCTGGCGCTGTGGCGCACCCTGCTGGTGCCGGAAGATCGCGAGCGTACCGATCGCGAGCTGGCCGCGCTGCTGGCCGATCCCAAGCCTTTCGTTATGGAATTTCGCATTACCACGCGCGGCGGCAAATTGCGCCATATTCGCGGCCAGGGCAACGTGATCCTCGACGACCAGGGCCAGCCGCTGCGCATGATCGGCACCAATATCGACATGACCGAGCTCAAGATCCTCGCCGAGGCGCTGCACGAAGAAAAAGAGCGCCTGCACATCACCCTCGACGCCATCGGCGAAGGGGTGATCTCCACCGACAGCCACCTGCGCATCACCTTTATGAACCCGGTGGCCGAGCAGATGTGTGGCTGGCCGCTCGAGCTGGCGATCGACATGCCGGTCGCCGGCGTGGTGCGCCTGACCAACGGCAAAGACGGCCCGGAAATCGAAAACCTCACGCAATACCCGCGGCAGTGGCCGGCGGATTACGCGCTGGTGCTGCACAGCCGCGACGGACGTTATTTCGACGTGCAGCAGTCGGTCTCACCGCTGAAAACCCTCGATGGCGAAACCATGGGCGCGGTGATGGTGCTGCAGGACGTCACCGCCTCGCGCGAACTGATGAAAAAACTCAGCTACAGCGCCTCGCACGACGCGCTGACCGGCCTGCCGAACCGCACCCGCTTCGAGAAGCAGCTGAAGGCGGCGATCGCCGCCGGCGGGGAACCGTCGTCGTCGCATTCGCTGGTGTTCCTCGATCTGGATCGGTTCAAAGCGGTAAACGACACCGCCGGCCACGCGGCGGGTGATGCCTTGCTGCGGGACATCGCCCAGCTGATGCGGCACCAGCTGCGCAACAGCGACTGCCTGGCTCGGCTGGGCGGCGACGAGTTCGGTTTGATCCTGTTCGACTGCCGGCTGGAGCAGGCGAAATCGCTGATTCAGCAGGTAGTCAACCAAATCAGCCAGCATCCGTTCTACTGGGAAGGGAAAATTTATCGCGTCGGCGCCAGCGCCGGCATCACGCGCATCGGCGGCGACGCCAAAAGCAGCGAACTGCTGGCCCAGGCCGACATCGCCTGCTACACCGCCAAGCACCACGGCCGCGGCCAGGTTTATCTGTACGAAACGCGGCAAAAACAGCTGCTGGAACGGCAGCATGAATTGCTGAACCCACAGGAGGTACAGACGATCATCAGCGAGGGGCAGCTGCGGCTGCTGACTCGCGCGGTCGCGCCGCCGGCAACGCCGCTGTCGGCCGCGTTTCACCAGGTGAAACTGCAGGTGATGGCACCGGACGATCGGCCGCTGCCGCACGAGGCGTTCATCGCCGCGGCGCAGCTGTACGGCCTGATGCCGGACATCGACCGCTGGGCGGTGACGCAGCTGCTGGTATCGTACGCCGACGACATCAAGCGCAAGGGGCTGTCGCTCGCGTTGCCGCTGGCTACCGACAGCCTGCTGAACACCGACTTCCAACGCTTCCTGACGGAAACGGTGCGCGCTTCCTCGCTGCCGCCGCGGGCACTGCTGTTCAGCGTTGATGAAGCCGTGGTGCTGGAGCACGCCGCGCAGTGCCGAGCGTGTCTGCGCGAACTGCAGCAGCTGGGCTGCCGACTGATCGTCAATGGCTTTGGGCATAACATCAATGCCTTCGATGAGCTGGGCGATCAGAAGATAGACATCATTCGCATCGATGAACGCTTTATCACCAACCTGCACTGCAACCAGATGGATGAGCTGATGGTCTCGATGCTCAACGGCGCGGCGCATCGGATCAAGGCGCAAACGCTCGCCGGGCCGGCCCACCAGCCGGTGACGCTGCAGGCGCTGCGCGATGTCGGCGTCGATCTGGCAGACGGCGACCAGGTGGCGCTGGAGCAGCCGTTGGCGGTTCTGCTCAGCGACGGCTACTTCGGCATCCGCTAACGCCTTCCCTCGCCGGCGCCGTCTCACGGGCGGCGCCGCACCTCTCGTCTTTCACATCATGTTAACCAATACGAGATTAGTGATATAAATAACACCTGAAGCTTAAACGATTAAGTAAGATGAAGCTCCCATGCGGACATCGACGTATCCGTTGATTTTCCTCGACATGTGATAGCTCAGGGATAAGGGACTATGGAAAAGAAATGGTTTTCCGCCAGGGAACTGATGGGGAAAGCGGGGTTGCCCTCGACCCCGCAAGGGGTCAATCTGATGGCCCGACGCGAAGGCTGGGTCAGCCGCCGCCGCAGCGGCGTGCAGGGTAAAGCGCTGGAATACCATATCGACAGCCTGCCGTTCGGCGCGCGCAGCCTGTCGGCCTTACGCGAGGCCGACCATCCGGACTACGACATCAAACGCCAGGATCCTATTCGGGTCTGGATCGAGTATTACTACCATCTGACGCCGGCCGAGCGGGAAAAGCTGCTGGCGTTCCTGATGCGCGAAGGCATGAGCCGCCTGCTGCAGCTGATCGACGCCCCCTGCTAGCCCGAATGCGCCTCACTCCTCCCCTTCCGGCGCCCAACCGTCGTTGTGCCACAGGTGCAACGTGGCGTAAGATCGCCACGGGCGCCAACGTTCGGCATAGCGTTCGATCTGGCGCGGCGTCATGCCGGGGAAACGCTGTTTGATCAGGTAATCGCCGACCAGGAACACGTCCGGCCAAGACCAGGCGCGCATCGCGATATAGCTGGCGGTCCAGCTGCCGATGCCCGGCAGCGCGGTCAGCGCCTTGATGCCCTGTTCGATATCCAGCACGTTATCGAGCTGCAGCCGCCCTTCGCCCAGCGCGCGGGCGATCTCGATCAGCGCCGCCGCGCGCTTCAGCTGTACCCCGAGCGGGCGCAGTGCTTCGGGCTGCAGCTGCGCCACCCGTTCGGCGCTAGGGAAAACGTGGGTGATGCCCTCGTGCGGCGCCGCCAGCGGTTCTCCCCAACGTTCGGCCATCCGCCCGGCGAAGGTTGCCGCCATTTTCACGCTGACCAATTGCCCCAGCACCGCACGCGCCGCCTGCTCGAAGCTGTTTACGCAGCCCGGCAAGCGCAGCCCCGGCGCATCGGCCGCCAGCGAACCCAGCGCCTCATTGATGCGATCCGGCGCGGCGTCCAAATCGAACAGCAAGCGTACGCGGCGCAGCACCTCCGTCGTCACCAAACTGAGCGCCGGCGCGATCTCTACCCTGACCCGGTTGCGCGCTTCTTCCGGCTGCACGCTGAGCCAGCCGCAATACTCCGTACCGCCCTGGCTGACTGAGATCGAACGCAGATAGCGGCGGCCCTCGACCCGCTCTACGCCCTGCACGGCGCGCGCCTGCAAGAAGTTCAGCATGCGATCCCAGTCATAGGGCGGCCGATAGCCCAGGTGGAACACCAGGCCGCTGGCGGCGGCCCGTTCACCGCGCGCGCCGCCGCTGCGCAGCGCCGACGGAATCAGGCGATAGCGCGCCTTGAACAGCTCGTTGAAACGCCGCAGGCTGCCGAAACCGGCGGCGAATGCCACTTCGCTGAGCGGCAGATCGGTATCCGCCAACAGGCGTTTAGCCTGCAGCAGCCGGTGCGACTGCGCGTAATCGATCGGCGAAGCGCCAAACTGCTCGGCGAAGATACGCCGCAGGTGGCGATCGGAAATGCCGAGCCGCGCCGCCAGCGCTTCGCAGCTGTGTTCGGACAGATAGCCCTGCTCGATGAGCTGCACCGCCACCTGCGCATAGCGGTTGCCCAGATCGATCAGCGCCAGACCGGGCGCCAGTTCCGGCCGGCATTTAAGACAGGGGCGAAAGCCCGCCAGCTCGGCCGCCGCCGCGCTCGGATAGAAGGTGCAATTTTCCAGCTTCGGCGTGCGGGCGCTGCACACCGGGCGGCAATAAATGCCGGTGGAAGAGACGCCGACGAAAAAGCGGCCGTCGAATTTGCGGTCACGCGCGCGCAGCGCGTCGTACAACGCTTGCTGTTGGGTATTCATGGCAACGCTCGGGTTCGGTTTTTTCTGCATTATGGGGCTCGGCTGGCGCGCTGACGTGCGGAATTCGGACATTAAGTTAAGCATGCCGATGCCGCGCCCGCTAAATTTTTCGACACTCGCGCATCAGCGCATTGCCCACCGGCCCCGTCTCGGGTAAAGTCGCCCCCCTTCATTGGCATGGGGACAAAAAAGAGATGTTTATTGGATTCGACTATGGGACAGCCAACTGTTCCGTCGCGGTGATGCGCGACCACGGCCCCGAGCTGCTGACGCTGGAAAACAACGAGCCGTATCTGCCTTCGATGCTGTGCGCGCCGACCCGCGAAGCGGTGAGCGAATGCCTGCACCGCCATTGGCAGGTGCCGACCGGCAGCGAAGAAAACCAGCAGCTGCTGCGCCGCGCCATCAGTTACAACCGCGAAGAGGACATTCCGGTCGGCGGCGACAGCGTGCTGTTCGGCCTGCAGGCGCTGGCGCACTACATGGAAGATCCGGAAGAGGTGTACTTCGTGCGCTCGCCGAAGTCTTTCCTCGGCGCCAACGGCCTGAAGCCGCAGCAGATCGCCCTGTTCGAAGACCTGGTCTGCGCCATGATGTTCCACATCAAACGCCAGGCGGAAAACGTGCTGCAGGCCGGTATCGATCAAGCGGTGATCGGCCGACCGATCAACTTCCAGGGCATCGGCGGCGAAGAGGCCAACCGGCAGGCGCAGGGCATTTTGCAGCGCGCCGCCGAACGCGCCGGTTTCAAAGAGATTGAATTCCAGTTCGAGCCGGTGGCGGCAGGGCTGGACTTCGAGGCGACGCTGAGCGAAGAGCAAACCGTGCTGGTGGTGGACATCGGTGGCGGCACCACCGACTGCTCGGTGCTGCTGATGGGCCCGCAGTGGCGCGACCGCGCCGATCGTCAGCAGAGCCTGCTGGGCCACAGCGGCTGCCGGGTCGGCGGTAACGATCTGGACATCATGTTGGCCTTCAAACAGCTGATGCCGCTGTTCGGCCTGGGCGGCGAAACCGGGAAAGGCATCGCCCTGCCGGCGCTGCCTTACTGGAACGCGGTGGCGACCAACGACGTACCGGCGCAAAACGACTTCTACAGCGCCGCCAACGGCCGCGTGCTGCGCGATCTGATCCTCGACGCGGCGGAGCCGGAAAAGGTCAAACGCCTGCTGAAAGTGTACCAGCAGCGCCTGAGCTACCGACTGGTGCGCGCGGCCGAAGAGAGTAAGATAGCCCTGTCCGGCCAAACCGCTATCAGCGCGCCGCTCAGCTTCGTGCAGGCCGATCTGGCGGAAAGCATCAGCCAGGATCAGCTCGCCGACGCCATCTCGCAGCCGTTGATGCGCATCCAGGAGCAGGTCAGTGCCGCGTTGGCCAGCAGCCAGACCGCGCCGCAGGTGATCTACCTGACCGGCGGCAGCGCGCGTTCGCCGCTGCTGCGCGCCGCGCTGCAACAGCAGCTGCCGGGCATTCCGATCGTCGGCGGCAACGACTTCGGCTCGGTCACCGCCGGGCTGGCGCGCTGGGCGCAAACGCTGTTCCGTTGACGGCCCAAGGGCGCGGCTCGCCGCGCCCTTGCTCATTGGAGGCTATGCATTATGTCCACCATCCTTACCCTCGACAGCGACAGGCTGCGGCTGCGCCCCTGGCGCGACGACGATCTGCCGGCCTTCGCCGCGCTTAACGCCGATCCGCAGGTGATGCGCTATTTCCCGGCGACGATGACGGCCGAAGAAAGCCACGCGCAGGCCGAACGCATCCGCGCCTTCATGCAGCAACATGGCTGGGGGCTATGGGCGGTGGAAGTGAAAGTCGGCGCGCCCTTTATCGGTTTTGTCGGGCTGGCGCGGCCGGGCGACGACCTGCCTTGCTCCCCCTGCGTGGAGATCGGATGGCGGCTGGCGGCGGCCCACTGGGGCAACGGCTACGCCGCTGAAGCGGAACGCACTGCGCTGGCGTGTGCCTTCGACACGCTGCACTTGCCGGAAGTGGTGTCCTTCACCGCCGAAGATAACCAGCCGTCACGCCGGGTGATGGAGCGCATCGGCATGCACTTTGACGGCGAAACCTTCCTGCACCCGCGCCTGCCGGCGGGGCACCCGCTGCAAAAACATGTCTTGTACCGGCTGAACCGGCAAACGTGGCGCGAACGCCGCGGCGATTAATACAGCGTATCCTTCAGCCGCTGCGGCAGCGCCTGGTCGTACTCCTCACCGTCGAAGCGCGTTTGGCTCACCGCGGCCAAAATATGGCCGGGGCTGGGCAGCGCCGAACGTTCGAGGCGGCTGCCCTCTTCCCAAAGTCCCGAACGCAAGATCGCCCGGCTGCACTGGAAGAACACCGCCTCCACCCGAATACGCAACACCGAACGCGGCAGCTGATTGCGGTGGGCGAAGCGCTGCAGCACCGCCGGCGCCACCACGATCTCCGCCCGCCCGTTAATCCGCAGCGTTTCGCCGATGCCGGGGATCAGCAGCAGCAGCGCCACCCGGTTGTCGTGCAGAATATTGCGCAGGCTATCGATGCGGTTATTGCCGCGCCTATCCGGCAGCAGCAGGGTTTTCTCGTCTTCGATGTGGAGAAAACCGGCCGGATCGCCGCGCGGCGAGACATCCATGCCGTCCGGCCCGACCGTCGAGAGGGCGGCAAACGGCGCCGCCTCGATAAACGGGCGGTACGCCGGGTGGATATAGCTGACTTCTTTAAAAACCGAGGGGGCGCCGGGTTTGCCGTACAGCTGTTCCAGCGTCGCGAGGTCGTTGATGGTATCACCAGACATTGCGGTTTCCTGAATGGGCCATGTTGACCCCTTCAGCATAGAGCAAAATCGCCGCCGGGTAACGCGCCTTACCCGGCGCTGGCGTGGTTCAGCGCCTGGATGTCGTCCGCATCCAGCGTCAGGCGCGTGGCGCTGACCAACTCATCCAGCTGCGGCAACGAGGTGGCGCTGACGATCGGCGCAGTGATGCTCGGGCGCGCAATCAGCCAGGCCAGCGAGACCTGCGCCGGGGAGGTGCCGTGCTTGCCGGCCACCTGATCCAGCGCCGCCAGAATGCGGAAGCCGCGCGGGTTAAGGTAGCGTTCGACGATGCGATCGCCGCGCTGGCTTTTGCCCTCATCCGCTTTGCTGCGATATTTGCCGGTCAGGAAACCGCTGGCCAGCGCGAAGAAGTTGATCACCCCGAGACCATGGCGCTGCGCCACGCCTTCCAGCTCGGCTTCATACCCTTCGCGCGCATACAGATTGTATTCCGGCTGCAGGGTTTCGTAGCGCGCCAATCCGTTGCTTTCGCTCACCCGCAGCGCTTCTTCCAGGCGATCCGCCTGATAGTTGGAGGCGCCAATCGCCCTCACCTTGCCGGCCTTGATCAGCGCATCGAACGCCGCCAGCGTCTCTTCCAACGGCGTATCGCGGTCATCGTCGTGCGATTGGTAAAGATCGATATAATCGGTTTGCAGGCGGCGCAGCGAATCCTCCACCGCCTGCTGAATATAGCGCGGCGATAGCCCCTGTTTGCCTTCGCCCATCGGTTTGCCCACCTTGGTGGCGATGATCACCTGGTCGCGCTTGCCGCTTTTCTTGAGCCATTCGCCGATGACGGTTTCCGATTCGCCGCCCCGATTGCCCGGTGCCCAGCTGGAATAGACGTCGGCGGTGTCGATAAAGTTGAGCTGATTGTCCACCAGCGCATCCAACAGGCTGAAAGAGGTCGCTTGATCTGCCGTCCAGCCGAACACGTTGCCGCCGAAGGTCAACGCCGGCACCTGAATGCCCGAACGGCCCAGTTGTTTTTTGCTCATTGATAGAGGCTCCATGGGTTAAATAATTCGCTCGTTAATTATTAGCGCCAAATACAGAAAGTCGTTAAAACGCATTGGCTATAAGTTAAAACCCAACGCTTATAAACAGCGTAGGCAACAATCGTTAACTTATTCGGAAAATGCTGACGGTTCCTCCTTATTTCCTTCATTTTTATGCCGCTTTGGCTGGCTAAACTAGTATTCTGTAAGGAGTGTCACTTTTGTGGCAATGCGTGCCCGCACGGTTGTCCTCTGGAGAGAATTTTCGCCGCCATGAATGCAAAACCCCAACGTCGTTCCCTGATGCTGCGCCTGCTGGTTGCCGCCATCGTGGCCATTGTCGCCGTGCTGATTTGGCGTCATTTCAACGCCGCGCCGCCGGCCGCTGAAACACAAGCGGCTGCCCGCCCTGCCGGCGGTGCCAAAGGAGCGGCCGCCGGTGGCAAACGCCGCGGCAATCTGTCGCCGGTTCAGGTGGCCACGGCCACGCAGCAATCCGTGCCGAGCTATCTGATTGGGCTGGGCACCGTCACCGCCGCCAATACCGTTACCGTCACCAGCCGGGTCGACGGCCAACTGATGACGTTGCACTTCACCGAAGGGCAGCAGGTGAAAGCCGGCGATCTGCTGGCGGAAATCGATCCCCGGCCATTCCAGGTCCAGTTGACCCAGGCTCAGGGGCAGCTGGCGAAGGATCAGGCGACGCTGGCCAACGCCCGGCGCGATCTGGCCCGCTACCAGCAACTGGTGAAAACCAATCTGGTCTCTCGCCAGGAGCTGGACACGCAGGCCTCGCTGGTGCAGCAGACCGAAGGGTCCATCAAGGCCGATCAGGGCGCGGTGGACAGCGCTCAGCTGCAGCTGACCTACAGCAAAATCATCGCCCCGATCTCCGGCCGCGTGGGCCTCAAACAGGTCGATATGGGCAACTACATCACCAGCGGCTCCACCGCCATCGTGGTGATCACGCAAACGCATCCGATCGACGTGGTGTTCACGCTGCCGGAAAGCACCATCAGCGACATCATGAAGGCGCAAAAGGCCGGCCCGGTCAGCGTCGAAGCCTGGGGGCGCACCAACAAGACCCTGTTGGCGCAGGGCAATCTGCTCAGCCTGGATAACCAGATAGACACCACCACCGGCACCATCAAGCTGAAGGCGCAGTACGCCAACCAGGACGACGCGCTGTTCCCCAATCAGTTCGTCAATGCGCGGCTGAAAGTCGCCACGTTGCAAAACGCCATCGTGGTGCCGACCGCCGCCGTGCAGATGGGCAACGAAGGCAACTTCGTCTGGACGATGGACGATGAGAATAAAGTCAGCAAACGCCTGGTCACCGTCGGCATTGAAGACAGCCAAAACGTGGTCATCGCCAGCGGCCTGAACGCCGGGCAACGCGTGGTGACCGACGGCATCGACCAACTGACGGAGGGCATGAAGGTTGAGGTGGTGACGCCGCAAACCAAAGCGGCCGGCGGCAACGCCGCACCGCACGCCAAGCGGGAGAAAGCCTGATGCAGGTGATGACGCCGAACCCCGGCGGCGGCCCGTCCCGCCTGTTTATTCTGCGCCCGGTCGCCACCACGCTGCTGATGGTGGCGATCCTGCTGGCGGGGATCATCGGCTACCGCGCGCTGCCGGTTTCCGCCCTGCCGGAAGTGGACTACCCGACCATTCAGGTGGTGACGCTGTACCCCGGCGCCAGCCCGGACGTGGTGACCTCTGCCATCACCGCGCCGCTGGAGCGCCAGTTCGGCCAGATGTCCGGCCTCAAACAGATGCTGTCACAGAACTCCGGCGGCGCCTCGGTGATCACCCTACAGTTCCAGCTGGCGCTGTCGCTGGATATTGCCGAGCAGGAGGTGCAGGCGGCGATCAACTCCGCCACCAACCTGCTGCCGACCGATCTGCCCTATCCGCCAATCTACAGCAAGGTTAACCCCGCCGATCCGCCGATCCTGACGCTGGCCGTCACCTCCACCGCCATGCCGATGACGCAGGTGGAAGACATGGTGGAAACTCGCGTGGCGCAAAAAATTTCCCAGGTGACCGGCGTCGGTCTGGTCACCCTTTCCGGCGGCCAGCGCCCGGCGGTACGCGTGAAGCTCAACGCGCCGGCCATGGCGGCCAACGGGCTCGACAGCGAAACCGTGCGCACCGCCATCACGGCCGCAAACGTCAACTCCGCCAAAGGCAGCCTGGACGGCCCGACCCGCTCGGTCACCCTGTCCGCTAACGATCAGATGAAGTCCGCCGATGAGTACCGGCGGCTGATCGTCGCCTACAAAAACGGCGCGCCGATCCGCCTGCAGGACATCGCCACCGTCGAACAGGGTGCGGAAAACACCCGGCTGGCGGCCTGGGCCAACAAGCAGCCGGCGATCGTGCTGAACATTCAGCGCCAGCCCGGCGTCAACGTCATCACCACCGCCGACAGCATTCGCGAAATGCTGCCGACGCTGATTAAAAGCCTGCCCAAGTCGGTCGACGTCAAAGTGCTGACCGACCGCACCACCACCATTCGCGCCTCGGTCAGCGACGTGCAGTTCGAGCTGCTGCTGGCGATCGCGCTGGTGGTGATGGTGATTTACGTGTTCCTGCGCAACGTGCCGGCGACCATTATCCCCAGCGTGGCGGTGCCGCTGTCGCTGGTCGGCACCTTCGCCGCCATGTACTTCCTCGGTTTCTCCATCAACAACCTGACGCTGATGGCGCTGACCATCGCCACCGGCTTCGTGGTGGACGACGCCATCGTGGTGATCGAGAACATCTCGCGCTACATCGAGAAAGGCGAAAAACCGCTCGACGCCGCGCTGAAAGGGGCCGGCGAAATCGGCTTCACCATCATCTCGCTGACCTTCTCGCTGGTGGCGGTGCTGATCCCGCTGCTGTTCATGGGCGACATCGTCGGCCGCCTGTTCCGCGAGTTCGCCGTGACACTGGCGGTGGCGATTCTGATCTCCGCCGTGGTGTCGCTGACGCTGACGCCGATGATGTGCGCCCGCCTGTTGAGCCATGAGTCGCTGCGCAAGCAGAACCGTTTCTCCGCTGCCTCGGAACGTTTCTTCGAACGCGTGATCGCCGGCTACGGCCGCTGGCTGAAAGTCGTGCTCGCCCACCAGTGGCTGACGCTGTGCATAGCGTTGAGCACCCTGGCCGTCACCGTGCTGCTCTACCTGTTCATCCCCAAAGGCTTCTTCCCGATTCAGGACAACGGCCTGATCCAGGGCACGCTGGAAGCGCCGCAGTCGGTGTCGTTCAGCAAAATGGCGGTGCTGCAACAGCAGGTCGCCGCGCAGGTGCTGCAAGATCCGGCGGTAGAGAGCCTGACCTCGTTTATCGGCGTCGACGGCACCAACGCCGCCCTCAACAGCGGCCGGCTGCAGATCAACCTGAAGCCGCTGAGCGAACGCAGCGACAGCCTGCAGACCATCATCGACCGGATGCAGGAGAAGGCGGCAGCGCTGCCCGGCCTGAAGCTCTATCTGCAACCGGTGCAGGATCTGACCATCGACACCCAGGTCAGCCGCACGCAGTACCAGTTCACCCTGCAGGCGATGTCCCTTGAGCAGCTCAGCCAATGGGTGCCGCAGCTGATCGACGAACTGCGGCAGACGCCCGAGCTGCAGGACGTCAGCAGCGACTGGCAGGATCAGGGGCTGGAGGCCTATATCAACGTCGATCGCGACTCGGCGTCGCGCCTCGGCATCCAGATGAGCGACGTGGACAGCGCGCTGTACAACGCCTTCGGCCAGCGCCTGATCTCCACCATCTACACCCAGGCCAACCAGTACCGCGTGGTGCTGGAGCATGACGTGCAGGCGACGCCGGGGCTGGCGGCGCTGAACGATATCCGCCTCACCAGCAGTACCGGCGCCGTGGTGCCGCTGAATACCCTCGCCAAAATTGAACAGCGCAACGGGCCGCTGGCGATCAACCACCTCGATCAGTTCCCGGCGACCACCGTCTCCTTCAACGTGGCGGAGGGCTACTCGCTGGAAGAAGCGGTCAACGCCATTACCCAGGTCGAGAAGACCCTGGCGATGCCGAAAGACATCACCACCAAATTCCAGGGCGCGACCCTGGCCTTCCAGGCGGCGCTCGGCAGCACGCTGTGGCTGATCCTGGCGGCGGTGGTGGCGATGTATATCGTGCTGGGCGTGCTGTATGAAAGCTTCATCCATCCGATCACCATCCTCTCCACCCTGCCGACCGCCGGGGTTGGCGCGCTGCTGGCGCTGATGCTGGCGGGCAGCGAGCTGGACGTGATCGCCATCATCGGTATTATCCTGCTGATCGGCATCGTGAAGAAAAACGCCATCATGATGATCGACTTCGCCCTGGCCGCCGAACGCGAGCAGGGCATGAAGCCCTATGACGCCATCTATCAGGCCTGCCTGCTGCGTTTTAGGCCGATCCTGATGACCACGCTGGCCGCCCTGCTCGGCGCGCTGCCGCTGATGCTCAGCACCGGCGTCGGCGCGGAGCTGCGCCGGCCGCTCGGCATCTGCATGGTCGGCGGCCTGATCATGAGCCAGATCCTGACGCTGTTCACCACCCCGGTGATTTACCTGCTGTTCGATAAACTGGCGCGCAGCACCCACGCCAAAGAAGAAGCACGGGAGACACCGTGAAATTCTTCTCGCTGTTTATCTTCCGGCCGGTGGCCACCACCCTGCTGACGCTGGCTATCGCGCTGGCGGGCGCGCTGGGCTTCAGCCTGCTGCCCGTCGCGCCGCTCCCGCAGGTGGACTACCCGGTGATCTCCGTCACCGCAACCTTGCCGGGCGCCGATCCGGAAACCATGGCGACCTCGGTCGCCACCCCGCTGGAGCGCGCGCTCAGCCGCATCGCCGGGGTTAACGAAATGACCTCAATGAGCTCGCTCGGCAGCACCCGCGTGATCCTGCAGTTCGATCTCAGCCGCGACATCAACGGCGCGGCGCGCGACGTGCAGGCGGCGATCAACGCCGCGCAAAGCCTGCTGCCCTCCGGCATGCCGAGCCGCCCGACCTATCGGCAGATGAACCCGTCGGACGCGCCGATCATGATCCTGACGCTCACCTCCGACACCTACAGCCAGGGGCAACTTTACGACTTCGCCTCCACCCAGCTGGCGCAGAAAATCGCCCAGACCGAGGGCGTCGGCGACGTCACCGTCGGCGGCAGCTCGCTGCCTGCGGTGCGGGTGGAGCTGAACCCTTCCGCGCTGTTTAACCAGGGCGTATCGCTGGACAGCGTGCGCCAGGCCATCAGCAACGCCAACCTGCGCACGCCGCTCGGCTCGGCCGAAAGCCAGGACAAGCGCTGGCAGATCCAGAGCAACGACCAGATCAAGAAGGCCGAGGGCTACAAGCCGCTGATCGTGCATTACAACAACGGCTCCGCCGTCCGGCTGAGCGACGTCGCCAACGTCATCGACTCGGTGCAGGACGTACGCAACGCCGGGATGACCAACGCCCAACCGGCGATCCTGCTGGTGGTCAGCCGCTCGCCGGACGCCAACATCATCGCCACCGTCGATCGCATCCGCGCCGAGCTGCCCGATCTGCAGGCCAGCATTCCGGCCTCGATCAAGCTGAACATCGCGCAGGATCGCTCGCCGACCATTCGCGCCTCGCTGGCGGAAGTGGAGCAATCGCTGGTCATCGCCATCGCGCTGGTGATCCTGGTGGTGTTCGCCTTCCTGCGCTCCGGCCGCGCCACGCTGATCCCCGCCGTCGCGGTGCCGGTGTCGTTGATCGGCACCTTCGCCGCCATGTATCTGTGCGGTTTCAGCCTCAACAACCTGTCGCTGATGGCGCTGACCATCGCCACCGGCTTCGTGGTGGACGACGCCATCGTGGTGCTGGAAAACATTTCCCGCCACGTGGAAGCCGGCATCAAGCCGCTGCAGGCGGCGCTGCAAGGGATACGCGAGGTCGGCTTTACCGTGCTTTCGATGAGCATGTCGCTGGTGGCGGTATTTATTCCGCTGCTGCTGATGGAGGGGCTGCCGGGGCGCCTGTTCCGCGAGTTCGCCGTTACCCTGTCGGTGTCTATCGGGCTGTCGCTGATCATCTCGCTGACGCTCACGCCGATGATGTGCGCCTACCTGCTGCGCCCGCAAACGGAACGCGCGCAGCAGCGCGTGCGCGGCTTCGGCAAGCTGTTGATGAAACTGCAGCAGGGCTACGGCCGCTCGCTGCACTGGGTGCTCGACCATGCCCGATGGGTGCTGGCGATCCTGCTGGCGACGGTGGCGCTGAACGTCTGGCTGTATATCAGCATCCCGAAAACCTTCTTCCCGGAACAGGATACCGGCCGTCTGATGGGGTCGATTCAGGCCGATCAGAGCATTTCGTTCCAGGCCATGCGCCAGAAACTGCAGGATTTCATGACCATCGTGCGCGACGATCCGGCGGTGGATAACGTCACCGGCTTCACCGGCGGTTCGCGCACCAACAGCGGTTCGATGTTCATCGCGCTTAAACCGCTGTCCGAACGCAAAGAGAGCGCGCAGCAGGTGATCGCTCGACTGCGCGCCAAGCTGGCGAAAGAGCCCGGCGCCAGCCTGTTCCTGATGGCGGTGCAGGATATCCGTGTCGGCGGCCGGCAGGCCAACGCCAGCTATCAGTACACGCTGCTGTCGGACGATTTGAGCGCCCTGCGCACCTGGGAGCCGAAAATCCGCACCGCGCTGGCCGCCCTGCCGGAGCTGGCGGACGTCAACTCGGATCAGCAGGATAAAGGCTCGGAGATGGATCTGATTTACGATCGCGACACCATGTCGCGCCTCGGCATCTCGGTGTCCGACGCCAACAACCTGTTGAACAACGCCTTCGGCCAACGGCAGATCTCGACCATCTATCAGCCGCTCAACCAATACAAGGTGGTGATGGAAGTGGCGCCTCCTTACACCCAGGACGTGAGTTCGCTGGACAAAATGTTCATCATCAACAGCGAAGGCAAGGCGATACCGCTCTCCTATTTCGCGCATTGGCAGCCGGCCAATACGCCGCTGGCGGTCAACCACCAGGGGCTGTCCGCCGCCTCCACCATCTCGTTCAACCTGCCGCTCGGGGCCAGCCTGGGTGACGCCACCGACGCCGTCACCCGCGCCATGACCCAGCTCGGCGTACCGCCTACGGTGCGCGGTGCCTTCGCCGGCACCGCCCAGGTGTTTCAGGACACCCTGAAATCGCAGGTGATCCTGATCCTGGCGGCGATCGCCACGGTGTACATCGTGCTCGGCGTGCTGTACGAGAGCTATATCCATCCGCTGACCATCCTCTCTACGCTGCCTTCCGCCGGCGTGGGCGCGCTGCTGGCGCTCGAGCTGTTCGGCGCGCCGTTCAGCCTGATTGCGCTGATCGGCATCATGCTGCTGATCGGCATCGTGAAGAAAAACGCCATCATGATGGTCGACTTCGCGCTCGAGGCGCAGCGCAATGGCGGCATCAGCGCCCGCGAGGCGATTTTCCAGGCCAGCCTGCTGCGTTTCCGGCCGATCATGATGACCACGCTGGCGGCGCTGTTCGGCGCGCTGCCGCTGGTGCTGGCCAGCGGCGACGGCGCAGAGCTGCGCCAGCCGCTCGGCATCACCATCGCCGGCGGTCTGGTGATGAGCCAGCTGCTGACGCTGTACACCACGCCGGTGGTCTATCTTTACTTCGACCGACTGCAGGCGAAGTTCCGCCGCAGTAAGCAACTGGCCCCGCTGCCCCATTAATGGCCGACCGATGCTGATGAAACACGCCGCCACGGTACGCTGGCAACTCTGGATAGTGGCATTCGGCTTCTTTATGCAGACGCTGGATACCACTATCGTCAACACCGCCCTGCCCTCGATGGCCGCCAGCCTGGGGGAGAACCCGCTGCGCATGCAGTCAGTGATCGTCTCCTATGTGCTGACGGTGGCGGTAACGCTGCCGGCCAGCGGCTGGCTGGCGGACAAGGTCGGCGTACAGCGGGTGTTTTTCAGTGCCATCGTGCTGTTCACCCTCGGCTCCATTCTCTGCGCCCGCTCGGAAACCCTGAACGAACTGATCGCCTCGCGCGTGATTCAGGGCATCGGCGGCGCGATGATGGTGCCGGTCGGCCGCCTGACGGTGATGAAGATCGTGCCGCGCGAGCAGTACATGGCGGCGATGACCTTCGTGACGCTGCCGGGCCAGATCGGCCCGCTGATGGGGCCGGCGCTGGGCGGCTTTCTGGTGCAATACGCCAGCTGGCACTGGATTTTCCTGATCAATATTCCGGTGGGCATCGTAGGCGCCATCGCCACGCTGCTGCTGATGCCCAACTACCAAATGCAGACCCGACGCTTCGACCTCAGCGGCTTTATCCTGCTGGCGATCGGCATGGCGTCGCTGACGCTGGCGCTCGACGGCCACAAGGGCATGGGGCTCTCCGGCAGCGCCATCGCCGGCCTGGTGGCGCTGGGCGTAGCGGCGCTGTTGGGGTATGTTTGGCATGCCTACGGCAATAGCCGCGCCCTGTTCTCGCTGCGGCTGCTGCGCACCCCGACTTACAAGATCGGGCTGCTGGCCAGCCTGCTGGGGCGCATCGGCAGCGGCATGCTGCCGTTCATGACGCCGCTGTTCCTGCAGGTGGGCATGGGTTTCACGCCGTTCCACGCCGGGCTGATGATGATCCCGATGATCATCGGCAGCATGGGCATGAAACGCATCGTGGTACAGGTGGTCAACCGCTTTGGCTACCGCAACGTGCTGGTGGCCGCCACGCTGCTGCTGGCGCTGGTCAGCCTGAGCTTCCTGTTGGCGGCGATGCTCGGCTGGCTGTGGCTGCTGCCGGTGGTGCTGTTCTTCCAGGGGATGGTCAACTCGCTGCGCTTCTCGGCGATGAACACCCTGACGCTGAAAGACCTGCCGGATCGGCTGGCCAGCAGCGGCAATAGCCTGTTGTCGATGGTCATGCAGCTGTCGATGAGCCTTGGCGTCAGCGTTGCCGGCATCTTGATCGGCAGCTTCGCCCATCACCAGGTGGTAGCCGACAGCCCGGCCATCCACAGCGCATTTATTTACAGCTACTGCTGTATGGCGTTGATTATCGCTCTGCCCGCACTGGCCTTCGCGCGCGTGCCGGCCGATAGCGCGCCCAACCGCACGCTGACCAAAGAGCCGGGTACCGGTTCAACGAGGTTGCAATGAAGATAGGCATTACCGGGAAACTGTTCCTGGCCATTTTCGCCACCTGCATGCTGGTGCTGATCACCATGCATTGGGGGGTGCGCGTCAGCTTTGAACGCGGCTTTATCGACTACATCAAGCACAGCAACGAGCAGCGCATCAATATGCTGAGCGAAGCGCTGGAGGAACAGTACAGCCACCACGGCAACTGGGTGTTCCTGCGCAACAACGATCAGGTGATCTACCAGATCATGCGCTCGTTCGAACAGAACAGCGACAGCAGCCACAACCTGCCGCCCAAGGGCTGGCGCACCCAGTTTTGGGTGGTGGACAGCCAGTTCAACCGCCTGGTAGGCCACTCCGGGCCGGTCCCGAAAGAGGGCCCGCGCCACCCGATCCGCTACAACAACGAGATCGTCGGCTGGGTGATCACCACCCCGGTCGAGCGCCTGACGCGCAACACCGACATCAACTTCGATCGCCAGCAGCGGCGCACCAGCTGGATCATCGTCGCGCTCTCCACCCTGCTGGCGGCGGCGGTGACCTGGCTGCTGTCGCGCGGCATGCTGGCCCCGGTCAAGCGCCTGGTGGCGGGCACCCATCGCCTGGCGGCGGGCGATTTCACCACCCGCGTGGCGGTCAGCAGCCAGGATGAACTGGGCCGGCTGGCGCACGACTTCAACCAGTTGGCCACCTCGCTGGAGAAAAACGAACAGATGCGCCGCGCTTTTATGGCCGACGTCTCGCACGAGCTGCGCACGCCGCTGGCGGTGCTGCGGGGCGAGCTGGAGGCGCTGCAGGACGGCGTGCGCCAGCCGACGCCGGCGTCGCTCAGTTCTCTGCAGGCCGAGGTGTCTACCCTGACTAAACTGGTCGACGATCTGCACCAGCTGTCGCTTTCCGATCTCGGCGCGCTGGCCTATCGCAAATCGTCGGTGGATTGCGTGCACCTGCTGCAGATCGCCGTCGCCGCCTTTCGCGAACGCTTCCGCGCCAAAGGGCTGGAGATCGTTACGCATCTGCCGGCCCAGGCGCCGCTGTTCGGCGATCCCGACCGTTTGAACCAGCTGTTCAATAACCTGCTGGAAAACAGCCTGCGCTACACCGACGCCGGCGGCCGGCTGGAAATCAGCGCCGAGCTGCAGCCAGGGCGGCTGTTCCTCTACTGGCAGGACAGCGCGCCGGGCATCAGCGATCAGCAGCTGACGCGCATTTTCGAACGTTTCTACCGGGCGGAAGGTTCACGCAACCGCGCCAGCGGCGGTTCCGGGCTGGGGCTGGCGATCTGCCACAACATCGTGGAAGCCCACGACGGGAAAATCCGCGCCGAGCATTCGCCTTTAGGCGGCGTGCGCATTACAGTAGAATTTGCTACCCCGATAAAAAATAAGGCGCCCTGATGGACATTCAGAATCACCCCGTGCAGATCATGATTGTTGAAGATGAGCCCAAGCTGGGCCAGCTGCTGGTGGACTATCTGCAGGCGGCGGGTTACGCCACCCGCTGGCTGACCAACGGCAACGAGGTGGTGCCGACCGTGCACCAGCATCCGCCGGCGCTGATTTTGCTCGACCTGATGTTGCCGGGTGCCGACGGCCTGACGGTGTGCCGCGAGCTGCGCCGCTTCAGCGACGTGCCTATCGTGATGGTGACGGCGAAAATCGAAGAGATCGATCGCCTACTGGGGCTGGAGATCGGCGCCGACGATTACATCTGCAAACCCTACAGCCCGCGCGAAGTGGTGGCGCGGGTGAAAACCATTCTGCGCCGCAGCTATCGGCCGCAGGAGAGCGCGCGGGAAGATGACCTGCTGCACATCGATGAGCCGCGTTTCCAGGCCAGCTATCAGGGGCAGTTGCTGGATCTGACGCCGGCGGAATTCCGCCTGCTGAAAACGCTGGCCAGCCAGCCGGGCAACGTGTTTTCACGCGAGCAGCTGCTGAACAACCTGTATGACGACTATCGGGTGGTCACCGATCGCACCATCGACAGCCACATCAAAAACCTGCGCCGCAAGCTGGAACTGATCGACGGGGAAAAATCCTTTATTCGCTCGGTATACGGCGTGGGCTACCGCTGGGAAGCCGAGCCCTGCCGGCTGGTGAATGGGGTTTAGGGGATCAGCGCGTCCAGTCTTCAACCGCCAACCCGGGCACCATGGCAAATGCGCGATCGTTGGTCACCAGCGTCGCGCCACGGCTCTGCGCGTGAGCGGCGATCAGTTGATCCAGCGCGCCCATGATTTTGCCCTTTCTCTCCATGTTCGCGCGCATTTCACCGTAGCAGCGGGCGGCCTCGCTATCCCATGCATAGACCGTCACCGCGGCAAGAAAGGCCTCGACCATGCTTTGCAACGCCTTGTTCCGCCGTTTAGCCACACCGTAAAGCAGTTCCGCCTCCGTGACGCTGGAAATACATACGGCAGAAGGCGGGAGCTTTTCCATGACGTTAAGCACCTGCGGATGCTGCCGAAACAGGTGGCTGACGGTGTTGGTATCAAACATGTACATCGCCTACTCTTCCTCAGAGAATGGATCGCGGTCTGCAACCCCTTGCTGACGATCTTCCGCGCCAAGAAACTCTTGCGGCACCGGCGTTTGGGCGATAATGCTCAGCAGCGGAGCCCAGCTGTCCGGCTTTGCCGGATATTTGGATAAAATCACGTTGCCCTCCGGATCGCGACGGATATAGACACGATCCGTATCAAATTCAAATTCCACCGGTAACCTCACCGCCTGATTTCTGCCGTTTTTAAACAGCTTTGCGATTCTTTCCATCTCGACACCTCCACAGCAGGCATAGGCCAAAGCATATGCCTGTAGCGTGTCGATGCCAAGATGTATCGCTCACTTTTCACTCACCTTTACGTAGCGGGCAAACGGTAACGCGCAATGCTGCTCGATGAAACCACGTAATTGTCATTATGCGGCGCACTGCGCAATCACCACGCCTTCCCTTAGCTTCCCGTGCGGCGCCGGGATTCTCGGATGAAAACTCCGCGCCGGCGCAAGAAAACTGCGCATTTTTTAGACTAAGCTGCTGTGAGGTTTAGCCGCCGATTTTCAAGCGATTGGCTACACTTACATCACGAATCGGAACCTACAGGAGAAGAACCATGGCAATCGGTCATTACGAGCTGAAAAAAGCAAAGAACGGACAGTACCACTTCAACCTGAAAGCCAGTAACGGCGAGATCATTCTGGCCAGCGAGATGTACGCCAGTAAAGCGTCGGCGGAGAACGGCATCGCCTCGGTGCAGACCAATGCGCCGCACGAAGCGCAGTTTGAACTGAAGCACAGCACCAGCAATCAGCCCTATTTTGTGCTGAAGGCCAAGAACCATCAGGTGATCGGCGTCAGCGAAATGTACAGCTCGGAAAGCGCAGCCAAAAACGGTATCCAGTCGGTGATGAAAAACGGCCCGACCACCGATATCCGCGATTTGAGCGCCTGATCCCCCGTGTCGCCCGCGCGGTGGCCGCCATCGCGCGTTTTCCGTTTGACCGGGATCAATCTCCCTTGAATAAATCCGGTTAACTGCTGATTTCTTGCCGCGCTGCGGCTACAATTCCCCGCTTTTACTGCGCCATCTGGGGCGCGATATACCCACTGGCTTTCATACGGCAGCCAGGCGGCAAGTTCGTGAGTCTCCAGGAGCTTGTTCAACCAAGTGACTGGAGTGAGCGAATGCAGCCAACAACGCTGCAGTTCGAAAGACAGAGGTATACTGACCTGAAATCAGACCGAGACACACTATGTTTACACCGGAACTTCTCTCCCCGGCCGGAACGCTGAAAAACATGCGTTACGCCTTCGCCTATGGCGCCGATGCGGTTTACGCCGGCCAGCCGCGCTACAGCCTGCGGGTGCGCAACAACGAATTCAACCACGAGAATCTGGCGCAGGGCATCAATGAAGCCCATGCGCTGGGCAAAAAATTCTACGTGGTGGTGAACATCGCCCCGCACAACGCCAAGTTGAAAACCTTCCTGCGCGATCTGAAGCCGGTTATCGATATGGGCCCGGATGCGCTGATCATGTCCGATCCCGGCCTTATCATGATGGTGCGCGAAGCCTTCCCGCAGATGGACATCCACCTGTCGGTGCAGGCCAACGCCGTTAACTGGGCGACGGTGAAGTTCTGGAAGCAAATGGGTCTGACCCGCGTGATCCTCTCGCGCGAGCTGTCGCTGGAAGAGATCGCCGAGATCCGCGCCGAAGTGCCGGACATGGAGCTGGAGATCTTCGTCCACGGCGCGCTGTGCATGGCCTACTCCGGCCGCTGCCTGCTGTCCGGCTATATCAACAAGCGCGATCCCAACCAGGGCACCTGCACCAACGCCTGCCGCTGGCAGTATAAGGCTGAAGAAGGCAAAGAGGACGACACCGGCAATATCGTGCACCTGCACGAGCCGATCCCGGTGCAAACCGTCGAGCCGACGCTGGGCATCGGCGCGCCGACCGACAAGGTGTTCATGCTGTCTGAAGCGCAAAAACCAGGCGAATATATGAGCGCCTTCGAAGACGAGCACGGCACCTATATCATGAACTCCAAGGATCTGCGCGCCATCCAGCACGTGGAGCGTCTGACGCAGCTCGGCGTGCACTCGCTGAAGATCGAAGGCCGCACCAAGTCCTTCTACTACTGCGCCCGCACCGCCCAGGTCTACCGCCGCGCCATCGACGACGCGGCCGCCGGCAAACCCTTCGATCCGACCCTGCTTACCACGCTGGAAGGCCTGGCGCACCGCGGCTACACCGAAGGCTTCCTGCGCCGCCACGTGCACGAAGCGCAGCAGAATTACGACTACGGCTCCTCGCTCTCCGAGCGCCAGCAGTTCGTCGGCGAATTCACCGGCGTGCGCCGCGATGGCTGGGCGGAGGTCGACGTGAAGAATAAGTTCTCACTCGGCGACAGCGTCGAGATGATGACGCCGGGCGGCAACGTGGTCTTCACCCTCGAAAGCATGCAAAATAAGAAAGGCGAACCGATTGAGGTGGCGCCGGGCAACGGCCATATCGTTTATTTGCCGATCCCGCAGGATATCGATCTCAATTATGCGTTGCTGATCCGCAATTTGGCGGAAGAAAATAGCGCCGGGGCATAAAAATGAATCGCCGTCATTCGGCGGCGATTTTTAGCAAATATTAGAATTGGATCACATCAATGTGCGCGCAGCTTGGTTACTATCACGCTGCTTAAAACGAACAACGAAAATATTTGCATAGCAATACTAGGAACCACCTCCTTAGCCGGCCCAATCTCCCTTGGGCTGGCTTTTTCTTTATGGGCTCGCCTATTTTTTTCGCTGCGCCTATTTCCATAACTTATTCTCGTTATCCGTTTTAATAATAATAATCACGCCGCTTCGATATATAAATAACGCTACAGCGATTAATCCTCTCGTCTTTAAAACCTGGCTTATTTCCGCGTAAAATTCAGATAAATTCGCCTTGCTTCATATTCACTGAACGCCGGGGAATAACCAGAATTAGCTGAATATTCTGATGGCCTGGTGGCGGCAGCTGGTTTATCTTGAGGCATTCTTGGTTTTCCGCCGGAGGAGATCGGCAATGCCTCAACACTCACATGCGCCCGCCCTGCTTATTCTCAACGGCAAAGGCGCCGGTAACGAAGAGCTGCGTCAGGCGGTCAAACGCCTGCGCGCAGAGCAAATCACGCTGTACGTGCGCGTCACCTGGGAACACGGCGACGCCGCGCGCTACGTCGCGGAAGCCGCGCAGCTCGGCGTCGGCACCGTCGTCGCCGGCGGCGGTGACGGCACCATCAACGAAGTGGCCGCCGCGCTGGTGCAACTGCCGGCGCACAACCGGCCGGTGCTGGGCATCCTGCCGCTCGGCACCGCCAACGATTTTGCCATGGCCTGCAATATTCCCCCGTCGCCGGAACAGGCGCTGCAGCTGGCGATCAAGGGCCGCTCGGTGCCGATCGATCTGGCCAAGGTTAACGGCGAGCGCTACTTCATCAACATGGCCACCGGCGGCTTCGGCACCCGCATCACCACCGAAACGCCGGAGAAGCTGAAGGCGGCATTGGGCGGCGTGTCCTACTTCGTGCACGGCTTGCTGCGCATGGATACGCTGCAGGCCGACCGCTGTGAAATTCGCGGGCCGGACTTCCGCTGGGCCGGCGAGGCGCTGGTGATCGGCATCGGCAACGGCAAACAGGCCGGCGGCGGCCAGGAGCTGTGCCCCAGCGCGCTGATCAACGACGGCCTGCTGCAGCTGCGCCTGCTGATCGCCGATGAACTGCTGCCGGCGCTGGTCGCCGCCCTGTTCAACGACGAAGAGAGCAACAGCATCCTCAGCGCAGCGCTGCCGTGGCTCGAGATCGACGCGCCGCATGAGATGACTTTCAACCTCGACGGCGAGCCGCTCAAAGGCCGTCATTTCCGCATCGAAGTGTTGCCGCAGGCCATCGAATGCCGCCTGCCGCCTAACTGCGCCCTGCTGGGCTGACCTTGTCGGGCGCAGCCGCTGCGCCCCGCTTCTTCCCCCTCCGCTTACCCGCTTCCGCTCACGATCAAATGTGATCCTCTCCGGCAAATTCATTAATTCATACTTGTATGGTAGTTAGTTCATGGCGTATTTTCGCGCTATCTCTCCGCAGCTACAGGATGTGAAGGTTATGAAAATCGTCAACGCCGAGGTGTTCGTCACCTGCCCGGGGCGCAACTTTGTCACGCTGAAGATCACCACCGATGACGGTATCGTCGGCCTCGGTGACGCCACGCTGAACGGGCGTGAATTGTCGGTGTCCTCTTACCTGAAAGATCACCTCTGCCCGCAGCTGATCGGCCGCGACGCGCAGCGGATCGAAGACCTCTGGCAATTCTTCTACAAAGGCGCTTACTGGCGGCGCGGCCCGGTGACCATGTCGGCCATTTCCGCCGTCGACATGGCGCTGTGGGACATCAAGGCCAAGGCCGCCAACATGCCGCTGTATCAGCTGTTGGGCGGCGCGTCGCGCTCGGGGGTGATGGTGTATTGCCACACCACCGGCCACTCGATCGACGAGGTGCTCGACGACTACGCCAAGCATAAAGAACAAGGCTTCAAGGCCATCCGCGTCCAATGCGGCGTGCCGGGCATGAAAACCACCTACGGCATGGCCAAGGGCAAAGGCCAGGCCTATGAGCCGGCCACCAAAGGTGACTGGCCGGAAGAGCAGCTGTGGTCGACGGAAAAATACCTCGATTTCACCCCCAAACTGTTCGATGCGGTGCGCAACAGGTTCGGCTTCAACGAGCACCTGCTGCACGACATGCACCACCGCCTGACGCCGATCGAAGCGGCGCGCTTCGGCAAAAGCGCCGAGCCGTATCGCCTGTTCTGGATGGAAGATCCGACGCCGGCGGAAAACCAGGCCTGTTTCCGCCTGATTCGCCAGCATACCGTCACGCCGATCGCCGTCGGCGAGGTGTTCAACAGCATCTGGGACTGCAAACAGCTGATTGAAGAGCAGTTGATCGACTACATCCGCACCACCCTGACGCACGCGGGCGGCATTACCGGCATGCGGCGCATCGCCGACTTCGCCTCGCTGTATCAGGTGCGCACCGGCTCCCACGGCCCTTCCGATCTGTCGCCGATCTGCATGGCGGCGGCGCTGCATTTCGATCTGTGGGTGCCGAATTTCGGCGTGCAGGAATACATGGGTTATTCCGAGCAGATGCTCGAGGTGTTCCCGCACAGCTGGACGTTCGACGACGGCTATATGCATCCGGGCGACAAGCCGGGCATCGGCATCGAGTTCGATGAGAAGCTGGCGGCCCGTTACCCGTATGAACCGGCCTACCTGCCGGTCGCGCGTCTGGAGGATGGCACCTTATGGAACTGGTAAACACCATGCGCAGCGTCGTGATCGAACAGCCCGGGCGCCTGGCGCTGCAGACGCGCGCGCTGCCGCAGCCGGCGGCCGGCGAGGTGCGGGTCAAGGTGAAATTCGCCGGCATCTGCGGCTCCGACGTCCATATCTATCACGGCCATAACCCGTTCGCCCGCTATCCGCGGGTGATCGGCCACGAGTTCTTCGGCCTGATCGATGCGCTGGGCGAAGGCGTCGATCCGGCGCGCCTCGGCGAACGCGTCTCGGTAGATCCGGTGGTGAGCTGCGGCCACTGCTATCCCTGTTCGGTCGGCCGGCCCAACGTCTGCACCTCGCTGCAGGTGATCGGCGTGCACCGCGACGGCGGCTTCAGCGACTACGTCTGCGTACCGGCGCGCAACGCCTATCCGGTTCCGCCCGCCATCAGCGATCGCCACGCCGCGATGATCGAACCCTTCAGCATCGCCGCCAACATCACCGCCCACCTGCAACCGCGCCCTGACGACATCGCGCTGATCTACGGCGCCGGGCCGATGGGGCTCACGGTGATCCAGACGCTGAAAGGCGTGTACGGCGTCAAGCAGGTGTGGGTCGTCGATCGCATCGCCGAGCGGCTGGACATGGCGCGCGCCAACGGCGCCGACGAGACGTTCAACAACGCCGAGGCCGCATTGCCGCAGGCGCTGCAGCAGCGCGGCATTCAGCCGACGCTGATCGTCGATGCCGCCTGCCACCCCGCCATTTTGCCGGAGGCGATCGCGCTGGTCTCGCCGGCGGCGCGCATCGGCATCATGGGCTTTTCCGGCGACGCCTGCACCCTGACCCAGCAGAGCATCACCAGCAAGGAGCTGTCGATCTTCTCCTCGCGCCTGAACAGCGCACGCTTCCCGCAGGTGATCGCCTGGATGGCGGACGGCAAGCTAGACCCGCAGCGGCTGCTCACCCACTGCGTGCCCGCCGGCGACGTCGAACGGGCGATGCTGATGTTCGAGCGGGATCAGCGCACCTGCTGCAAGGTGCTGCTGCAGTTCGAGTAACGCCAAGGCCGCATCGGGGCATTGGGCGGCCCCCGCCGCCCGTGCAAACAACGAAGCATCACGATTAAAACGACACCCAGTGGAGTGCTTTATGTTTAAAAACCTGCGTTGGACCATCGTGTTCCTGCTGTTCATGGTCTACATGATCAACTACCTCGATCGCGTGGCGCTGTCGATCACCGTGCCGATGATCGAACAGGATCTGATGCTGAACGCCGAACAGTTCGGCCTGATCTTCGGCAGCTTCTTCTTCGGCTACGCCATCTTCAACTTCGTCGGCGGGCTGGCGGTCGACCGTTTCGGCCCGACGCTGGTGCTGGGCGTGGCGGTCGGCCTGTGGTCCCTCTTCTGCGGCATGACGGCAATCGCCACCGGTTTTTACTCGATGCTGATCCTGCGCGTCCTGTTCGGCATGGCCGAAGGGCCGATCTGCGCCTCGGCCAACAAGATGATCAACGGCTGGTTCCCGAAGAAGCAGGCGGCGACCGCCATGGGCTTGCTCAGCGCCGGTTCGCCGTTGGGCGGCGCGGTGGCCGGGCCGATCGTCGGCTATCTGGCGCTGGCGTTCGGCTGGCGACCGGCGTTTATGATCATCTGCGCCATCGGCATCGTCTGGATGCTGGTGTGGTTCTTCGTGGTGGCGGATAACCCGGCGAAAAGCCAGCGCGTCAGTGCCGAAGAACGGGCGCTGATCGCGCGGTTGAAACAGGAAAACCTCGGCGAGGAAAGCGCGCTGAGTGACGCAGCGCACGGGCTGGGTTACTACCTGAAGCAGCCGATCATTCTGGTCACCGCCTTCGCCTTCTTCTGCTACAACTACATTCTGTTCTTCTTCCTGAGCTGGTTCCCCTCGTATCTGGTGCAGGCGCACAACCTGAACATCAAGGAGATGAGCCTGACCACGATGATCCCGTGGATCGTCGGCTTCGTCGGGCTGGCGCTCGGCGGCTATATTTCCGACAAAATCTTCAACATCACCGGCAAATTGCTGCTGTCGCGCAAGATCGTGTTGGTCACCAGCCTGATGGCGGCGGCGGTGTGTGTGGCGTTGGCAGGCACCGTCAGCAGCGTGGTGCCGGCGGTGATGCTGATGTCGGTGTCGATCTTCTTCCTTTACATCACCGGCGCCCTCTACTGGGCGATCATCCAGGACGTGGTGCATAAATCCCGGGTCGGCGGCGCCAGCGGGTTCATTCATTTGATCGGCAGCGTCTCCGGCATCATCGGGCCGATCGTCACCGGCTACATCGTGCAGAACACCGGCAAATTCGACAGCGCCTTTATGCTGGCGGGCGGCGTCGCCGCGCTGGGCGCGCTGCTGGTGCTGCTGGTGATCAAGGCGCCGCGCGCAACGGCGGGCGTGCAAATCTTAAAACCATAACGCCAGGCGGGGCGGCTTCGCCCCTTTGCTTACCTCTCCAGGGACATTGAACATGAGACTTTCCGACCACCGCGTTCTGCCGGCCGCCATTATTCGGCCCGGCTACGCACGTGAGCGCGTGAAACCACGCATGGTGCATATCGGCTTCGGCGCGTTTCACCGCGCGCACCAGGCGATGTACGCCGACAGGCTGGCCAACGAGCACGGCAGCGACTGGGGCTACTGCGAAATCAGCATGCAGCACGGCCGGCAAAAGATCGCCGACCTACGGCAACAGGATCTGCTGTTCTCGGTGGCGGAGATGGACGACGACGGCTGGCGGGGCCGGGTCATCGGCGTGGTGCGCCAGGCGCTGCACCTGCAAACCGACGGGCTGGCGGCGGTGCTGGCGGCCCTGACGCAGCCTGAGATCGCCATCGTCTCGCTGACCATCAGCGAAAAGGGCTATTGCCACCACCCTGCCAGCGGCCGGCTGATGGCGGAACACCCGGCAATCGCGCATGATATCGCCCATCCGGCACAGCCACAGTCGGCGCCGGGGCTGCTGCTGGCGGCGCTGCGCCTGCGCCGTGAACGCGGGCTGCCACCGTTCGCCGTGATGTCCTGCGACAATATGCCGGCCAACGGCCGGGTCACGCGCCAGGTGCTGCTCGACCTGGCGCAGCGGCAGGATCCGGCGCTGGCCGACTGGGTGCGTCAAGAGGTCGCCTTCCCTTCCACCATGGTGGATCGCATCGTGCCGGCGATGACGCAGGAAGCCCGCGGGCAGCTGCTTGCCTGGCTGGGCGGCGTCGAGGATGAGGTCGGCGTGGCCTGCGAGCCGTTCAGCCAGTGGGTCATTGAGGACCGCTTTCCCCAGGGGCGACCGGCCTGGGAAAAGGTCGGCGCCGAACTGGTGAGCGACGTGCTGCCGTTTGAGGAGATGAAGCTGCGCATGCTGAACGGTAGCCATTCGTTCCTCGCCTATCTCGGCTATCTGGCCGGTTATCAGCACGTCGGTGACTGCATGCAGGACGCGGATTTTGTCCGCGCCGCCCGTCACCTGATGCTGGCGGAACAGGCACCAACTCTGCAGGTGCCGAACGTCGATTTGGCGCAGTATGCCGACTCGCTGCTGCGGCGTTTCCGCAACCGCGCGCTGAAGCACCGCACCGCGCAGATCGCCATGGACGGCACGCAAAAGCTGCCGCAGCGGCTGCTGGACGCGATCCGCTGGCATCTGGCGCGCGGCAGCCGCTTCGACTGCCTGGCGCTGGGCGTCGCCGGCTGGATGCGCTACGTCGGCGGCCGCGATGAGCAAGGCGCGCCGATCGACATCAGCGATCCGCTGCGCGACCCCATCGCCGCGTTGGTCGCCGGCAGCGAGGAAGGCCAGCCCCGCGTCCTGGCGCTGCTGCAGCTCGACAGCGTCTTCGGCCAGGATCTGCCCGACTCGCCTGACTTCGTCCGCGCCGTCAGCCACGCTTATCATCAACTGCTGAGCCTGGGGGCCAAAGCCGCCGTCGCCGCTCTGCCGCTTACCGACCGGGAGGTTTCCGATGACCGTCACCACGCATAACGCCGTCAATACCGGCAATCAACCGCTGCTGCGGCGCGTCGCCAGCGCTTCGGCCATCGGCACCGCCGCCGAATATTACGATTTCTTCGCTTACGGCACCGCCGCGGTGCTGTTCTTCGGCCAGCTGTTTTTCCCCAGCGCCGATCCGCTGATCAGCACGCTGGCGGCCTTCGCCACCTACGCGGTCGGTTTCCTGGCGCGCCCGCTGGGCGGCATCGTGTTCGGCCACATCGGCGACAAGGTCGGCCGCAAGAAGGCGCTGGTGATCACCATCCTGATCGTCGGCCTCGGCACCTTCTGCATCGGCCTGCTGCCCACCTATGAACAGATCGGCATTTGGGCGCCGCTCGCGCTGATCTTTATCCGCGTGCTGCAGGGCTTCGGCGTCGGCGGCGAACAGGCCGGCGCGGTGCTGATGACCGCCGAATACGCGCCGCCGCCGCGGCGCGGCTTCTACGCCAGCTGGGTACAGATCGGCGCGCCCGCCGGTTTCCTGCTGCCGTCTGGGCTGTTCGCGCTGCTGACCGCCGTGCTGTCGCCGGCGCAGATGCTGGACTGGGGCTGGCGCATTCCGTTCCTGCTCAGCCTGCTGCTGGTGATCGTCGGGCTGTTTATTCGCCTGAAGATCGACGAGTCGCCGGTGTTTACCCAGATCCGCGCCACCAAGGCGGTGGAGAGCCGACCGGTGGTGGAAGTGGCCCGCCGCTACCCCGGCCTTATCGGCAAAGGGGTGTGCGCCAAGCTGATTGAAGCCTGCGCCTTCGCCATGTTCACGGTGATCGTGCTGGCCTACGGCAAAGCCAACCACCTCAACGAGACCATTCTGCTGGAAGCGATGATCGTGGCGGTGCTGCTGGAGATTTTCGCCATTCCGCTGATGGGCCGCCTCTCCGATCGGGTTGGGCGCAAACCGGTGTACATCGCCGGCGCGCTGCTGCAGGTGGTGTGCATCGTGCCGTTCTTTATGGCGATCAACCTCGATAGTTTCTGGGTGACGCAGATCGCCATGATCGTGGTGCTGACCTTCGGCCACAGCATGTGCTACGCGCCACAGGCCTCCTACTTCCCGGAGCTGTTCCCCACCCGCGTGCGCTGCAGCGGCATCGCGCTGATCTGGCAGATAGGATCGCTGATCGGCAGCGGCATTCTGGGGCTGCTGGCGGTGAAGATCCTGCAGGTGACCGGCGGCCACTACTACGGGCTGGCGGGTTACATGATGGTGCTGGGCGTGGTGTCGGCCATCGGCCTGAGCCTGATGCCGGAAACCGCGCCGGGGCGGCGCAAGCAGGAATATCAGGATTGGCATCACTGAGTTACCCTACCCGGCGGGTGGATTTATCCCCCCGCCCTCAACCAATAATCTGCTAGTATGGTGGCATTCGAATTCCAGCCAGATGCCTGATTGTCGCCATGTCTGAAACGTACAGTCTCACCAACAACGTCCCGGTCAACCAGCAGATCTATCGCTTCCTGCGCAAGGATATCGTCGACTGCACCATCCCCCCCGGCACCCTGTTGTCCGAGAAAGAGATTTCCACGCGCTTTTGCGTTTCGCGCCAGCCGGTGCGCGAAGCCTTCATCAAGCTGGCGGAGGCCGGCCTGGTGCAGATCCTGCCGCAGCGCGGCACTTTCGTGATGAAAATCTCCGCCAAGCGCGTGGCCGACGGGCGCTTTATTCGTCAGGCGGTGGAATGCGCCATCGTGCGCCGCGCAGCGGAGCGCGCCACCGCGGCGCAGCTAATGACGCTGGAGCATAACCTGCACCGCCAGGCGTTGGCGGCGCAGAACGGGCAGACGCGCGAGTTTCTGGCGCTGGACGATGAATTCCACCAGTTGCTGACCCAGTTCGCCGACTGCCCGCTGGCGTGGGAGACCATCGAAACCATCAAGGCCACCATGGATCGGGTGCGTTTCCTCAGCCTGAGCGAAGTCTCGCCGCCGGAGAGCCTGATCAAGCAGCACTACCGCATCTACGAGGCGCTGAAAGCGCGCGATGCCGAGGCGGCGGAGCGCGCCATCCACGATCACCTGCAGGAGATGATCTACTCCATCACCCCGATCGCCCTGCAGAACACCGAGTGGTTCGAGATCGAATAATTAATCGCTTAGCGCGCCGGGGGCGATCGTCCCCGCGTATTTGGCCTCGCCAATGGCATTTCCTCTCAATCGCATCTATTGTTTGTCCTTGCCGGATCAAGTTCGGTAGTATCGCTTTACAGCTTCAATCACCGCTTTTTTACTTCGCCGGTGGTCAAAAACCCTTGCATTGCCGGTGTATGAAGAAGCTTAATCGGGAGTGAATCATGACTGATATTGTGCAGTTGCTAGGAAAGGAAGCGGAAGATCTGCTGCAACACCGCTGTACCACTATCCCCGCCGAGAATCTCTACCTGCCGGGCGCCGACTTCGTCGACCGCGTAATGATCGATAACAACCGTCCCAACAGCGTGCTGCGTTCGATGCAAACCCTGTTCAACCACGGCCGCCTGGCCGGCACCGGCTACCTGTCGATCCTGCCGGTCGATCAGGGCATCGAGCACTCCGCCGCCGCCTCGTTCGCCGCCAACCCGCTGTATTTCGATCCGAAGAACATCGTCGAGCTGGCGATTGAAGCCGGCTGTAACTGCGTCGCCTCCACTTACGGCGTGCTGGCGTCGGTATCGCGCCGCTACGCGCACAAGATCCCGTTCCTGGTCAAACTCAACCACAACGAAACGCTGAGCTACCCGACCCAGTACGACCAGACCCTGTACGCCAGCGTCGAGCAGGCGTTCAACATGGGCGCGGTGGCGGTCGGTGCCACCATTTACTTCGGCTCCGAGCAGTCGCGCCGCCAGATCGAAGAGATCTCGATCGCCTTCGAGCGCGCGCATGAGCTGGGCATGGTCACCGTGTTGTGGGCCTATCTGCGCAACCCGGCGTTCAACAAGGATGGCGTGGACTACCACTCCAGCGCCGATCTGACCGGCCAGGCCAACCACATCGCCGCCACCATCGGCGCCGACATCGTCAAACAGAAAATGGCGGAAAACAACGGCGGCTACCGCGCGGTGAAATTCGGCTATACCGACGATCGCGTCTACACCAAGCTGACCACCGATCATCCGATCGATCTGGTGCGCTACCAGCTGGCCAACTGCTACATGGGCCGCGCCGGGCTGATCAACTCCGGCGGCGCCGCCGGTGAGAACGACCTGCAGGAGTCGGTGCGCACCGCGGTGATCAACAAACGCGCCGGCGGCATGGGCCTGATCCTGGGGCGCAAGGCGTTCAAGAAATCGATGAAAGACGGCGTGGCGCTGATCAACGCTGTGCAAGACGCCTACCTGGACAAGAAGGTCACCATCGCCTGATGTGACGGACCACCTGTCCTCAAGCCCGGCTAGCCGGGCTTTTTTGTGCCCGCTTTCTCCCCCTCATGCCACAGACCTTCTCTTTCTTTCACTTTAAACTTTCGAAATAAAATATTTATCTTTCAAACTGTGATCTATTTAAAACAAATAGCCCAACAAAGTGACTACTGTAAGGCCCATGGCCACAGAGCCGCCGTTCGCTCCAGGCCATATCAGTCCATTACAGGAGAACATAATGATTGAGCTAATCACCCACGGCGCCGAGTGGTTTATCGGCCTGTTTCAGAAAGGCGGTGAAGTGTTTGTCGGCATGGTGACCGGCATTTTACCTTTGTTGATCAGCCTGTTGGTTATCATGAACGCGCTGATCAAATTTGTTGGCCAGGAACGTATCGAACGATTGGCGCAGCGCTGCGCGGGCAACCCCGTCTCGCGTTATCTGCTGCTGCCGCTGATCGGCACCTTTGTCTTCTGCAACCCGATGACCCTCAGCCTGGGGCGCTTCATGCCGGAGAAATACAAGCCGAGCTACTACGCGGCGGCCTCCTACAGCTGCCACTCGATGAACGGCCTGTTCCCACACATCAACCCCGGCGAGCTGTTCGTTTACCTCGGCATCGCCAGCGGCCTGACCACCCTCGGCCTGCCGCTCGGCCCGCTGGCGGTGAGCTATTTCCTGGTGGGGCTGTTCACCAACTTCTTCCGCGGCTGGGTCACCGATCTGACCACCAGCCTGTTCGAACGCAAGATGGGCATCCGTCTGGATCGCCAGGTGCAACTTTAATTCGTGGAGTGCAGCATGAGTGCTTATATCCGTATTGAAAAAGGCGCCAGCGGCTGGGGTGGCCCCCTGGAGCTGCCGATAGAGCCCGGCAAGAAAGTGGTGTACATCACCGCCGGCACCCGGCCTTCGATCGTCGATCGCCTCAGCGAATTGACCGGCTGGCCGGCCGTCGACGGTTTCAAAGAGGGCGAGCCGCCGGCGGAAGAGATCGGCGTGGCGGTGATCGACTGCGGTGGCACCCTGCGCTGCGGCCTGTACCCGAAACGCCGCATTCCGACGGTCAACATCCACGCCACCGGCCAGTCCGGCCCGCTGGCGCAGTTTATCCTCGAAGACATCTATGTCTCCGGCGTGCGCGACCACAACATCAGCCGAATCGAAGCGGCAGATAGCCAACCCGCCGCCGCCGTTGCAGCACCGCCCAAGGCGCGCGACTACGACACCAGCAAGAAGATCACCGAGCAAAGCGACGGGCTGCTGGCGAAGGTCGGCATGGGCATGGGATCGGTGGTGGCGGTGTTCTTCCAGGCCGGGCGCGACACCATCGACACCGTGCTGAAGACCATCCTGCCGTTTATGGCGTTCGTCTCGGCCTTGATCGGCATCATCATGGCCTCCGGCCTCGGGGACTTTATCGCTCACGGCCTGACGCCGCTCGCCAACAGCCCGATCGGCCTGGTGACGCTGGCGCTGATCTGCTCATTCCCGCTGCTGTCGCCGTTCCTCGGCCCCGGCGCGGTTATCGCCCAGGTGATCGGCGTGCTGGTCGGGGTGCAGATCGGCCTCGGCCATATTCCGCCGCAGCTGGCGCTGCCCGCGCTGTTCGCCATCAACGCGCAGGCCGCCTGCGACTTCATTCCGGTCGGCCTGTCGCTGGCGGAAGCCAAGCAGGACACCGTGCGGGTCGGCGTGCCCTCGGTGCTGGTCGGCCGCTTCCTGACCGGCGCGCCGACGGTGTTGATCGCCTGGGCCGCCTCGGCCTTCATTTATCAATAAGCTGATTTCCAGGGAGACGTTTATGCACACCATTTTTCACACCACCATCACGCAGATCGGTGGCTGCGCCCGCGACGCGTTGCTGGACAACATGCTGATCACCTTCCGTGAAGGCGCGCCGGCGGATATCGAAGAGTTCTGCTTCATCCACCGCCACGGTGCGACCGCCGGTGAGCTGCAGGTCGGCGGCGTGATGGAGCTGGCGCAGCAGCGCTACGCCATCACCGCCGTTGGCAGCGTTGCCACGCAGAACCTGCGCGAACTGGGCCACATCACCGTGCGCTTCGACGGCGAAGCCGAAGCCGAATTCCCCGGCTCGATCCACGTATCCGGCCCGACGCCGACCGATATCCCGTTGGGCAGCACGCTGTCATTTATCGCATAAGGAGTAGACCATGTCTGAAGTAGCTGTAGTGATTGGCGGCGGCCAAACGTTAGGCGCCTTTTTGTCCCACGGGCTGGCGCAGGCCGGTTATCGGGTGGCGGTGGCCGATCTGAACGCCGACAACGCCAATCTGGTGGCACAGCAGATCAACGAAGCGTTTGGCGCAGGCAGCGCCTGCGGTTTTCAGGCCGACGCCACCGACGAGCAGAGCGTAATCGCGCTGGCGGCGGCGGTTGACCGGGCGTTCGGCCAGGCCAACCTGCTGGTGTACAGCGCCGGCATCGCCAAGGCGGCGCCGATCACCGATTTCCCGCTGGGCGACTTCGATCGCTCGCTGCAGGTGAACCTGGTGGGTTATTTCCTCTGCGCCCGCGAGTTCTCGCGCCTGATGATCCGCGACGGCATCGCCGGGCGCATCATTCAGATCAACTCCAAGTCCGGCAAGGTCGGCAGCAAGCACAACTCCGGCTACAGCGCCGCCAAGTTCGGCGGCGTGGGGCTGACGCAGTCGCTGGCGCTCGATCTGGCGGAATACGGCATTACCGTGCATTCGCTGATGCTCGGCAACCTGCTGAAGTCGCCGATGTTCCAGTCGCTGCTGCCGCAGTACGCGCAAAAACTGGGCATCGCGCCGGACCAGGTGGAGCAGTACTACATCGACAAAGTGCCGCTGAAGCGCGGCTGCGACTACCAGGACGTGCTGAACACCCTGCTGTTCTACGCCAGCGACAAGGCCTCTTACTGCACCGGCCAATCGATCAACATCACCGGCGGCCAGGTGATGTTCTGACGCCATCGACGCCCCCTTCCGCGGAAGGGGGCCTAAGGAGAACCCCATGACTCAAGCTCTGATCGCCTTCGCGCTGCTGGCCTGGCTGCTGCAAATCGCCTTCGGCTGGTGGCAACTGCAGCGCTTCAACCGCGCCTTCGACGGCCTGTGCCGGCTGGGCGCCGTCGGCGTCGGCCGTTCCGGCGGCCGCTTCCGCCCGCGAGTGGTGCTGGCGCTGGCCTTCGACGCCGATCGGCGGGTGTGCGGCAGTCTGTTGCTGCGCGGCCTGACCGTTTTCGCCCGGCCCCGCCCGCTGCCTCGATTGCACGGTTTGCATCAGCGGGATTTGCGCCCGGATGTGATCTTCCCCGAGGATCGCGCATGCCAGTCTGCACTATCGTTAGCGATTAAACCCAAATCGTGATATTTTCACATTAAAAGACATTACCTTTCATAGTGAATTATTCAGCGAGGGGAAATGCCCAACTCTTGTGAACGGGAATCGCGATGAAACCAAAGCAGCGGCAGGCCGCTATCCTTGAATATCTGCAGCGGCATGGCAAGACGGCAGTGGACGCCCTGGCCGAGCATTTCTCCACCACCGGCACCACCATCCGCAAGGATCTCACCCTGCTGGAAGAAGAAGGCGAGGTGATCCGCACCTACGGCGGCGTGGTGCTCAGCCGCGACGACGGCGATCAGCCGATCGACCGCAAAACCCATATCAATACCGAGAAAAAACGCCACATTGCCAGCGCCGCCGTGGCGCTGATCGCCGACGGCGACTCGCTGATCTTCGATGCCGGCAGCACGGTGCTGCAGATGGTGCCGCACCTGGCGCAGTTCAATAACATCACGGTGATGACCAACAGCCTGACCATCGTCAACGCGCTGGTGGAGCTGGACAACGATCAGACCATCCTGATGCCCGGCGGCACCTACCGCAAAAAATCGGCCTCGTTCCACGGCAGCCTGGCCGAATCGGCGTTTCAGCAGTTCAGCTTCGACAAACTGTTTATCGGCGCAGACGGCGTCGATCTCAACGCCGGCGTCACCACCTTTAACGAAGTGCACAACGTCAGCAAAGCGATGTGCGAAGCCGCCGGCCGCATTATTCTGTTGGTAGACTCCTCGAAATTCGGCCGCAAGAGCCCGAACGTGGTGTGCGAACTCAGCGCCGTCGACACGCTGATCACCGACCGAGACATCAACCCCGATTACCTCGCCGCCCTGCAGGCGAAAGGCATCAATATCCTTCTGGTAGGAGACCCCGATGAGTAACGCCAACGCCCTGCTCGCCTTCGCCCGCGAAACGCTGGAGATCGAGCTGACCGAAGCGCAACGCCTGCTGGCGCGCCTGGACGACAACTTCGTCTGCGCCTGCGAACTGCTGCTGAACTGCCGTGGCAAAGCGGTGATTTCCGGCATCGGCAAATCCGGCCACATCGGCAAGAAAATCGCCGCCTCGCTGGCCAGCACCGGCACGCCGTCGTTCTTCGTGCATCCGGCGGAAGCGCTGCACGGCGATCTCGGCATGATCGGCGCCGACGACGTGGTGGTGTTCATCTCCTACTCCGGCCGCGCCAAAGAGCTGGATCTGATCCTGCCGCTGCTGGCGGAGAACGGCATTCCGGTGATCGCCATCACCGGCGGCAAAGAGTCGCCGCTGGCGCAGGCCGCGGCCTGCGTGCTGGATATCGGCGTCGAGCGCGAAGCCTGCCCGATGGGGCTGGCGCCGACCTCCAGCGCGGTCAACACGCTGATGATGGGCGATGCTCTGGCGATGGCGCTGATGCGCCAGCGCGGTTTCAACGCGGAAGATTTCGCCCGCTCGCACCCTGGCGGCAGCCTGGGGGCTCGCCTGTTGAACCGCGTGCATCACCTGATGCGCACCGGCGATCGCCTGCCGCGCGTGAGCGAAAGCGCCAACGTGATGGAAGCGATGCTGGAGCTGAGCCGCACCGGGCTCGGGTTAGTGGCGGTCTGCGACGCGCAGCAGCGGGTGGTGGGCGTGTTTACCGACGGCGACCTGCGCCGCTGGCTGGTGAAGGGCAACAGCCTGCAGGATCCGCTCAGCCCGGCGATCACCCGCCCCGGCTATCGGCTGCCGGAGCAGTGGCGCGCCGGCGAGGCGCTGGAAGCGCTGCACGAACAGCACATCAGCGCGGCCCCGGTGGTCGATATGGACGGCGTGCTGGTGGGGGCGCTCAACCTGCACGATCTGCATCAGGCCGGCATCGGCTGATCAACGCCGGGGGCGCCATCACCGGCGCCCCCAGTCTGATTATTTCCAATCAGGATTGTTCTCGAACTGCTGCTTCAGCAGCGCCTTCATGTCGTCATTCGGCTTGCCGAGCCACTGGTACTTGGCATACTTCTTCGGATGATCGACGGCTTCCGGCCGATCTTCCACTGCCACCCGCACGCCCCAGGCCTGGGATTTGTCCGCGCTGAACGCCACGATCAAAAAGTTGTTGCCGCAGTCGTGCGGCTTGCACAGGTTGCCGACCAGATACTCTTTGCCCTTCCAGTTCAGATTCTGCGCCGGCGTAGAGGTGCCGACGCCCTTGCGCGCCCAGCCCGGCATCCGCGCCTGGCCTTTCACCATGTTTTGCCAGCTGGCCTGATACCCCGGCTGCTGAATCAAATCCGACGTGGTGACGATCTGCTGGGCAAAGCTGCCCGCGCTGAAGCTGAGCAGTGCGCCGAAGAGGGCGCAACGCAGCGCCTGGTGTCCCGTCATAGTCCTTCTCCCTAGGTTAAATCAGGTTTTGCCCGTCAAACCGGGCCTGAACTAGTCAGACCACGGTTGCGGCAAAAAGTTGACTCACCACCAGGCATGGAAATGATGCACCGGCCCGATGCCGTGCCCCACCTCCAGCGTGTCCGCCTGTTGCAGCGCTTGTTGCAGGTAGTCCTTGGCGGCGGCCACCGTAGCCGCCCAGTCGGCATGGCGCGGGCGCAGCGCCGCCAGCGCGGCCGAGAGCGTGCAACCGGTGCCGTGGGTGTGGCGGGTGGCGACGCGCGGCGCGGTAAAGCGCTGCTCGCCTTCAGCGGTAAACAGCCAGTCCGGGCTCTCGCTTTCGCTCAGGTGGCCGCCCTTCATCAGCACCGCCCGGCAACCCATCGCCAGCAGCGCCCGCCCCTGCTCGCGCATCTGCGCTTCATCTTCCGCCGGCGCGCACGCCAGCAGCGCCGCCGCTTCCGGCAGGTTCGGCGTAATGATCGACACCAGCGGCAACAGCTCGCGCCGAATAGACGCCACCGCCTCCGGCGCCAGCAACGGATCGCCGCTTTTCGCCAGCATCACGGTGTCCAGTACCACGAACTCCGGCCGGTAATGGCGCAGCCGTTCGGCCACCGCCTGCACGATGTCGGCGTTGGCCAGCATGCCGATCTTGACGCTGTCGATACGCACGTCGCTGAACACCGAGTCCAACTGCGCGGCGACGAACGCCGGATCGATGTAATACACCGACTGCACGCCGCGGGTATTCTGCGCCACCAGCGCGGTGATCACCGAGGCGCCGTAGGCGCCAAGCGCCGAGAAAGCCTTCAAATCGGCCTGAATGCCGGCGCCGCCGCTGGGATCGGTGCCGGCGATGGTCAGGGCGTTAATACGTTTCATCACAGATCCTCCCCGCGCAGCTGATACAGGGCGTCGAGGAACGCCGGCGTAAAACTGCCCGGCCCGCCGGCCTGCCTGGCCGCGAGGCCGCCGCAGTGGGACATCACCCGGCAGGCGGTCGCCACGTTGTCCAGGCGATCGCCCGGCAGGGCGCAAAACGCCGCCACGACCGCCGACAGCGCGCAGCCGGTGCCCACCACCCGCGTCATCAGCGGGGAACCGCCTTCGATCGCCCAATCGCGTTGGCCGTCGGTGACGTAATCCACCGCGCCGGTGACCGCCACCACCGCGCCGCTGCGCTGCGCCAGCTCACGCGCGGCGGGCAAGGCCGCCAGCGAATCGTCGCCGCTGTCAACCCCGCGGCCGCTGGCCAGCAACCCGCTGAGCGCCATGATTTCCAAGGCGTTGCCGCGTATCGCCGCCGGTTTCTCGTCCAGCAGCTGTTTAGCAAAGGCGGTGCGGTAGGAGAGCGCGCCGACCGCCACCGGATCCAGCGTCCAGGGCTTGCCGGCCCGATTGGCGGCGGCCACCGCCGCCCGCATCGATTCGGCGCGCAGCGCATTGAGGGTACCGACGTTGATCAGCAGGCCATCGGCCAGCGCGCTGAACTGCGCCGCCTCTTGCGGCTCCACCACCATCGCCGGGGAGGCGCCGAGCGCCAATAGCACGTTGGCGGTCAGCGATTGCACCACTTCGTTGGTCAGGCAGTGGATCAGCGGAGGCCGCTGTTGGAATTGGGTCAGACAGGCCGCGGCGCGCGCGCCGGGTAGTGCATCAGGTCGAGCGATCATATTCCTCCCAACCGGCGTTCAAGAAGGCGGCGCCGGCTGGGCGGCCGTGACTTCCCTACGCTGGCATTATCCAGATCAGGTAATACGGGTATTTCTCAGCCTTCATGTAGAAGGGCACCCCGAGTCATGAAAATCAATAGGTTGTGATCAACGTTGCGTTAATCCCTGCAGGGGATCATGCCAGCGGCGGCGCGGACAAACAAGCGAATAAATTGGCTCGGCAGGCATACGCCGCGCAATGCGCTATAGTGAGCACAAACCACCGGGAGATGCCATGCAGATAAGACCCTACCAAGAGACCGATCGCCCCTTCCTGCGCACGCTGTACCTGGCGTCGCGCAAGGCGGCGTTCGGCTGGCGCGATACCTCAAACTATCAGTTGGAAGATTTCGACGGAGCGACGCTGGGCGAAGCGATTTGGGTGGCGGAAGACGGCGGCACGCTGCTGGGATTCGTCTCCGTCTACCGCGAAGACAACTTCATTCATAACCTGTATGTCGATCCCCATCAGCCGCCGCGCGGCGTCGGCAGTTCGCTGCTGCAGGCGGCGGAAGCTACCTTCACCGCCACCGGCTCGCTGAAATGCCTGGTGAAGAATGAAAAGGCGCTGGCGTTCTACCGCAAACACGGCTGGCGCATCATCTCTACCGGCAACGACGGCGAAGAAGATTATTACCTGATGCATTCGCCGGCCCGCTAACGCCGCCTTTCCCGTCACAGAACTCATTAATGATAATGGATTTCATTATCATTTAAGCATAACCTTCCTTGTCTCTCTCAATGAACTTGGCAAGGAAGGTTATGCAACACCAAACGGATACACGCTTCCCCGATGCCGCAGCGGCGGACTACGATCGCCGTATTCTGACCCTGGTGCCCGGCTATCAGTTTGCCCAGGCGCTGCTGACGGCGACGCTCGCACAGACGCTGCCGAATGACGCCACGCTGTTGCTGGCCGGCTGCGGCACCGGCAGTGAACTGGAGGCGCTGGCCGCCGCCAACGCCAGCTGGCGTTTCAGCGCCGTGGAACCCTCCGCCGGCATGCTGGCGGCCGCGCGCGCCAAGGCCGAAGCCGCGGGTTACGCACAACGGGTGAGCTTCCAGCCCACCTTGCTGCAACAAGCGCCGCAAACCCGCCACGACGCGGCGGTGTGCTCATTGGTGCTGCACTTTATCGCCGACGATGGCGCCAAACTGGATTTCCTGCAGCAGTTGGCGCAGCGCCTCTCCCCCGCAGCACCGCTGCTGCTGTTCGACTATCAGCCGGAGGGTCTGCCCGTCAGCCACTACCAACATTGGCTGCAAAGCGCCGGGCACTCGGCGGCGCAGGCGCAGGAGGTGATCGAACGCACCCGCCGCAACTGGCACCCGATGGCGGCGGCGCGCAGCCGTCTCCTCCTGGCGGAAAGCGGCTTCACCGCGCCTCAGCAGTTGTGCGGTGCGCTGGGCTTCCAGCTTTCACTGCTCCACCGCCGTCGATGAGGGCGGCATCCCGCGCAGCGTCAGCCGCCAAAACAGCAGCGCGCTCAGGCTCACGCCTGCCCCCAGCCAGCAGACGCCGCTCCAGCCCGCCCAGGCGTACATATGGGTGCCGGCAAAGGCACCCAGCCCGCTGCCGACGGCGTAAAACAGCATGTAGCAGCCCACCAGCCGGCTGTGCGACTGCGGGTGCGCGCTGAAGATCATGCTCTGGTTCAGCACGTGGATCGCCTGGCCCGCCAGATCCAGCAATACGATGCCCGCCACCAGCCAAACCAGGCCGCTGCCGAGCAAACCGAGCGGCAGCCAGGCCAGCGTCAACAGCAGCAGACACACGCCGCTGGCCGCCTGCCCCAGCCCGCGATCCGCCAGATGCCCGGCGCGCACCGCCGCCAGTGCGCCCACCGCGCCGACCAGGCCGAACGCCCCCACCGCGGCATGGGTGAAGTTGAACGGTGCCTGGCTCAGCGGCAACACCAGCGAACTCCAAAAGAGGCTGAAAGCGCCGAACATCAGCAGCGCCAACATGCCGCGAATTTGCAGCGTGCGGTCATGCAGCAACAGGCTCAGCATCGAACGCAGCAGCGCGGGATAGCTCAGCGTACTGGGAGCGGTGCGCGGCGCAGGCAGCAGGCGCGACAAGATCGGCAGCAATACCAGCGTCACCCCGGCAGAGAAGAAATACACCGTGCGCCAGCCGCCGACGTCCGCCAGCGCGCCGGACAGGGTGCGCGCCAGCAGCAATCCCAGCACCACTCCGCCCTGCGCCGCACCAACCACCCGCCCGCGCTCCTGCGGCGCCGCCAGGGCTGCGGCGTAAGCGATCAGCCCCTGCGTCATGGCGGTGCCCAATAAGCCTACCAGCAACATCCCTACCAGCAGCCAGGGCGCGCTGTGCGCCCAGCCCACCAATAGCAGCGCGCCGATCAGCCCCAGCTGTTGCCCCGCCAGCAACCGATGCCGGTTCAACCGATCCCCCAGCGGCACCACCAACAGCAGCGCCAGCGCGCAGCCCAACTGAGTCACGCTGATCACCATGCCGACCGCCGCCAGGCTGATGGAAAAATCATGGGCGATGGCGTCCAGTAGCGGCTGCGCATAGTAAACGTTGGCCACGCTGAAGGCGCTGGCGGCGGCCAACAGCAGCACCAGGGGGGCCGGCAGGCGCCCCAGCATCGCACAGGGGGGATCCAGCAGTTTGTCGCTCATTGCACACCTCAGTCTGGTTTCATTATTAAACCCAATGAACTTTAGGCGTGGAGGTTTTATAATGCAACCAGAATATGCAGCTGGAGATAACCGTCGTGAAACGTAAAAGTCTGGAAGACGCGCCGTGCCCGGTGGCGCGCACGCTGGATGTGATTGGCGACTGGTGGTCGCTGCTGATCGTGCGCGACGCCTTCGACGGCGTCACCCGCTTCAGCGAATTTCAAAAAGGGCTGGGGATGGCGAAGAATATCCTTGCCACCCGCCTGCGCGCTCTGGTGACGCACGGCGTGCTGGAGATCGTGCCCGCCGCAGATGGCAGCGCCTATCAGGAATATGTACTGACCGAGAAAGGCCGCGCGCTGTTTCCGGTGATCGTCGGCCTGCGCCAGTGGGGGGAAGATCATCTGTTCGCCGAGGGAGAAGCGCACTCAACGCTGGTGGAAAGCGACAGCGGCCGCCCCGTCCCGCGCCTGACGCCGATCGGCAGCGCCGGGCAGACGCTCACCCCGCTGAATACCCGGGTGGTGAAGGTGGAGGAACGGTGATGAGAGTTAGTGGCGGTGCCCGCAGCTCACCCGCTGAAAAACCTGGCGGATAAAGAGCCATTCCAGATACCCGGCCAGCAGATAAACCGCGCCAAAAATGAGCGCACCAAACCATTCCGTATCGTTAAAATGGAAAAACTCGCTGGCGTCAATCAGCCAAGCGGTTTGAGCCTGGGTACAGGAAAAAGCTTTATTGTCAGCACAGCCAGCCCAACAACAGCCAATGTGTTAGCGAGCAACAGGGCAAGTTTTTTCATAGCCTTTCATTCTACAACCTAACGCAGTCCAACAAACTAAACCTAAGAACATGTGTTAATGGTTAACCCTCAGGTTGCCCCGTTCGTCGGAGACAACCATGAATGCGGCGGTAATCAAATGCGAACCTTCGGGTGTCTGTATATCGTAGGCGACGGAATAACGCTTCCCTGGCCGAAAAGCATAGTCGAATACCGGCATGCACCTCCCCGGCTCAACGAAGAAAACGTCATTATCGATAGCTTTAATGAGCTTATCGCCTGATTCGCTATAAATCTGAACGAAGCGAATATTATCCCCCGCCTTCATAGAAGAAAGAATGCAGACATGGTTATCTTTGGCAGTGACGACGGCGGGGAAGCGTGGAGTCAGCTTATCGCCAGGCCCCGGACAGCCGACCAGGAGGCAGGCCGTGAATAGAATCACATATTTTTTCATGCTACCCATTCCTTATACGCGGCTCTGTATACCGCAGAGGCTCCCTATCGACTAATGCTCACTCATCGCTGTCTGAATTGTTTTATTATCCTAACCCGCTTAAAAAGAATCTATACCTTAACGTCTAACGTGAATCACGGCCGGAAGCCTTAACGATTCGCTTCGCAGCGTCATTCGGGTAATGTATAGTCCGCGTTTTACGGAGATCCCATGCTGACCAACTCATCCATTCGTCTGAACAAATACATTAGCGAGAGCGGTATCTGCTCACGCCGCGATGCCGATCGATACATCGAACAGGGCAACGTTTTCATCAACGGTAAGCGCGCCACCGTTGGCGCTCAGGTATTTGCCGGGGATGTCGTGAAGGTTAACGGTCAGCTGATCGAACCGCGTAATGAAGAAGATCTGGTGCTGATCGCGCTGAACAAGCCGGTCGGCATCGTCACCACCACCGAAGACGGCGAGCGCGACAACATCGCCGACTTCGTCAACCACAGCAAACGCATCTTCCCGATCGGCCGTTTGGACAAGGATTCACAGGGGCTGATCTTTCTGACCAACCACGGTGACCTGGTCAACAAGATCCTGCGCGCCGGCAACAATCACGAGAAAGAGTATCTGGTGACGGTCAACAAGCCGGTGACCGACGAGTTTATTCGCGGCATGGGCGCCGGCGTGCCGATGCTGGGCACGGTGACCAAAAAGTGCAAGGTTAAGAAAGAGGCGCCGTTCGTGTTCCGCATCACGCTGGTGCAGGGGCTGAACCGCCAGATCCGCCGCATGTGCGAACACTTCGGCTACGAGGTCACCAAGCTGGAACGCACGCGCATCATGAACGTCAGCCTGAAAGGCTTGCCGCTGGGCGAATGGCGCGATCTGACCGATGACGAGCTGATCGAGCTGTTCAAACTGATTGAAGGCTCCTCGTCCGAGGCCAAGCCGGCGAAGAAGGCCCCGGCCAAATCCGCCGCGGCGAAAAAACCGAGTGCCGGCGGCCCCAAAAGCGCCGACAAAGCCGCTGCGCCGGCCGGCCGTAAGCGCTTTACCCAGCCAGGGCGCAAGAAAAAAGGGCGTTAAGCCCCGCTCGCTCTTCTCGCCAAGCCCGCCGTTGCGCGGTTTTTTTCATCATAAAAGTCAGCCACAGGCCGCCACTGAGCCCTCACCATAAAAAAGGCCCGCATCAAGCGGGCCTGCAAGTACCAGAGAAGTCTAGAGGAAAAATCAGAACGACCAGCGCAGGTTGGCGTTGACCGAATTCACGCGGGTATCGGCGCCGAATTGCCCCTGATAGCCGACATCCAACGTCGCGGCGCGCGACAGTTTCACGCTCACGCCGATATCACCCACCATCACGTTGTCATCCACGGCCTGGCCCTGAGTGACGAACGCGTCACTGCCGGCAAACGCCATACGCGATGAAGTGTTCTTATCGCCGTAGGCATGCTGCCAACCGAGCGAGCCATAGAGGCTGACGTTCTTCGGCAGCTCGGTCACGCCGCGCACCCCGAGCGTGGAGTAGAAGGTGTTCATCGTTTCATTGCGCACGCTCAGCGCCGCCGCGCCACCCGACTCCTGGAAGCTGTCGGTATGCAGGCGGATGTAGCTCAGGTTAATGAACGGTTCGACGTTCATCTCCGGCTGGCCGAAACGGTAACCCGCTTCGGTGAACGCCAGCAATGAGTTGGCATCGTAGTCTGACTTCAGCCGATCCGAGAAGCCGCTGAAATCGACGTTGCGCTTGCCTTCGATCTTGTGCCAGGTGTAACCCAGCGCGCCGCGCAGCGAGAACGCATCCTGCTGCCCCGCCGCATACAGGCCGAGGTGGTAGTTGTCGGTATCAGCCTTGGAACGGCGGCTGTCGACGTCGTAGTCACCGCGGCTGTAACCGAAGTAGCCGCCGATGCGCACGTTATGGTCCGCCAGCTTGCGATCCGCCCCCAACAGGAAGCCGGTGGTGTTGCCATCCAGCTTGCCCACGTTGCCGTTGCCGCTGTTTCGGCCCCAGGAACTGAAGGTCTGTCCCCAGACGCCGCTGTTTTGCGCCTGCGCCGGTTGCACCAGCGACATCGCCAACGGCGGTACCGGCAGGCTGTCGTTGGCGAACAGGCGCAGCATGCGCTGGTTCAGCACGTTGAACAGCTGGGTGCTGCCGGCGATCAGGTTAGACTGCATCGACGGATAGACTTCGCCGGACAGCTGATTGAACGCCTCGCGCGCTTCCGGCGCGCTCAGCAGCAGCAGCGAGTTGTACAGCGCCAGCGAAGGGCCGCTCTGCACCAACGTCGAGAGCGCACCGGCGGTATTCCACTGGTTGCCGCTCTCGGCCACCGTTTGGAAAATGCCCGGCTTGCCGCTGCCTGGGTTCTCGCCCCCCGGATTTTCACCGCCTGGGTTTTCCCCACCCGGATTCTCGCCCCCCGGATTTTCACCACCTGGGTTTTCACCGCCCGGATTCTCGCCCCCTGGATTCTCACCGCCTGGATTCTCACCGCCTGGGTTTTCCCCACCCGGATTCTCGCCCCCTGGATTTTCACCGCCCGTGTCTTTCTGCGCGATGGTGAGATCCACGGCGTTGGCGCTGTGGTTCAACGCCACATCGAGGAAGGCAGACTTGGAGACCGCCGCCGCGAATTGGCCGTCAATGCCGCCGTCCGAGGTCAGAATGCGGTAGCTTTGGCCGGTTTTATAGCTGGTTTGCGGATCCAGCGCCGTGACCTGCACCTTGGCCCGATCGCTAATGGTGGTTTTGCCCGCCACCAGCAACTGGTCGCTGCGGCCGTCACCGGCGATATCGACGTCATAGAAGGATTCGCCGATAAAATTCAGGTAGCGTTTCAGCGTCAGCGTGCCGATATTGCCGTCGCCGGGCGAGATATGACCACCGGACTGGATCTCGGTCTGGCCCAGCGTGCCGTTGCCGCCCAATGTGCCGCCGGCCTTGATCGACGCGGCGCTGCTGTAGCCCTGCCCGTTATTGACGTCGGAACCCGCCGTCGCATTGAGGATCAGCGTGCCGCCGTTTTCGGCGCTAAGGGTTTGGATCTCGAAAATGTCGTCTTCTTTCTGGGTATTGATATCGCTGGCGATGATGAGCTTACCGCCGCGCGCGGTGACGTTGGCCTGCAGCCCAGTGAGATCGCCGTTCAGCGTCGTGTGCCCGGCGGTGTTGATCACCTCGCCTTCGCCGCTCATCTTGTTGCTGAAGACGTAATTGCCGTCGGTATGGTTAAAGTACACATAGCTGCGGAACAATCCGCCCCGCAGGGCGATCGCCGTCTGGGCATCGATAGTGCCTGCAGCGCCCGCCGCGCCGAGCGTCGGCTCGGTCAACCCGGTGCCGGTATCCATGTTGCCGCGGCTGCCGATAATCAGCGCGCCGCGGTTAGAACCGGAACCGGTCTTGCCCAGCACCACTTCGTTGCCGCCGGCGGAGAATGTCCCGCCGTCCATGACCGCCAACACGCCATTGCCGTAATCGCCGACGTTGACGCTGCTGCCGCTGGTAAACCGTGAGCCGTTGCCGGCGATCGTCAGCTCGGCGGTTTTACGCGCGCCGGAGACGCCCGCCACCTGAATATTACCGACGTTGACCGCGCCGCCGTTCAGCACGTCCAGATCGCCGTTGAGCGTGAGCGCACGGCCGACGTTCCACTGGGAATTGGCCCCCGTGACCGTGGCCTTCGGGCTCAGCGTATCGGTCTCGCCCGGCCCGCTGCCATTACCGATGCGCGCGTCAAAGGCGGTATTCAACACCGCGCCGTCTTCAATCGCCAGCGTGGATCGCGCCCCTAAGTCGGTGCCGACGCTGAGAAAATTGCTGGTGACGCGGGAACCGGCACCGGTGGCGATCAGGTGGCTGTCATAGCCGCGCGTGGTGCCGACCACGATCTCTTTCGCGCTGGCCAGCGCGCCGTCTTCAACCCGCAGGGTGCCCCGCCCCAGATTCAGGCCGCCGCGCAGCACGAACTGATCGTTCACCGCGTTCAGCTCAGCGTTCGGCCCACGAACCGTGACCAGGCTGTCATGAATTTGGCCGTTGAACATCCGGCCGATATTGATGTTATAGGCGCTGATCTTGCCATTCTCGATCAGCAGGTTGCCGCTTTGATTGCGGCCGACGTAAACGTCCCCGGTGTAGGCCAATGATTCGGTAATTTTTGAGTCGCCGTCAAAAATAGCATCGTCTGCGCGAGCGATATCGGCGGGCGCCAGCATCAACAGCGGCGCGGAAAATAGAGCGAGGTAAAGTTTGGAAAGCGGTGTTTTAACCGCTAAAGGGTGCGATGTCTTGTCATTCACGGGCTATCTCCGTACTCGTTGGCATGATGGCGCGAAATTTATTGTTATGGGTAAACTCACTGCGCTAGAGGAAGTGTGAGGCGTTATTTCGCGCACGCCGGTTTAGTGATCGTCGAAGCAAAAGCTTATTGCCCCCCGGCGCTGACGCTCCGACGATGGAAAACCAGGAAGCGGCAATACCGCCCCCAAAGCGAATTATTTATGCGTGACCACCGGCGTACAGGTCGGCGCGCTCAGCGACGGCGACGAACCTAAAATTCCCGGCATCATCAGCGACGAGCAATCGAAAATACGGCCCTTTTCCGTGGTGGCGCGATATGAAAGTTTTTGGCCGCCCAGCGCATCCGGCTGTGCGCCATTGACGTTGGTCACGGTAATTTCGTCCGATGAACCCAGGCCCAGCATTTTGGCGGTTTCCGCCTGCAGCAGTGGAATGGCCTGATCGGTTTTCAGGGTGGAACAACCGGCTATCATCATCGTCACGGTTAAAGCGATAAGTGGTTTCTTCATAAATTATCCTTTATAACCAATCAGTTAAAATTATCGATTGGCTTTATGTTTTCTCTTATCCAAATCCTCGAATAATATATTTCCCTTTCCTAAACGAAAAAACCCTCCTAAAGTAGGGAGGGTTGATAATAATTCATCAGACTTATCTGAACTGTGAAGGCGAAAGGAGAATCCTTTGGGGCAGGATTATGCGTTGGTCGTTGATGACCATCCATTGGTAGCAAGCGGCATCGCTAATTTTCTCAGCACGCATTGCCGATTCAAACAGGCGCATGTGGTGACCAATGAAGAGAATTGCTACCGTCATATTAGGGAAAATGGCCCGCCGCGTTTACTGGTGATTGATTTTTGGCTCTCTTCCGGTACAGCGTTGAAATTACTCAAAGAAGTAAAACAACGTTATCCGCAGGTACGGATTTTAGTGGTCAGCGGCGACGAGAATAACGATATCTGGCAGAAAGTGCACAATGCCGGCGGGCACGGATTCGTATTAAAAAACGAGCCACCTGAATTATTCGCCAGGGCGGTTTTTGCGCTAAATAATAATCAGGAGTGGTTCCCGGAGGGAAATGAATCCGCTATTAAAAGCAGCCATGACCATTTAAATAAATTCAATTTAACGCCGAGGCAAATCGACGTATTAACCATGATGTTGCGCGGCCTGCCAAATAAAAGAATCGCGACGCAGCTCTCTATTTCCGAACCTACCGTCAAAGAACATATCAGCAATATATTGAAAAAGATCGGCGTCAACAGCCGGGTAGAAGCCATCACGCTGTTGCACGGCAAACGGGATCCGTCGTCATGAGGTTTTTCCAGAATTTACAAAATGATGGTATCTCCCCACGCGCGCAGATCCGCCTGCTGGACAACACCTTCATGCGGCTGGTATTCAGTTTCACCGCCGTGCCTTTCGTCGGCATCCCGTTCGCCATCTGGATTTATTTGCTGGGTGATGAACTCGGCCCCACCATTACCTGGATCATCGTTTACCTGCTATGCGCCGTGGCGATCCGAATATGGCACCGCCGCTACCTGCATGAGGCCAAGGAAAATGATGAAGACACCGTGCTGCGCCGCTGGCTGCCGCGCATTAATAAGGTGGCCTTTATTCACGGGCTGGGGATCTCATCACTCTATTTAATTACGCCGCAGACCCATAACTTTGACTTTTTTCTGCTGCTCAATATCAGCATCGCCGCGATCGTCGCCGCCAACGCAACGCATCTGACGCCGGTTATCAGCACCTTTACCCGCTTTTTCTTCGCCTCCTGGGGGCTGCTGAACCTCGGCATCATCTGCCGGCTGGAAGACGTGATGTTCATCGTGCTGATGCTGAACTTGCTGTACGGCTTCGCCATTTACCGCCACGCGTTAACCTCGCATGCGTTCTTTATCCAGCAGGCGTTGCTCGAAGAACAAAGCTCGCGCCTGGCGGAGCAGTTCCGCCAGGCTAAAGAGGAGGCGGAACAGGCGCTGCTGGACAAGAACCAGTTCCTGACCACCGCCAGCCACGATCTGCGCCAGCCGGTGCACGCTATGGGCTTTCTGATCGAAGCCATCATCCACAAAAACCGCGACGACAGCCTGACGCCGCAGCTGCTGGATCTGCAGCAGAGCGTGCGTTCGGTGCATTTGATGTTCAATTCACTGCTCGATCTCAGCAAGATCGAATCCGGCAACGTGCGCACCGCCGCCACCCATGTGGATATCGGCGCCCTGCTCGACTCGGTGATCACCCTGTTCCGCGAAGAGGCCAACAGCCGCTCTCTGGCGCTGCGCACCTGGCGGCCCAAACGGCGCATCAGCGTGATGGGCGATCCGCTGCTGGTGCGGCAATCGCTGATTAACCTGATCCAAAACGCCCTGCGCTACACGCAGCAGGGCGGCGTGCTGATCGCTATCCGCCCGCGCGGCGCCGAGTGCCTGGTGGAAGTGTGGGACACCGGCGTGGGCATCGCCGACGAAGAGAAAAGCAAAATCTTCTCCCCTTACTACCGCCCCGAACTGGCGTGGAAAATCGACAGCGCCGGCCACGGGCTGGGGCTGGCGGTGGTGGCGCGCTGCGCCAAGCTGATGAAGGTAAAGTACGGCATGCACTCCGTCGAAGGCAAAGGTTCGCGCTTCTGGATGCGCTTCACGCAATACATCGGCGAAGACAAAGCGCCGGAAACCGCGGCTGCCTACGACAACACCGCCACGCCCATCCGCTATGCGCCGCTGCGCGGCGCCTGCCTGGTGGTGGACGACGATCCCTTGGTGACCTCCGCCTGGGAGAGCCTGATGAGCACCTGGGGCATCACCGTGCGCTGCGCGGCCTCCGCCGAGGAAGCCTTCGCCATTGTCGACGACGGTTTTACGCCGTTCGCCGTGCTGTGCGACCAGCGCCTGCGCTCCGGCGAGAGCGGTTTCGACATCCTGAAAGCGCTGTTCGAACGCCTGCCGAACGTGAGCGGCGCGATGGTCAGCGGCGAGTTCAACTCACAGATATTGCAAGAGGCCGAGCAGGAAGGCTATCTGGTGCTGCGCAAACCGCTGGAGCCGGCCAGGCTGCATGCGCTGCTGACGCAGTGGGGGGCCGGCTAGCGCGAGGCGGTGCCTTAGCGGGCAAGATGCCGCAGCAGGCCTTCAAGGTTGCGCTCCCCCTCCGGGGTTTGCGCACCGGCCTTCAGCCCGCCGCGAATCAACCGCTCCGCGGCCGGGCGTGCGAACAATCCCGCCCAGGCGTCGTGCTCGCGATAAAAACCGGCCTGCAGATCCGGTGCAGGCATCGCCTGCTTGGCCGCCGCAATCACGCCCGCAGGCAATGCCGCGATGTTGCGCGCTAACCGATCGACGAAATCATCCAGCTCGGCAGCAGGCAAGGCGCGGTTAATCCAGCCATAACGTTCTGCGGTAGCGGCATCGATAAGGTCGGCGCCCAGGATCACTTCCAGAGCGCGGCCGCGCGTCATTCGGCTCGTCAGGTACTGCGTCGCGCCACCGCCGGGCGTAATGCCCATCAAGGCCTCGCACTGGGCCAGTCCCGCCGTTTCCCGTGCCGCGAAAGCCATATCGGCCGCCGCCACAAACTCGGCGCCACCGCCGCGCGCCAACCCGGCCAGCTTAACGAGAGTGACCTGCGGCTGGCTGCGCAGCAGTTCACCAAACGCCTGGAACGGATTTAGCCCCTCCGGCGCGTTGCTCGCCAGTTCGTCGAAAGCGTGCGGCTCATCGATCAAGGTCATGTCGACGTGAGCAATAAAGAACGCTGGGTTCGCGCTCTGGAACACCAACACGCGCGTATCCGGATCGTCACGCACCGCGAGCAATAAACGGCTGATTTCCGACATCAGCGCCACATCAAGCACGTTTACCGGTGGGTTATCGATAGCGATCGTCATCACGCCGTGCGCATAAGACAGCCTGAGTTTGCTGAAATCTGTATCTGTCATCTCAATGTCCTTTTACCTGGGGTACAAGTGCGGGTTATTCGTGCCCTGTTTCAAATGGTATACTTTGCATACCTGGCGTCAATTACGCCCCTTAAGCATCCCAGGGATGCAGGAGGATACCGATGGATAAGACCGATGTTGTTTACCGCGCCGACTGCCCAAGCCGCATCGTGCTCGATCAGATTGCCGATAAATGGTCCATGATGGTGCTGGAAGTGCTGCGCGAGCCGCAGCGTTTCAACGCTATCAAGCGCCGTCTGGATGGCGTCACGCAACGCGTGCTGACCCAGACCCTGCGCAAACTGGAACGCAACGGCATGGTGCATCGCAAAGTCTTGGATGGGCGGGTGCTTGGCGTCGAGTATTCGCTGACGCCGCTCGGCAAATCCCTGCAGGGGCCGTTCTCGGTACTGTTCGACTGGACGTTAGGAAATATTGAGGCGATTCAGGAGTGCCAGCGCAAGTATGATGAGCAGGACGGGTGATGCGATCCCCAAAGTCTTTCACTTGCAGGTAAACGAGGGTTAGGCAGCCCTCGGGCTATCAGGGCATGATGAATCGCTTAAACAGCAGCTGCTGGATGTCCTGATGGTGTGACAATGGAGTCAATACAGTGCCTTACGGTACGCGTGTGCTCAAAGGCCACCTGCTGTTCCAATGCAATCCCTTAATGTTGAGCACTGTAATGCTTAAAGCCCATCCAACAGCTGTTCCTTCGAGAACACACGCCCTTCCGCTTTATCCTTCGCTGACAGTATCAGTAATTTCAGCAGAGCAATGGCGTTCTCTCGCTTCTGCTGCTCATAGGATTCTATAACGTAGTTGATGGTCTCTACTTTCATCGTATCCCAGTCGCTATCAATCATACCAAGGTCTGAACATAGGCCATATTTCGACCACAAACAATGTTCGGCTTTACCCAAGGCTGGAAGCATGGCGGAAAAGATATGGCCAAATAAAGAAAAACCCCCTGTAAAAACAGAGGGTCTTAGTCACTACGGCCTAGTTACGAACAGGCTGCAGGAAGTGTTAAATCACTCCCACTCAATCGTCGCCGGTGGCTTGCCGCTGATGTCGTACACCACGCGGGAGATGCCGTCCACTTCGTTGATGATGCGGTTGGAGACGCGGCCGAGGAAGTCATACGGCAGGTGCGCCCAGTGCGCGGTCATGAAGTCGATGGTTTCTACCGCACGCAGGGAGACCACCCAGTCGTATTTGCGGCCGTCGCCCATCACGCCGACCGAACGCACCGGCAGGAACACGGTGAACGCCTGGCTGACTTTGTTGTACAGGTCGGCCTTGTGCAGCTCTTCGATGAAGATGGCGTCGGCGCGGCGCAGCAGATCGCAGTACTCTTTCTTCACTTCGCCCAGCACGCGCACGCCCAGACCCGGGCCCGGGAACGGGTGACGGAACAGCATGTCGTACGGCAGGCCCAGCTCCAGGCCGATCTTGCGCACTTCGTCTTTGAACAGCTCTTTCAGCGGCTCGACCAGGCCCAGCTTCATCTCTTTCGGCAGGCCGCCCACGTTGTGGTGCGACTTGATCACGTGCGCTTTGCCGGTGGCGGAAGCGGCGGATTCGATCACGTCCGGGTAGATGGTGCCCTGTGCCAGCCATTTCACCTGCTCTTGCTTGCAGGCTTCTTCGTCGAACACTTCAACGAACACGCGGCCGATGATTTTACGCTTGGCTTCCGGCTCATCCACGCCCGCCAGTGCGGTCAGGAAGCGGTTTTCCGCTTCGACGTGCACGATGTTCAGGCCGAAGTGGTCGCCGAACATTTCCATCACCTGCTTGGCTTCGTTCAGGCGCAGCAGGCCGTTGTCGACGAACACGCAGGTCAGGCGTTTGCCGATGGCGCGGTGCAGCAGCATCGCGGTCACGGAGGAGTCGACGCCGCCGGACAGGCCGAGGATCACGTGGTCTTCACCCACCTGCTCGCGGATGCGCTCAACCGCATCTTCGATGATGGTGGCCGGGGTCCACAGGGCTTCACACTGGCAGATGTCCAGTACGAAACGCTCCAGCATGCGCTGGCCCTGACGGGTGTGGGTCACTTCCGGGTGGAACTGCACGCCGTAGAAGCGTTTTTCTTCGTTGGCCATAATGGCGAACGGGCAGGTGTCGGTGCTGGCGATGGTCACGAAGTCGGACGGGATCGCGGTCACTTTGTCGCCGTGGCTCATCCACACGTCCAGCAGCGGTTTGCCGGCCGGGCTGATGGCGTCTTCGATGTCGCGCAGCAGCGCGCTCTCTTTGACGATTTCCACCTGCGCGTAGCCGAACTCGCGTTCGTTGGAACCCTGCACATGGCCACCCAGCTGCATCGCCATGGTCTGCATGCCGTAGCACACGCCCAGCACCGGCACGCCGGCGTTGAACACGTAGTCCGGGGCGCGCGGGCTGCCGGCTTCGGTGGTGCTTTCCGGGCCGCCGGACAGGATGATGCCGCTTGGGTTGAATTCGCGGATCTGCTCTTCGCTAACGTCCCAGGCCCACAGTTCGCAGTAAACGCCGATTTCGCGCACGCGGCGGGCGACCAGTTGGGTGTATTGCGAACCGAAGTCCAGTATCAGGATGCGATGCTTATGGATATTTTGTGTCATGTGAGGCGAATTCCAGCAACAAGAGAAAAAGAGCGAAAATGTGTGTTTCGGGATGGGGCTTAACGCCCCACCCCGGCCTCTCACTCAGGAGAGGTTAAGGCATTAGCCCATGCGGTAGTTCGGCGACTCTTTGGTGATGGTCACGTCGTGCACGTGGCTTTCCTGAATGCCGGCGCCGCTGATGCGCACGAACTCCGCCTTGGTGCGCAGATCGTCGATGGTGGCGCAGCCGGTCAGGCCCATGCAGGAGCGCAGGCCGCCCATCTGCTGGTGCACGATGGCTTTCAGCATGCCTTTATAGGCCACGCGGCCTTCGATACCTTCCGGCACCAGTTTGTCGGCAGCGTTATCGGTCTGGAAGTAACGGTCGGAAGAGCCTTTGGACATCGCGCCCAGCGAGCCCATGCCGCGGTAAGATTTGAACGAACGGCCCTGATACAGCTCGATTTCGCCCGGGGATTCTTCGGTGCCCGCCAGCATGGAGCCGACCATCACGCAGGATGCGCCCGCGGCGATCGCTTTGGCGATGTCGCCGGAGAAGCGGATGCCGCCATCGGCGATAACCGGGATGCCGGTGCCTTCCAGCGCTTCCACCGCGTCGGCGATGGCGGTGATCTGCGGTACGCCCACGCCGGTCACGATGCGGGTGGTGCAGATGGAGCCTGGGCCGATACCCACTTTCACCGCGCTCACGCCGGCTTCAGCCAGCGCTTTGGCGCCCGCAGCGGTCGCGACGTTGCCGCCGACGATCTGCAGATCCGGGTATTTGGCGCGGGTTTCGCGGATGCGCTGCAGCACGCCTTCGGAGTGGCCGTGCGAGGAATCGATCAGCAGGACGTCAACGCCTGCCGCCACCAGCGCGTCAACGCGCTCTTCGTTGCCGGCGCCGGCGCCGACCGCCGCGCCTACGCGCAGACGGCCGTGCTCGTCTTTACACGCGTTCGGCTTACGTTCCGCTTTCTGGAAGTCTTTAACGGTGATCATGCCCAGCAGGTGGAAGCTGTCATCCACCACCAGCGCTTTTTCTACGCGCTTTTCGTGCATCTTCTGCAGCACCACGTCGCGCGCTTCACCTTCTTTCACGGTGACCAGGCGATCTTTTGGCGTCATGACCGCGGTGACCGGCTGGGTCAGATCGGTCACGAAGCGCACGTCGCGGCCGGTGATGATGCCAACCAGCTCGTTGTCTTCGGTGACGACCGGGTAACCGGCGAAGCCGTTGCGGGCGGTCAGCTCTTTCACTTCCTGCAGCGTGGTGGATGGGGTAACGGTCTGCGGGTCGGTAACTACGCCGCTTTCATGTTTCTTCACGCGGCTGACTTCTTCAGCCTGGCGCTCGATGGACATGTTTTTGTGGATGAAGCCCAGGCCGCCTTCCTGCGCCAGCGCGATGGCCAGGCCGGATTCGGTAACGGTATCCATGGCTGCGGACAGCATAGGGATGTTCAGGCGGATGGTTTTGGTCAGTTGAGTGCCGAGCTCTGCGGTGTTAGGCAGAACCGTGGAGTGGGCTGGAACCAGGAGGACGTCGTCAAACGTCAGAGCTTCTTTAGCGATACGTAGCATGGGCAATATCTCACCAGGGTGGGCTGTGAAAAAGATAAAATATTGCCGCGGCATTATACAGAGCGGAATCGGTTGCCTCCAGCACTTTCTTGCAAAAAGTCTTGATTACCTTTTTCAGCCATGTAGTATCGACCAATTAAGTGATTGTTTTGAAATTTGATCTGGGTCACATGTCGCTACCTGTTTCGCCTTCCATTTTTACCGTAAGCCGCCTCAATCAGACGGTTCGCCAACTGCTGGAAATGGAAATGGGGCAGATTTGGCTCTCCGCCGAGATCTCCAACCTCTCCCAGCCCGCCTCCGGCCACTGGTATTTCACGCTGAAAGACGACCGCGCCCAAGTGCGCTGCGCAATGTTCCGCAACAGCAACCGCCGCGTCACCTTCCGGCCGCAAAACGGCCAGCAGGTCCTGGTGCGCGCCAGCATCACGCTGTATGAACCGCGCGGCGACTACCAGCTGATCGCCGAGAGCATGCAGCCCGCCGGCGACGGCCTGCTGCAGCAACAGTTCGAGCAGCTGAAACAGCGCCTGAGCGCCGAAGGGCTGTTCGATCAGCAGTTCAAGCAGCCGCTGCCCGCCCCGGCCAAAAGCGTCGGGGTGATCACCTCCGCCAGCGGCGCGGCGCTGCACGATATTCTGCAGGTCTTGCAGCGGCGCGATCCGTCGCTGCCGATCGTCATCTACCCCACCTCGGTGCAGGGCGCAGAAGCGCCGATGCAGATCGTGCGCGCCATCGAGACCGCCAACCGCCGCGACGAATGCGACGTGCTGATCGTCGGCCGCGGTGGCGGTTCGCTGGAAGATCTGTGGAGCTTCAACGACGAACGCGTGGCACGGGCGATCTTCGCCAGCCGCATTCCGATCGTCAGCGCCGTCGGCCATGAAACCGACGTCACCATCGCCGATTTCGTCGCCGATCTGCGCGCGCCGACCCCTTCCGCCGCCGCCGAACTGGTCAGCCGCAATCAGCTTGAGCTGTTGCGCCAGCTGCAGTCGCAGCAGCAGCGGCTGGAGATGGCGATGGATTACTATCTGGCGCAGCGCCAGCAGCAGTTCACCCGCATTCACCACCGTTTACAGCAGCAGCATCCGCATCTACGCCTGGCGCGCCAGCAGACGCTGCTGTTCAAGCTGCAGCGCCGGATGGAAGACGGCATGCAGCAACAGCTGCGCCTGGCCGCCCGCCGCAGCGAACGCGCCCAGCAGCGGCTGGCGCAGGTGCAGCCGCAGGGCCGCATTCACCGCTACCAACAGCGCGTACAGCAGCAGGAATACCGCCTGCAGCAGGCGATGGAGCGGCAGCTCAACGCCTACCGCCAGCGCTTCGGCGTGGCCTGCAGCCAGCTGGAAACCGTCAGCCCGCTGGCGACGCTGGCGCGCGGCTACAGCGTGACGCAAACCCCGCGCGGTGAGCTGCTGAAAACCACCAAACAGGCGCAGGTCGGCGAACTGCTGAAAACCCGCCTGCAGGACGGCTGGGTGGAAAGCGAGGTGAAAACCATCACCGTCGCCAAGAAGCCGCGCAAGAAACGCGCGGCCGAGTAACCCCTACTCCAGCGTAAAACGCTCGCCCGGTTCGCCGTTTACCCACAGCGCGCGCGTCTCGCCTTCCGGCAGGCTGAGCGCCAACGTGCGCCAGGCCGGGCGGAAACGCCCTTCCGTCGTGATATCCAGCATGATGCGCTGATTGTCGCAGCGCATTTCCCAGCGCAGCCACAGCGCATCGCCCTGCCGCCAGCCTTCGCTTTCACCGTCGTCCTCAAACAACAACCCACTACTTGCACCGCAGCCCTTGAGCGGAAACAGCCGCAGCTCGCGCCGATCGTCGGCGGCCACGTCCACATGCGCCAACCGCTGCGACAGCGGCAGCGCCGCCCCGGCGCGCACCAGCAGCGGCAGACGCTCCAGCGGCGCCGCCAGCGTCACCGTCTGGCCGCCGCCGAACCACTGGCCGCTGTAGAAGCAGTACCAGCCCTCACCGTTGTCCGGCAGATACACCGAACGCCGGCGCTGCCCCGGCTCCACTACGCTGGCCACCAGCAGATCGCGACCGATCAGAAAATCGTCGCTCTCGCCGAAGGTGCGCGCATCCTGTTCATGATCGAGGAAGGTCGGGCGCAGCATCGGCTCGTCGTCGGCGCAGGCCTGCCATAGCAGGGTATAGAAATACGGCAGCAGCCGGTAACGCAGGTTGATCGCCTCGCGCACCGCCGGGGTGGCGGCCGGGTACATCCAGGGCTCGTTGACCGTGGCGTCGTCGTTCCAGGAATGAATGGTGAAACGCGGATGCATCACGCCGTTTTGCACCCAGCGCACCAGCAGCTCCGCGTCCGGTTTGTCGCCGGAGAAGCCGCCGACGTCGTGGCCGAGGTTATACAGCCCGGACAGGCTCATGCCCAGCCCCATGCGGATGTTGTAGCGCAGCGTCTGCCAGCTGGTGCGGTTGTCGCCGCTCCAGGTCTGCACGTAGCGCTGCATGCCGGCGCAGCCGGAGCGCGAGATCAGATACGGCCGCTTCTGCGGTGCGAAGCGCTGCTGGGCCTCCATCGAGGCGCGCATCATCAGCAGCGGCATCACCGGGCGGATGTGCTTGATGGCAATCGGCCGCCCGAAACCGTGGCAGCGCGCTTCACCGTCCCACACTTCGTATTCGTTGTTGTCGTTCCAGGTCGAGTCGATGCCCATCTCCAGCAGCTGCTGCGTGACGCCCTGCTGCCACCAGCGCACCGCCGCCGGGTTGGTGAAGTCGAGATGCGATCCCTCATCGTCCCAGAAGCTGGAGCGCTCGGGCGCGTCGCTTTGCGAATCGCGGATAAACAGCCCCTGCGCCGCCACCGCCTGATACTGCGGGTGATCCTGCAGCAGGCACGGCTTGATGTTAGCCGCCAGCCTGAGACCGGCGTCGTGAAACGCCTGGCTCAATTGCTTGGGCTGCGGCACCTTGTCGTAATTCCAGTTGAACACGTAGCGCTTGTTGTTGATCGAGGTGTAGCCCGACGACAGCTGGAAGGAGTCGCAGGGAATGGCGTGTTGACGGCACAGCGCGATGAACTGCTGCAGCTGCTGCTGGGCATCCGGCGCGTCGGTGTAGTGCATGGTCGAGCCGCTGTAGCCCAGGCTCCACTTCGGCCCGAAGTGGGTGCGGCCGGTCAGGCGCACGAAGGCCTTGGTGACGTCCACTACCTTCGGCCCGAGGAACAGGTAGTAATCCAGATCGCCCGCTTCGGCCTGATAGCGGCGATAGGCCGCGTGGTAGTTGTCGATCTCGTTGCCCAGATCCAGCCAGCAGTTGCTCAGGTTGTCGTAGAACAGGCCGAAGCTCGCCTCCGGCCCGCGGGTGATGGTAAACGGAATGTGTTTGTACAGCGGGTCGGTGCTGGCGGCGTTGTAGCCCATCGCGTCCAGATTGCGCATCTCGAAGCGGCGGCCGGTGCGTTCCAGATCGCCGGCTTTTTCCCCCAGGCCGTAATAGCGCTCATCGGCGAAACGGCGCTGGTAGTGCGCCACGCCGTCGCCGTGCGCATTGAGCAGGTAGGCGCTGGTCGGCCGGTCCGCTGCCAGCGACCGCCATTCGCTGGCGGCGTTGCAGTACTCCCATTCCAGCCACAGCGGCTGATGAACCGTCACACGCAGCCGCGGCGTGCTGACCACCAGCCGATCGCCCTCCTGGCGCAGCTGATAGCCCGGCAGGCTGAAGCCGACGACGCTGAGCCGATCGCGCCCCTCCCAGGGCACATCCTCCTGCAGCGCGATGCTCCAGGTGCGATCCAGCGCCAGCTCGCCCTCACGTTTGATCAACACGCGGAACAGATCGTTTTCCAGCACGTACAGGCAGAAACGGTGGCGTTCATCGACCAGCAGCTCAACGTGGTCGGCATGCTGCGCCGCCAACGTCCAGTTTTTCAAGGTTTTCATAAGCATTCCACTTAGCTGTGTGAAGGTGTTTTCTTACCGCCGCGTTCGGCGATCAGGGCAATCAGGAACAGGGCGCCGATCAGGTCGAAGAAACCCATGGCGATGAACAGCGGGTTGAAGCCGATGGTGTCGGATACCGCGCCGATCAGCAGCGTGAACAGGAAGCTGGCGATCCAGGCACTGGAGCCGCGCATACCATTGACCGTCGCCATCTGGTTTTTATCGAACGACTCCACCACCAGCGCACTGAGCATGCAGGAGATCACCTGATGGCCGAAGCCGCCGATCGAGATCAGCGCGATCGCCACATAGGGATCTTGGGTGATCGCCACGAACGCCAGCGACACCATCAGGAAAGCGCCGGTCACCGAGCTGGCGACCACCGAGTTGACGCGGCTGCAGCCGAACCATTTGCGGTACAGGGTGGTGAGATAGCCGCTGGCGACGCTGCCGATATCCGCCGCCAGGAACGGCAGCCAGGCAAACATCGCGATCTGTTTCAGATCCATGCCGCGTTCGGTAGCCAGGTACAGCGGCACCCAGAAGCTGAAGACCGCCCAGGCCGGTTCGGCGAGAAAGGCCGGGATGGCGATGCCGTAGAACTTCTTGTTCTTGCACAGGCTGGCCAACGAGGTGAGGAACGGCAGCTTCGGCAGCACCGGCTCGTTGTCTTCGCGGATCAGATCCAGCTCTTGCTGGCTGAGGTTCGGGTGCTGCTGCGGCGAGTGGTAGAACAGCCACCACAGCACCACCCAGATCAGCGCCAGCCCGCCGGAGAACAGGAAGGCGCCCTGCCAGCCGAAGGAGACGTGGGCGATGACGATGATCGGCGGGGCCAGCATGGCGCCGATGGAGAAACCGACGCCCGCCCAGCCGGCGGCGATCGGCCGCTCCTTCTTCGGGAACCAGTCGGAGATCGCCTTGGCGTTAGCCGGGGTGGCCGCCGCCTCCGCGCCCCCCATGAAGAAGCGCAGAATGGCCAGTTGCAGCCAGCTGCCGGCGCCGGCGTGCAGCATGCATACCACCGCCCAAATGCCGGCGCAGATCAGAAAGCCCATCTTCAGGCCGATAACGTCGATCAGCCAGCCGCAGATCGGCTGAAACACCGTGTAAGCCAGCTGGAACGACGCCACCACCCAGGCATATTGCTCGGTGCTCATGTTCAGGCTGGTTTTCAGCTCCGGCGCCAAAATGCCCAGCGAGTTACGGGTGATGTAGTTGACCGTGACGCCCAGCAAGAACAGCGCCAGCATCCACCAGCGCAGCGATTTGAACTTGCGCCGGCCGCTCTGCGCGACCGCCTGATTGACCTCCACACTCATCGGTTCTCTCCCCGCGGCCGCCGGCGACGGCAACGCGCGTTTTAGTAGGGTACGTTGTGCTATCAAACAAGGGACGGTGAAAACGGGTCGGCGCCGTATCATTGGCCGACAGACAATCACAACCCCATGATTTATTTTTTGTTTTCTTTTTCGCACACCGTTAAAATTGGACTGACAGGTCGCTAAAATTGGTGTACCAATGCAGACTACTCAGCGAGAGCGCGTAGCGAAACGGGGTTTTTTGCAAAGATTTTCACAGGCGGGTGAAAAAATAGTCATAATGGGCATGAAAGCCGGTCAAGACGCTGAAAATCCGCGGTGAAAATATTCTCATGGACGAATTTGAAGGAGATCACAGAATGAACGGAAAGCTGAAAATTCAGGAGATCGCTCGCCAAACCGGGTTGTCGATCAGCACCGTTTCCCGCGTGCTGGCGGGCAAGGCCAACACCAGCGCCGAGGCGCGCCGCAAGGTGCTGGACTGTGCGCAGCAAAACGGCATTCTGCAGGGTATTTCCAGCGGCCGGCTGATGCTGAACAACGTGATGGTGTTCGCGCCGCAGCGCGCGTTCGACGTGCGCACCGACATCTTCTACTACAAGGTCATTCAGGGTATCGCCGCCGCGCTGATGGAGCACGAGGTGCGCATCCGCTACTGCGGGCTGGAAGAGCAACACAGCGACGGCGCGCTGTTTCTGGAAAAGATGAGCGACCCGCACACCGAAGCGGCGCTGATCATCGGCATCGACGACGAGCATATCCACACCCTGGCCGCCGATCTGCACAAGCCCTGCGTGCTGATCAACTGCAGCGATCGGCAGATGCGGCTGGACAGCGTCTCACCGGATCATCAGCTGATCGGTGATTACTCCGCCAGCTACCTGTTCCAGCAGGGGCACAGCCATATCCTCAATTTGCAGTGTCTGCGCCGCCACACCATGGAGCTGCGGCTGGCGGGCATCCGGCAGGCCTACGCCCGGCATCATTTGCCGTTCGACGACGGCCGCCATCTGGTCACCACCTCGGGCTTCGGCGGCGAAGAGGCCGAGCAGGCGCTGACCACCTATCTCGACGGCCTCCTCGGCCACTCCCCGCTGCCGACGGCGATCCTGGCCGGCGGCGACTACATGGCGGTCGGGGCGGTCAAGGCGCTCAACAAGCGGGGGCTGAGCGTGCCGGGCGACGTCTCGGTGATGAGCACCGACGGCTTCAACCTGGCGGAAATCCACGATGTGCCGCTGACCTCGGTGCAGGTTCCGCGCGATGAGCTGGGCTACGAGGCGATCCAACTGCTGCAGCGGCGCATGCTGCGCGCCGACGCGCCGCCGTGCAATCTGCTGCTGCACGGCCGGCTGGCGGTGCGCGCCTCGGTGCGGCGCATCAGCCCGCACAAGACCGCGCCGGCGGTGAGCACGCATGACCACAGGCTTTATGACGAGTAGGCTACACTTAGGCACAGTGCATTCATTCGATGAGGTAAAATTTTTGCCTAAGGAGAGCCACTATGCCAGCCCAGCGCATGCGTTCCGTCATTCCTCCCTACATGCTGCGCCGCATCATTGAACACGGCAACGCCCCGCAGCGCGACTGCGCGCTGCACACGCTGAACCACGTGCAAAGCCTGCTCGGCAACAAGCCGCTGCGTTCGCCGACCGAGAAAAACGCCCGAGCCGGCGAAGCGCTCCGCGATATCTACGACGCCAAGAACGGCACCCAGCTGCCCGGCAAACAGGTGCGCAAAGAGGGCCAGCCCAGCAACCACGACGTGGCGGTGGACGAGGCCTACGACTATCTCGGCGTCACCTACGATTTCTTCTGGCAGGCCTACCGCCGCAATTCACTGGATAACCAGGGGCTGCCGCTGGTTGGCAGCGTGCACTACGGCAAGGAGTACCAGAACGCCTTCTGGAACGGCCAGCAGATGGTGTTCGGCGACGGCGACGGCGAGATCTTCAACCGCTTCACCATCGCCATCGACGTGGTCGGCCACGAGCTGGCGCACGGCGTGACCGAGAGCGAAGCCGGGCTGATCTACTACCAGCAGTCCGGGGCGCTCAACGAGTCGTTGTCCGACGTATTCGGCTCGTTGGTCAAGCAGTTCCACCTGCAGCAAACCGCCGATAAAGCCGACTGGCTGATAGGCGCCGGGCTGCTCGCCAAGGGCATCAAAGGCAAAGGGCTGCGCTCGATGTCGGCACCCGGCACCGCCTACGACGATCCGCTGCTGGGCAAAGACCCGCAGCCCGCCAGCATGAAAGATTATATCCAGACCAAGGAAGACAACGGCGGTGTGCACCTCAACTCCGGTATCCCCAACCGCGCCTTCTACCTGGCGGCGACGGCGCTGGGCGGCTTCGCCTGGGAGAAAGCCGGCTACGTCTGGTATGACACGGTGTGCGACAAAGCGCTGCCGCAAAACGCCGACTTCGCCACCTTCGCCCGCGCCACGGTGAAACATGCGCTAGCGCGTTTCGACCAGAGCGTGGCGGACAAGGTGCAGCAAGCCTGGCATCAGGTGGGGGTGGAATAATGAAACCGCTGCCGACGCTCAATCAGGATACGGTCATTGAGCTGGCGCGCGAGGGGGGCTTCGCCTACATTCCCAAACTGGCGGGCCAGCGCCGCATCGCGCTGGCCGATATCACGCCGGAGCAGCGGCAGCGCCTGAATCAGTTGCTGAACCAGACGCTGCCCTATGCGCAGGAAGAAGGCCAGCCCACCTCCCCCGGCTGCGGCGACCAGCGCTACTACCGCGTGCAAATCAACTACACCAGCCCCACCCTGAGCACTGAGATCGTGCTGTTAATCCCGGAAAGCAGCGCGCCGCAGGCGCTGGTGGATCTGTGGAAAACCGGCCAGGTGGATGAGTGAGGGCTTACAGCGGCTGATAGCTGAAATTCACCCGTTTTTTGGAGATCAGCCCGTGCCCGTTCTGGCACAGGTAATCCACCGCCCCGCAGGCTTTCAATTCTTGCAGCGGCTGCCCGCACTCCGGGCAGCTCGCCAGCTGCCGATAATCGTGCTGACAGGCTTCACAATGGTAGTGACCCGCTACCCACTTCATGGTCTGACGGCAGTGCGGACAGTGCGCTTCCATAACGACTCCAGGTTAAATCGCGCCCCATGAGCGCAAGAAATAGATCCCCAACGCGGTGGTGAAGAACGAACCGACGGTGGTGATGGCGATAATGTTGGCCGCCAGCGTGGCGTTGCCGCCCATGGCGCGCGTCATCACATAGCTGCCCGAAGCGGTCGGCGTGGCGGAAAACAGGAAGATAATGCCCAGCGCCGCCCCCTGAAACCCGCACAGCCAGCCGGCCAGCGTCATCAGGCACGGCACCAGAAACAGCTTGGCCGCCGACGACAGCGCCGCCACGTTGGACGAGCGGAACATGGCGCGAAAATCCAGGCTGGCGCCGGTGCACAGCAGCGCCAGCGGCAGCGACAGCGCGGAAATATAGCTGCCGGTCTGGCGGATCACGGCCGGGATGCCCAGCCCGGTTTGCGCATACAGCAGCCCGCACACCAGGCCAATGATCAGCGGATTGGTAACGATGCTGCGCAGCAAAGACAGGTGGCTGATTTTCTTGCCCTGCCCGCCCTGCAGGCTGCGCGTGAGGGTGATGACCGACAGTATGTTGAACAGGATCACCGTCACCGTCAGGTACAGCGAGGCGAGCGCAATCCCTTCGCTGCCATAGGCGGTCATGGCGTAGGCCAGGCCGACGATGGCGGTATTGGCGCGGAAACCGCCCTGTACGAACACCCCGCGCTCACGCGGCTCTTTCACCAGCCACTTGGCGGCCAGCTCCAAGAGCAGGAAGGTCGCCAGCGTGCCGACCGCGCCAAACAGCACCAGCGGCAGGTTGCCGAGCAGCTGCGGGTGGTTGGTGGCGATGCTGAAAAACAGCAGGCACGGCAGCGCCAGATTGAACACCAGGCGGGTCGCGCCGTCGACAAAGCGGTCATCCATCAGGCGCCAATGGCGCAGCAGGATCCCCAGCAGCATCATCAACAGATTCGGCACGGTGACGTTAAACGCAAAACTCCAGGTTTCCCAGGACATGGTGTTCCTTCAGGCAGGCGAGGTAATCTTCAGATAATAAAACGATTTCGGGCCAATAAAAAAGGGGCGCGGCATCACTGCCGCGCCCCACATGAGCGATTACTTGCTCTTTTTCAGGTGGCTCATCAGGCGCTTGCGCTTACGCATCTGGGTCGGCGTCAGCAGGTTGCGTTTGCCGGCGAACGGGTTGTCCCCCTCTTTGAACTGGATGCGGATCGGCGTCCCCATCACGTTCAGCGAGCGGCGGAAGTAGTTCATCAGATAGCGTTTGTACGAATCGGCCAGATCGCTGACCTGGTTGCCGTGGATCACCACGATCGGCGGGTTGTAACCGCCGGCGTGGGCATATTTCAGCTTCACGCGGCGGCCGCGCACCAACGGCGGCTGGTGATCGTCAACCGCCATCTGCATGATTTTGGTCAGCATCGAGGTATTTACGCGGCGGGTTGCGCACTCGTAGGCTTCCTGCACCGATTCGAACAGGTTGCCGACGCCGCTGCCGTGCAGCGCGGAAATGAAGTGCACGCGCGCGAAGTCGACGAAGCCCAGACGCAGGTCGAGCATCTCTTTCACGTGCTCGCGATCTTCTTCGCTCATACCGTCCCACTTGTTGACCGCAATCACCAGTGAGCGCCCACTATTGAGGATAAAGCCGAGCAGCGAGAGATCCTGATCGGAGATGCCTTCACGCGCGTCGATCACCAGCAGCACGACGTTGGCGTCTTCAATCGCCTGCAGGGTTTTGATCACCGAGAACTTCTCGACGGTTTCGGTCACCTTGCCGCGTTTACGCACCCCGGCGGTGTCGATCAGCACATATTCGCGTTCGTCGCGCACCATCGGAATGTAGATGCTGTCGCGGGTGGTGCCCGGCATGTCATACACCACCACGCGCTCCTCGCCGAGGATGCGGTTAGTAAGCGTAGACTTACCAACGTTCGGACGACCGACGATCGCCAGTTTGATCGGCAGATCCTGCGGGTTGAACTCTTCTTCCGGCTCTTCGTCTTCTTCGCCTTCCAGCGTTTCGCCGTTTTGCTCGGCCCAGTAAGCGGCGTTGGCCTCTTCCTCGGTCAGCTCGACGTCTTCCGGTTTTTCCGGCACGAACGGCACCAGCACGTGTTCGATCAGTTGGGTCACGCCACGGCCGTGGGAAGCGGCGATAGCGAACACTTCACCCAGGCCGAGCGAGTAGAAATCGGCGGTGGCGGTATCCGGATCCAGGCCGTCGGTCTTGTTGGCCACCAGGAAGGTCGCCTTCTGGCGGCTGCGCAGGTGCTGAGCGATGCCCTGATCCGCCGGCATCAGGCCGGCGCGGGCGTCGACCATGAACAGCACGATATCCGCCTCTTCGATCGCCAGCAGCGACTGACCGGCCATGCGCGTTTCGACGCCGTCTTCGGTGCCGTCGATACCGCCGGTATCGACGATGATGAATTCATTGCCTTCGATTTCAGCACGACCATACTTGCGGTCACGCGTCAGCCCCGGGAAATCCGCCACCAGCGCATCGCGCGTATGGGTTAAACGGTTGAACAAGGTGGATTTACCCACATTCGGGCGCCCGACCAGCGCGACGACAGGTATCATTGTTGAAGCCTCATTACTTAATAATCAATGCGTTACTGCACTGTGGATAGACACCAGCGGTGCAGCTTATAAAAATACGAAACGGCCCCTGAACATTCAGGAGCCGTTTTCAAGCCTTGCGACGAGCGGCGTTAGCGGGTGAAAGCGTAAACTTTCCCGCCGCGAGCCTGGATGACCAGCTTGTCGCCGGCCACCATCGGCGCAGACAGGAAGCCGGAGCTGTCCACTTCCTGCTGGGCGACAAAACGGCCATCGGTGGTGTTGATCCAGTGCAGATAGCCTTCGGCGTCACCGGTCACCAGATAACCATTATACATCACCGGCGGCGTCAGGTTGCGGTGCAGCAGATCGCTCTGCGTCCACACGGTCACGCCGCCTTCAGTGCTGAGCGCGACGACGCGATCGTTCTGGTCGATCAGGTAGATGCGGCCCGCGTCGACGATGAAATCGTTCACCGAACCCAGCTCGCGTTTCCAGATGATCTGACCGGAACGCAGATCCAGCGCCGTCAGGTTGCCGTTGTAACCCAGCGCGTAGACCACGCCGTCAACGATCACCGGCGTGGTGTCCACGTCGTTCAGGCGATCGATTTCGGTCGCGCCGCTCGGCTGAGAAATGCGCTGTTGCCAGATCAGTTGACCCTGCTGCATCAGCACGGCGCTGACGCGGCCGTTGTCACCGCCGACGATGGCGGCGCCAAAGGCGACGGCCGGCGCGGATTCACCGCGCAGCGACAGCGAAGGCATGTCCAGGTTAACCGTCCATTTTACCGCGCCGTCGGCCTCGTTCAACGCCTGCAGCATGCCGTTGGAGGTGTGCACCAACACCATGCCGTCGCTGACAACCGGACGGGAGATCGCTTCGCCGGCCACTTTGGTCTGCCAGGCGATGGCGCCGTCGGCGGTGTTCAATGCGTAAACCACCGCTTTTTCGCTGCCGACGTAAACCTTGTCACCCGCGACCGTCAGGCCGCCCGACAGCAGCGCAGACAGGTTGCTGGAGAAGAAACCGGTCTTCTCGGAGAGATTGACCTTCCACTTCTCGTTGCCGCTGTCGGCGTCCATCGCTTTCACGATGCCGAAGCGATCGGCGGCGTAAATGGTGCTGTCCTGATAAGCCGGACGCAGGTGGGAGTAATACTCACCGATACCGTCGCCCACCGAGGTGCTCCACGCCTTGTTCGGCGTAAACTGATTTTCAACTTTCGGCAACGGCGACATGGTAACCACGTCTTCTTCGCTGTTAAACAGCGAGCAACCACTCAGCAAGGCAGCGGAAACCAGTCCGACCAAGAGTGTTTTACGCAATTGCATGGGAATTCCCCTTAGCTGGACAAGTTATTCAATTTCATGCGCAGCAGAACCTGCAGCGCCTGAGAAGCGTTGGATTCAATGCCTTTGCTGTAAGCTTCGCGCGCGCCCTTGGCGTCGCCCTTGGCCAGCAGCACATCGCCGCGCACATCCTGCATCATCGCCGCCCAGCCTTCGCCTTTCACGCCATCCAGCGTTTTCAGCGCTTCATCCAGCTTTTTCTCCTGCAGCTGGACGCGCGCCAGACGCAGATCGATCATTGCCAACAGGTTGTCGTCTTTGGTCTGGCCCTGCGCCAGCGCCAGTTGTTGTTCCGCCTTGGCGAAATCATTCTGTTCGACAAAGTGCTTGGCCAACTGCAGCGCGGCCAATACGCCGTAGCTGTTGCCGTTAGCCTGGACAAATTTCTCCGCGGCAGCCACGTCATCCGGCTTGCCGGCCGCCAGACGATCGCTGGCTTCCTGATAGGATTGCGACGCAGCCATCATGTTGGAGTTTTCATGGCTCTGCCAGTAACGCCAGCCAACCAGGGCACCAATTCCGAGCACCACGCCCACCGCCAGCGCTTTGCCGTTCTCGGCAAAGAACCGACGCAGTGCGTCGACTTGTTCGTTTTCAGTGGTATAGACTTCCACGGTGTCCTTCTCCTTAACCTAACATCAAAGCCAGACGCGCAGCGACTTCGCCTTGCGCCAGCGTTTCTTGTTCACCACTGCGCAGGTCTTTCACCACCACCTGCTGCGCCGCCACTTCGCTCTCACCCAGGATCAGCGCGATGCGCGCGCCCCATTTGTCCGCACGGGTGATCTGCTTCTTGAAGTTGCCGCCGCCGTAATTGGTCATCAGCTTCAGCTGCGGCGCCGCGTCGCGCACCTGTTCAGCCAGCTGCATCGCCGCGCTCTGGGTGCCCGCGCCGGAAGAGATGACGTACACGTCGATAGCCGACGGCGCCTTGAATTCCGGGTTAACCGCCTGCACCAGCAACACCAGGCGCTCGAGGCCCATGGCGAAACCGACCGCCGGGGTAGCACGGCCGCCCAATTGCTCGACCAGGCCGTCGTAACGGCCGCCCGCGCAGACGGTGCCCTGCGCGCCCAGGCTGGTGGTTACCCACTCAAACACGGTGCGGTTGTAGTAATCCAGACCGCGCACCAGGCGCTCGTTAACGGTATATGGGATACCTGCCTGCGCCAAAAGTTCACACAGACCGGCGAAGTGAGCACGGGATTCTTCGTCCAGGTACTCGGACAGGCGCGGCGCGTCGTTCAACAGCGCCTGCACCTCAGGATTTTTGGAATCCAGCACGCGCAGCGGGTTGCTGTACATGCGGCGTTTGCAGTCTTCGTCCAGCACCTCGACGTGCTGCTCCAGGAACGCCACCAGCGCGTCGCGGTAGTTGGCGCGCGCCTCCAGAGAACCGATGGAGTTCAGCTCCAGCTTGACGTGCTCGGCGATGCCCAGCGCTTTCCACCAGCGGGCCGTCAGCAGGATCAGCTCGGCGTCGATGTCCGGGCCTTGCAGGCCGAACACTTCCGCGCCCAGCTGATGGAACTGACGGTAGCGGCCCTTCTGCGGGCGCTCGTAGCGGAACATCGGGCCGATGTACCACAGACGCTGTTCCTGATTGTACAGCAGACCATGTTCGATGCCGGCGCGCACACAGCCAGCCGTCCCTTCCGGACGCAGCGTCAGGCTTTCGCCGTTGCGGTCTTCGAAGGTATACATCTCTTTTTCCACGACGTCGGTCACTTCGCCGATCGCGCGTTTGAATAACGGGGTCTGCTCTACAATCGGCAACCGGATTTCGCTGTAACCGTAGCTGCCCAGCACCTGCTTGAGGGTGCCTTCAATACGCTGCCATAATGCCGTTTCTTCCGGCAGGTAGTCGTTCATGCCGCGAATGGCTTGAATGTTCTTTGCCACGTGAGTTCTCTGTCCGTTGTCTGTAAAAATGAACCTGATTATAGGGACTTTGCCGCCCGGTATTCAACGCGGATGCGGTTTTCTGCCCTTCAGGTTCATAAACAAGCGGGCCAACAGGCCCGCCGTGTAGCAATAACGCTTATTTTTCCAGCAGGTTGACCGTGATGCGGTTGCTTTCGTCCATCATCGCGGCCTTAGCGCGAATTTTCGCTTCCAGCTGGTCGATCATCTGTTCGTTGTCGAAACGCTCTTTCTGGCGCACGCCGTCTTCATAGAAGCCGCTCTTCTTGTGGCCGCCGGTCACGCCCATGGTGGACACCAGCGCTTCGCCCGGGCCGTTCACCACGCAGCCGATGATCGAAACGTCCATCGGCGTGATGATGTCTTCCAGGCGCTGCTCCAGCGCGTTCACCGTGCCGATCACGTCGAATTCCTGACGCGAACAGGTCGGGCAGGCGATGAAGTTGATGCCGCGCGCGCGAATGCGCAGCGACTTCAGGATATCGAAACCGACCTTCACCTCTTCAACCGGGTCCGCCGCCAGCGAGATGCGCAGGGTGTCGCCGATGCCTTCAGACAGCAACATGCCCAGGCCGATGGCCGATTTGACCGACCCGCTGCGTGCGCCGCCGGCTTCGGTGATGCCCAAATGCAGCGGCTGATCGATGCGCGAGGCCAGCAGGCGGTAAGACTGCACCGCCAGGAACACGTCCGACGCCTTGACGCTGACCTTGAACTGATCGAAGTTGAGGCGATCGAGGATGTCCACGTGGCGCATGGCAGATTCCAGCAGCGCTTCCGGCGTCGGTTCGCCGTACTTTTCCTGCAGGTCTTTCTCCAGCGAGCCGCCGTTGACGCCGATGCGAATCGGGATGTTCTTGTCGCGGGCGCAGTCCACCACCGAGCGAATGCGCGATTCGTTACCGATGTTGCCCGGGTTGATGCGCAGGCAGTCTACGCCGTATTCGGCAACCTGCAGCGCGATGCGATAATCGAAATGGATATCGGCGACCAGCGGCACGTTGACCTGCTGCTTGATCAGCTTGAACGCCTCGGCGGCGTCCATGGTAGGAACCGAAACGCGGACGATGTCGACGCCCACGCGCTCCAGCGCTTTGATCTGATTAACCGTTGCTTCAACATCGGTGGTACGGGTGTTGGTCATCGACTGCACGGCAATCGGCGCGCCATCACCAATAGGCACCTTGCCGACGTAAATGCGTGTAGATTTTCGACGGTTGATGGGCGCTTGGTTATGCATTACTTACTCTCCATTGCTGCTCTGACATCACGACCGGGGCCGCGCGATTACTGCGCGGCGACGGTCAGGCGAGCAACACGGTTTGACTTAACGAACCGGCTTAAATCAACCGGTTTACCCTGATACTGGATCTGTACTGCCGCCGGCGCGCCGATGGTCAACTTATACGGCGCAGTGCCGGCCAGGTTCAGCTTGCCGCCCTTCTTCTGGGTGCCGCTGAACAGCGTTTTACCGCTCGCGTCGCTCACCTGTAGCCAGCAGTCGGCGGAGAAGTCCATTACCAGCGCGTTCGGATCGGCCGCCGGCGCAGCCACGCCCGCATCGGCGGTCGGCAGCGGCGCTTGTGCCGCCGGGGTGATTTCCGGCAGGGTAGTCTGGCTTGGCGACACCACGGCAGGCTGCTGCTGAGCCGTGCCCGGCACCTGAGCGGTAGCCGCCGGTGCCTGAGCCGCTGCGCCGGCATCGGCCGGCGCAGCGCTGTTGTCGGTCAACGGCACGTTGGTGCCGGCGTCGGCGTTGCCGTCGGTCAGCGGCACGGACTGCCCTTCGTTATTCTGTGAAAGCTGCGCGGAGGACTGATCGGCCATGGTGGCGATCTCTTCCTGCTGGGCCTTGTGGTTTTGCCACCACCAGGCGCCGGTCAAGCCGATCACCACGAACACGATAAGCCAGGTGAAGCTCATCAGCCAGCCGTCGCGTTTCTTGCGGCGCTTGCCCAGCGAGAAGCTTTGCATCGGCGCCACTTTCGCCATCTTCAACGGCGCCTGCTTGGCCAGCATCGGCAGCAGTTCGTCTTCCGGCAAATGCACCAGCTTGGCGTAGGAACGGATGTAGCCGCGCACGAAGGTGGACGCGAGGTCAGCAGACACGCTGTCTTCCTCGATATCGCGCACGGTGGACATTTTGAGACACAGGCGTTCTGCAACGGTCTGTTGGCTCAGCCCGAGTTGCTCACGGGCCTGACGCAGGCGCTGGCCCGTCGTCATGGATACGGTTTTATCTTGGGAGGCTTCAGTATTCATTAGCTAAGAACTGCTGGTACTGTTTGGATTGTGGAAAACTTCGCGCTAGCTGCTTGCCATAGCGTTGAACGCTATCCTGACGGCCGGCTAACGCGGCGAAACGAATCTGTAACCATAAGCTGCTGGCGCTGGCCGGCAGAACATGCTGATAAACATCCAATAAAAGTTGCGACTGGGCGCGCTTCCCTTCTCCAAATTGCTTTTCGGCCTCCGCCAACAGCGGAGTGCCTTTGTCCGGATCGACCTTCAGCGCGCGGCTCAACAGCGTGCGCGCCTCATCGTTTTGTCCGGCCTTGAGAAAACAGTAACCTGCGTTTTCCAGGCTGTCGGCGACCTGGCCATAATCGGGCGCCAGCGCCGCAGCGCTAAACTGCTGTTGCGCCGGTACATACTGCCCTAAACCGCAAAGAAACGCACCGTAATTATTCAATACGGTGCCATTGCCTGGCGCAAGTTTGAGCGCTTGCCGATAACGCTGTTCGGCCGCGGCATTTTCACCGATCCGCTGCGCGTAGAGCGCCATGCCCAACTGCGTGCGGTAATCCTGCGGGGCCGCGTCCAGCGCCTTTTCCAGGTTCTGGCGCGCGGCGTCCATGTCGCCTTGCTGCAGGTACTCCAGGCCCAGTTGCAACCGCGTCTGGCCCGCCTCAGAGACTTGTGCTTCCTTTTCCGGCGCTGAACCGGAACACCCGGCCAACAACCCGGCCGCCAGCCACACACCCCACAGTTTCAGCTTCATGCCCGCATTCATTTCCTTATCGGCCGTCAGCTAACGCCCGCCAGCGACACGCTTGCGCATAACAGGCTGTTAGATAACAAAAAATGGTGCTATAGGATTCAGACCGCTCGTACGTTGATAGGTTCCCCGGCCATTTTCTTCTTCAGGGTACGCTTGGTACGGTCGATCACTTCACCCGCCAGTTGCCCGCAGGCGGCGTCGATATCGTCACCACGGGTTTTACGAACAATAGTCGTAAAGCCGTATTCCATCAACACCTTGGAGAAACGATCCACTCGGCTGTTGGAGCTGCGGCCGTAGGGGGCGCCCGGGAACGGGTTCCATGGGATCAGGTTGATCTTGCACGGCGTGTCTTTCAGCACTTCCGCCAGCTGATGCGCATCGTCGGTGCTGTCGTTGATATGATCCAGCATCACGTACTCGACGGTCACGCGGCCCTGATTGGCGTTGGATTTTTCCAGATAGCGACGCACCGCGGACAGGAAGGTCTCGATGTTGTACTTGCGGTTGATCGGCACGATCTCATCGCGGATGGTGTCGTTCGGCGCATGCAGCGAGATCGCCAGCGCCACGTCGATCATGTCGCCCAGCTTGTCCAGCGCCGGCACCACGCCGGAGGTAGACAGGGTCACGCGGCGTTTGGACAGGCCAAAGCCGAAGTCGTCCAGCATGATTTCCATCGCCGGCACCACGTTGTTCAGGTTGAGCAGCGGCTCGCCCATGCCCATCATCACCACGTTGGTGATCGGGCGTTGGCCGGTCACCTTCAGCGCGCCGATGATCTTCGCCGCGCGCCACACCTGGCCGATGATTTCCGACACGCGCAGGTTGCGGTTGAAGCCCTGCTGCGCCGTCGAACAGAATTTACACTCCAGCGCGCAGCCTACCTGCGAGGAGACGCACAGCGTCGCGCGGTCGGCTTCCGGGATGTACACGGTTTCGACCTGCTGATCGCCGACTTTAATCGCCCACTTGATGGTGCCGTCGGCCGAACGCTGTTCTTCCGCCACTTCCGGCGCGCGGATTTCCGCCACGCGCTGCAGCTTGCCGCGCAGGACTTTGTTGATGTCGGTCATCTGCTCGAAATCGTCGCAGCAGTAGTGGTAAATCCACTTCATCACCTGATCGGCGCGGAACGGTTTCTCGCCCATTTCGGCGAAGAACTCGCGCATTTGCTGGCGGTTCAGGTCCAGCAGGTTGATTTTGGCCGCAGCCGGTTGCTCCACGTTAACGGAGGGGGTAGTCAGCGAATTATTTTCAGACACGGTGTGCTCGGACGTGATGGGTTCTAACATAATGATCTCTGGCCTCGTTATTACACGTTATGGCGCTAAAGAATGGACAGTAAGTTGTGCATTTCAGCCCGCATGATTCGGGTGGCGGCACTAAAAACACGCCCCTGACAAGTCGTCTTATCAGGGGCGCGGCATTGTACAAATTTTAGTAGCGGGTGGCTACGGCTGAAAGGCATTCAGGGCATTTTTATTGTTTCAGCCGGTGAATGCCTGGCTATCAGCTCAGAAACGGCACGATTAACGTGCGCAGATTTCGCTTTCGTTGAAGAAGTAAGCGATTTCGCGCTGAGCAGATTCAACGGAGTCGGAACCGTGCACGGCGTTAGCGGTGAAGCTGTCCGCGTAGTCGGCACGCAGGGTACCGGCCAGCGCGTTGTCCGGGTTGGTTGCGCCCATGATGTCGCGGTTGCGCTGCACGGCGTTTTCAGATTCCAGAACCTGCACCATGATTGGGCCGGAGGTCATGAACTCAACCAGACCGTCGAAGAATGGGCGGCCTTTGTGCTCAGCGTAGAAGCCTTCAGCTTGCTCGCGAGTCAGACGCAGCATTTTAGCGGCGATGATTTTGAAACCGGCGCGCTCGAAACGCGCATAGATAGCGCCGATGTCGTTGTTGGCTACAGCGTTTGGTTTAACGATGGAAAAGGTACGTTCTACGGTCATGATGGCCTCTGTATGACTTCCAAAACAGGCCGGTCTGCAATGTTGCCGGCCTTCTCAAGTGGCGCAGATTATATGTGCGCCGTTAACGCTTGCCTACGGGAAAATCAACATTTCATTAAAAAAATATGATCTTCATGGGCCATTTTCGACAACGTGGCGGCGCTACTGGGTCTTGTCGGTAGACGGGATCAAATTGCGCAGCCAGCTGCCCCAGCGGCGCTGATAAAACGGCTGCGTATGGGAGATCAGATAGTGGCTGATGCCGCGCTCTTTCTCCGACACCAGGCAGAAATCCACCGGTTCGTCGTTCGGCGCCGTTTCGCTGGCGACGCTGCCGGCCTCGTTGATCAACGCCTCGATCTCCGCCGGCTCGGCGTCCACTTCCAGCCCGATCAGCAAATTCGGCTTCTCGTCCGCCGCCTGGTCGTGCATCAGCGCCAGAAACGCGCGGCGCACCGGCTTGCGCTGGCTGAACAGCGTGGTCAACGCGTCCACCATCGCCGACGGATACTCTTCGGGCTGCCCCAGCAGGATTTGGGTCTCTTTGTCGACGTAATGCTCCACCGGTTTGACAATGCCGCCGGTCGCCAGCAGCATCGCCACCTCTTCCGGATAGAACTCCTTGCCGTATTCCGCCTTCGGGTTGAGGAACAGATCAGCGCCCTGGGTGATTTCGAACAACACCCGCGCCGGCATAGCGATAAACGGCTGTTCGTCCTCAACGGCCTTCTGCAATGCCTCCAGCGAGGTGAAGAACGGAATGATGCTGCCGCCGTCCTGCTTCTCCCAATGCTGGATATTGACCGGCGTATCCGCGTTCAGCGCGATGTCGCCGTCCTGCTGCACCTGCTCGCTGTCGCCGAGGATCAGCACCGTGGCGTCGAGCAATTCACGGAAGAACGCCGGGCGGTGGGCCGGCTCCGTCACCGCCAGCTTCAGCAGGCGTTCAAGTTCGTTCTCGCTCGGGTGGCATCGTGATGATGGGCACTCATGGCAAACTCCAGGGATCAAATAGCGAGGCCCAGCATGCTGGGCCCCGAAGATAATGCGCATTCTAGCGCCCGACGCGGCGGGCGTTCAATTATTTGGCTTTGCTCAGCAGCAGATTGGCCAGGGTACGCACGCCCAAACCGGTCGCGCCGGCCGACCACTGCTCCACCGCGCCTTTGCGGTAGGTGGCGGAACAGTCGATGTGCAGCCAGCCTTGCTGGTAATTCTTGACGAAGTGCGACAGGAAGGCCGCCGCGGTGCTGGCGCCGGCGGTGTAGGCCGGGCCGGCCACGTTGTTCAGCTCGGCGAAGTTGGACGGCAGCTGGCTGCGGTGGAACTCGGCCAGCGGCAGACGCCAGAACGGCTCTTGTTCGGCGGCGGCGCTGCTCAGCAGCTCCTGCGCCAGCGCGTCGTCGAAGCTGAACAGCGCATGGTAGTCGTTGCCGACCGCGGTTTTGGCCGCGCCGGTCAGGGTGGCGCAGTCGATAATCAGCTGCGGATTCTGCTCAGAAGCGTCGATCAGGCCATCGGCCAGCACCAGGCGCCCTTCCGCATCGGTGTTCATCACCTCAACGGTTTTGCCGTTGCGGTAGCGAATGATGTCACCCAGTTTGAAGGCGTTGCCGCTGACCATGTTGTCGGCGCAGCACAGGTACAGTTTCACGCGCTGCTTCAGGCCGCGCGCCGCCGCCAGCGCCAGGGCGCCGGTGATGGTGGCCGCACCGCCCATGTCAGCCTTCATCGAGTCCATAAAGGCGCTCTGTTTCAGGCTATAACCGCCGGTATCGAAGGTGATGCCCTTGCCTACCAGGCAGGCAAACACCGGCGCGTCCGGGTTACCGGTCGGGTTGAAGTCGAGCGCCAGCAGCACCGGTGGGCGCTCGGAGCCGCGGCCGACGGTGTGGATGCCGGCATAGTTCTGCTCGCGCAGATCTTCACCCTTGGTGATGCGGTAGCTGACGGCATCGCAGCCGACGTCGCACATCAGATCGACGGCGCGGGTCGCCAGTTGCTCTGGCCCCAGCTCTTCCGCCGGCATGTTGATGGTGTCGCGCACCCAGTCAACGATCTTCAGGCGCTTATCCAGCTCCTGACGCGCGGCTTCCGGCAGCTCGGCCCATTCGACGTTGCGCTGCCCTTTCGGCCCGCGGTAACCCTGCCAAAACGCCCAGCTGTTTTCCAAGTCCCAACCGTCGCCGGCCAGCTTGACGTTTTTGATGCCCTGACCGTCAATTTTGCGGCCCGCGCGCTGGATCGCGCCCAGCTTGTCGGCGCCGGTCAGGTGGATGGTCATCCCTTCGCCGTTGGTGCTGAGCAGCGCTTTTTCGCCCCAACGGGCGTCGGCAGGTTGTTGCGACAGCGTGACCTGCATGAATTCTGTTGTCATAGCCTTCTTACTCCGGATTATTCTTTTATTAATCTTGTCGGATACAAAATAAACGGGCCGCCCATGGCAGCCCGTTACGCTATTTACTCCGCTTCATCTAACCAGACCAGCAGGATCGCTTCCAGTATTTTTTCGTTGGAAGCCTGCGGATCGTCGTCGAACTCTTCGAGATCGCAGATCCACTGATGCATGTCGGTAAAACGCACGGTTTTCGGATCGGTGTCCGGGTATTGGTCGTACAGGGCTTCGCCGATTTCTCGGCTGTCGGTCCACTTCAGTCCCATTATGATCTCCGGGTTGGCGCTGCGGCTAACAATTAATGCTCACGCGCGTGGTTGACGGTGTAGCGCGGCATTTCGACCACCAGATCTTCGTCGGCGACCAGCGCCTGGCAGCTCAGACGGCTTTCCGGCTCCAGCCCCCACGCTTTGTCCAGCATGTCGTCTTCCAGCTCACTGCTCTCTTCCAGCGAATCGAAGCCTTCACGTACGATGCAGTGGCAGGTGGTGCAGGCGCAGGATTTCTCGCAGGCGTGCTCGATTTCAATGCCGTTGCGCAGCGCAACGTTGAGGATCGACTCCCCTTTTTCGGCTTCCAGAACCGCCCCTTCCGGGCAAAGATCTTGATGGGGCAGGAAAACAATTTTAGGCATGGTTAAACCTCATCCACAGAATGGCCAGCCAGCGCGCGGCGAATGGAAGCGTCCATGCGGCGCGCGGCAAAATCTTGCGTTTGTGCATCTAATGTTTTGATGGCGTCTTCGATAGCGGCGGGATCTTCCCCCTGCACCGCCTGCTGCAACGCCTGGGTCGCGGCGGCGATCGCCTGGCTTTCCGTCTCGCTCAGCAGCGCGGCGTCGGTGGCCAGCGCGCCCTGCAGGCTTTCCAGCACCCGCGCGGCTTCCACGCGTTGCTCCGCCAGCTTGCGCGCGCCCACGTCGCTTTGCGCGTTGGCCATCGAATCCTTGATCATGCCGGCGATTTCGCTGTCCGACAGGCCGTACGACGGCTTGACCTGGATCGACGCTTCAACGCCGGTGGATTTCTCCATTGCGGTGACGCTCAGCAGACCGTCGGCATCCACCTGGAAGGTAACGCGAATGTGCGCCCCCCCGGCAGGCAGCGGCGGCAGGCCGCGCAGCGTGAAGCGCGCCAGCGAACGGCAATCCTGCACCAGCTCACGCTCGCCCTGCAGCACGTGGATCATCATCGCGCTCTGGCCGTCTTTGAAGGTGGTGAACTCCTGCGCGCGCGCCACCGGAATGGTGGTGTTGCGCGGGATCACTTTCTCCACCAGGCCGCCCATGGTTTCGAGGCCCAGCGACAGCGGGATCACGTCCAGCAGCAGCATGTCGCTGTCCGGCTTGTTGCCCACCAGGATGTCGGCCTGGATCGCGGCGCCGATGGCGACCACTTTATCCGGATCGATCGACGTCAGCGGCGTGCGGCCGAAGAAGGCCCCCACCTGCTCACGCACCAGCGGCACGCGGGTGGAACCGCCGACCATCACCGCTTCCAGCACCTCGTCGGCGGCGACGCCGGCGTCTTTCAGCGCGCGGCGGCAAGCCATCAACGTACGTTTCACCAGCGGAGCGATCAATGCTTCGAACTGGGCGCGGGTCACCTCGCCCTGCCAGCCGGCTACCTCAACGCGCACGCTGTCGGCATCGCTCAACGCGATTTTGGCGGCGATAGCGGCATCCAGCAGCTGGCGCTGCACGCCGTGGTCGCTGCGATCGGCCACGCCGGCCTGCTCGCGCAGCCAGTCGGCCAGCAGGTGATCGAAGTCGTCGCCGCCCAGCGCGGAATCGCCGCCGGTGGCCAGCACTTCGAACACGCCGCGGCTGAGGCGCAGAATGGAGATATCAAAGGTGCCGCCGCCCAGATCGTAAACCGCGATCACCCCTTCCTGGCCGGAATCCAGCCCGTAGGCGATCGCCGCCGCAGTCGGTTCATTCAGCAGGCGCAGGACGTGCAGGCCGGCCAGACGCGCCGCGTCTTTGGTGCCCTGGCGCTGCGCGTCGTCGAAGTAGGCGGGAACGGTGATCACCACGCCATCCAGCTCGCCTTCCAGCGCCGCTTGCGCGCGCGCGGACAGGGCCCGCAGGATATCGGCGGAGACGCCGACCGGGTTAACCGGGCCGGCGGCGGTGACGATCAGCGGCAGGCCGTTGTCGCTGGCCTGGAATTGATAAGGCAAGTTCGGGTAACGTTGCTGCACGTCCGCCAACGAGCGGCCCATCATGCGTTTGATGGAGCTGACGGTATTGGCCGGATCCTGCGCCGCCTGTTGGCGCGCCTCCCAGCCGACGCGCTGCGCGTCCGCCTGATAATGCACCACCGAAGGCAGCAAATGGCGGCCCTGTTCGTCGGCCAGCGTTTCCGCTTGCCCACTGCGCACCGTGGCGACCAGCGAGTTGGTGGTGCCTAAGTCGATGCCGGCGGCCAGACGTCGCTGGTGCGGCGCGGCGCTGAGGCCAGGCTCACTAATTTGTAATAAGGCCATGTTGAAGCTTCCACAATCAGAATCAGAAGGTGTTACTCAAAACCCAGCAGTTTTTCTTCGAGTTGTTCAACCTGTTGCTGGAGTTTGTCCAAAAAGCGCAGCTTGCGCACGGTGTCGGCGGCATCCGCCCACTGTTCACTGTCCAACTGCTGCAGCATCAGCGCGCTGCGCTGCTTGATGGAGACGGCCAGCCGCGCGCCGAAATCGGCCAGCAGGCTTTCCGCCTCCGGCTTGCGCTCAATGGCGTCGAGCTCTTCGCGCAGTTCCAGCTGTTCCATCAGGAACGCGATGTCGCGCATCGTATGCTGTTCGTTGCCCAGATCGAAGCCGTGCAAAGATAGCATATACTCCGCGCGTTTTAACGGGTGCTTCAGCGCCTGGTAGGCTTCGTTGATGGTCGCCGCCTGCTGCAACGCCATCAGGCGTTCGCGCTCCGGCTGGTTGGCGAAACGATCGGGGTGGAATTGGCGCTGCAGATCCTGGAAGCGGGACGCAAGCAGGCTGCCGTCCACGGTGTAGCGAACTGGCAGCCCGAATAAAGTAAAGTAATCCATAGCGTGCTCTGGGCGTTAGCGGATGAAGTTCCCCCGCCGAAACGGGGGAGCACGATGGACTGTCAGACGTTGAAACTCTCGCCGCAGCCGCATTCGCTTGAGACGTTCGGGTTGTTGAACTTGAAGCCTTCGTTCAGGCCTTCCTTAACGAAATCAAGCTCGGTGCCGTCAAGGTAGACCAGGCTCTTGCCGTCGATGATCACCTTGATGCCTTTGTCTTCAAACACGATGTCGTCATCGTTGGCTTCGTCAACAAATTCCAGCACGTACGCCATCCCGGAGCAGCCGGAAGTTCGCACTCCCAGACGCAGGCCGAGACCTTTGCCGCGGTTCGTCAAAAACGCCTGAACACGCTGCGCAGCGCTGTCGCTCATGGTAATAGACATCACAACCTCACACTTCACATCAAAGCCCGGCGCAGCCGGGCCGACTCAGACAAATTACTTGGCGCTATGCTTGCTCTTATAGTCGGCAATCGCTGCTTTGATGGCGTCTTCAGCCAGGATCGAGCAGTGAATTTTGACCGGCGGCAATTCCAGCTCTTCGGCGATCTGGGTGTTTTTGATCGCTTCAGCCTGATCGAGCGACTTGCCTTTCATCCATTCGGTCACCAGCGAGCTGGAGGCGATGGCGGAACCGCAGCCGTAAGTTTTAAAGCGCGCGTCTTCGATGATGCCTTCATCGTTAACCTTGATCTGCAGCTTCATCACGTCGCCGCAGGCCGGCGCCCCTACCATGCCGCTGCCGACGGTAGGATCTTCGTTGTCGAAAGAACCCACGTTGCGCGGGTTTTCATAATGATCGATTACTTTTTCGCTGTAAGCCATGACCTTGCTCCTGAAACCTGAGAATTAATGATGCGCCCATTCGATGCTGTTGATGTCCACGCCCTGCTTGAACATCTCCCACAGTGGGGACAGATCGCGCAGACGGCCGATGGATTTACGCACCAGTTGAATGGTGTAGTCGATCTCTTCTTCCGTGGTGAAACGCCCCAGGGAGAAACGGATCGAGCTGTGCGCCAATTCATCGCTCATGCCCAGCGCGCGCAGCACGTAGGACGGCTCGAGGCTGGCGGAGGTACAGGCTGAACCGGAAGAAACGGCCAGGTCTTTCAGCGCCATGATCAGCGACTCGCCTTCAACGTAGTTGAAGCTGACGTTCAGGATGTTCGGTGCGCCGTGCTCCAGATCGCCGTTCAGATACACTTCTTCCATATCTTTCACGCCGTTCCACAGACGATCGCGCAGGGTGCGCAGACGCGCCATCTCTTCGGTCATCTCTTCTTTGGCGATGCGGTAAGCTTCGCCCATGCCGACGATCTGGTGGACAGGCAGGGTGCCGGAACGCATGCCGCGCTCGTGACCGCCGCCGTGTACCTGCGCTTCGATGCGGATGCGCGGCTTGCGGCGCACGTACAGCGCGCCGATGCCTTTCGGGCCATAGATTTTGTGGCCGGAGAACGACATCAGGTCGACTTTCAGCTTGCTCAGATCGATAGGCAGTTTGCCCACGCTCTGGGTGGCGTCAACGTGGTAGATGATACCGCGCGCGCGGCACATTTCGCCGATCGCTTCGATATCCTGCACCACGCCGATTTCGTTATTGACGTGCATGATGGAGACCAGAATGGTGTCATCGCGCATCGCCGCTTCGAGATCCTGCAGGCTGATGATGCCGTTGCTCTGCGGCGCCAGGTAGGTCACTTCAAACCCTTCGCGCTCCAGCTGACGGCAGGTGTCCAGCACGGCTTTGTGTTCGGTTTTGCTGGTGATGATGTGCTTGCCTTTTTTCTGGTAGAAATTGGCAGCGCCTTTGATCGCCAGGTTGTCGGATTCGGTCGCCCCGGAGGTGAAGACGATTTCGCGTGGGTCGGCGCCCACCAGTTCGGCGATTTGGTTACGGGCGATGTCTACCGCCTCTTCCGCCTGCCAACCAAAACGGTGGGAACGGGAAGCCGGGTTGCCGAAAGTGCCGTCCAGGGTCAAAAACTGCATCATCTTCTCAGCAACGCGCGGGTCGACCGGCGTCGTTGCTGAGTAATCCAGATAAATCGGTAATTTCATTGCTCTTGTGCTCCGTACATCACTTCCAAAAACTAAAAAAATTTCGCCAGCTGCTTATGCGCGCAGATTAACGTTGATAGTTTCTTGCGGACGACCGTTGGCCGTGCGGCGCGTATCGTTGTTTTGACGATCCGCCACCACCAGCACTTCCTGGTTATTGACCAGTTCTGCCAGCGTAATGTTGTTCAGGAACCCGCTGATGCGCTCGCTCAGATCGCGCCACAGGGCGTGGGTCAAGCAGCGATCGCCGCCCTGACAGCCTTCTTTGCCCTGGCAACGGGTTGCATCTACCGATTCATCGACGGCAGTGATGACAGCGCCAACGGCGATCTCACCCGCGTCTTTACCCAGCAGATAACCACCGCCCGGACCACGCACGCTGGCCACCAGGCCGTTCTTGCGCAGACGGGAGAATAATTGTTCCAGATAAGAGAGCGAAATACCCTGGCGTTCGGAAATGTCCGCCAGTGGTACCGGCCCTTCCTGGGAATGCAGCGCTACGTCAAGCATAGCGGTTACGGCATAACGGCCTTTGGATGTCAGTCTCATAGCTCAATGGTTACCTGTTGGTCAAATATGGCCGAAAGTCTGACATTCCTGAGTAAAACAGTCAACTATTTAACCTAGTAATTGACTCAAGTATTAGCACGTTTTGAACTTAGCAAGAACAAAGGTATATAAAATACATGTTATAACCTTTGGATAACTAATACTATTGTCGCCCACCGTTATGCCACATCAATTAATTACCTTGATGTTTATCCTGTTTCTCGATCGACGTCAGCATGCCGCGCAGGATATTCAGCTCCTGCCCTTCCGGGCGCGCGCGGGTGAACAGCCGACGCAGGCGGCTCATCACCTGCCCCGGATGGGACGGGCGAATAAAGCCGGTGCGCTGCAGCGTCTGCTCCAGATGCTGATAGAAACGCTCGAGGTCATCCACCAGCGGATACGGCGTCTCTTCCAGCTGCGGCGCGCCCGCCTGTTGGCGATCGAGGTAAGCCACGCGCACTTCATACGCCAGTATCTGCACCGCCATCGCCAGGTTCAGCGAGCTGTAGTCCGGGTTGGCCGGAATGGCGACGTGGTAGTGGCACTTCTGCAGTTCATCGTTGGTCAACCCGACGCGTTCGCGGCCGAACACCAGCGCCACCGGCGCGTGTTCGCCCTCGTGCACCGCGCGCACGCCGCATTCACGCGGCTCCAGCATCGGCCACGGCAAGGTGCGAGAACGTGCGCTGGTGCCCACCACCAGGCTACAGCCGGCGATGGCGTCATCGAGGGTATCGACGATAGTGGCGTTGCCGATCACGTCGCTGGCACCGGCGGCCAGGGCGATGGCCTGAGAGTCGGGTTTGATCAGCGGATTAACCAGATAAAGGTTGGTTAAACCCATGGTTTTCATGGCTCTGGCGGTCGAGCCCATGTTGCCGGTATGTGAAGTCTCTACCAGAACAATGCGGATATTGTGCAGCATACAAACTCTGAGCGTGGCGGAAAATCGCAGCATCTTAACACAGCCATAGGCAATTTGCCGAACAGCTGCTATACTTCGCGCCGTTTCCTGTTCTTTAACATCCTAGTTGGAAGATACCCATGCATCCGATGCTGACTATCGCCGTGCGCGCTGCGCGCAAGGCCGGTAACCTGATTGCCAAAAACTACGAAACCCCGGACGCTGTAGAAGCGAGCCAGAAAGGGACCAATGACTTCGTCACCAACGTCGATCGCGATGCAGAGCATCTGATCATCGACGTCATCCGCAAGTCTTATCCGCAACACAGTATCGTGAGCGAAGAACGCGGTGAGCTGATCGGCGAAGATCGCGATGTGCAATGGGTGATCGATCCACTGGATGGCACTGCAAACTTCATCAAACGTTTCCCTCATTTCTCCGTTTCCATCGCCGTACGCATCAAAGGCCGTACTGAAGTGGCCGTGGTCTACGATCCGATGCGCAACGAACTGTTCACCGCCACTCGCGGCCAGGGCGCACAGCTCAACGGTTACCGCCTGCGCGGCACCAACGCCAAAGATCTGGATGGCACCATCCTGGCGACCGGCTTCCCGTTCAAGGTCAAGCAGCACGCAACGCCTTACATCAACATCGTCGGCAAACTGTTCACCCAGTGTGCAGACTTCCGCCGCACCGGTTCCGCCGCGCTGGATCTGGCCTATGTGGCCGCCGGCCGCGTAGACGGGTTCTTCGAAATCGGCCTGAAGCCGTGGGATTTCGCCGCGGGCGAACTGCTGGTGCGTGAAGCCGGCGGCCTGGTGACCGACTTCGTCGGTGGCCACAACCACTTCAGCTCCGGCAACGTGGTTGCAGGCAACCCGCGCGTAGTGAAAGCCATGCTGGCCACCATGCGTGAAGAACTGAGCGAAGCGCTGAAGCGTTAATCGCCAGAAGCGAATCGAAAAAAAAGCGCTGCCGATGCAGCGCTTTTTTTATGCCCGTTAGCGGGAGAAGGGCCGGATGCCGCCGCCGAATTCCGGCTGCGCGCTGACGTACAGCAACAGCCCCGCAGCCAACAGGATCAGGCCGCCGGCCAGCGCCAATGCCCCCCAGGCCACCGCGCTCCAGGCGGCGGGGGCACGCGAACGGCTGAGGCGCACCGCCAGCCGGCGACTGTAATGCACCAGCAGCGCCAGCATCGAGATGGTCAACGAGGTGCCGAACGCCATCGCCAGCGCGGAGATCACTCCCCAGCCGAACACGCCGATCACCTTGGAGAACAGCAGCACCAAAATCGCCCCCGAACAGGGGCGCATGCCCATCGCCAGCACGATGGCGGCCTGAGTGCGCCAGTCGCTTCCCGCCTGCAGCTCGCTGTCGCTCGGCAGATGCCGGTGGCCGCAGCCGCAGTGGGCGCTGTGCACATGATCCGCCGCCAGCGGCGTCAGGCTGTTGATGCACAGCGCCGGCGCCGGGCGCATCGCCTTGATCGCCGCAAACAGGCGTTTCAGCGCGAGCCAACTCAGCAGCACGCCAAGCAGCATCACCAGAATAAAACTGCCCTTTTCCAGCCAGAAGCTGCTTTGGTGCAGCTGGCGCGAAGAGAGCTGCAATACCACCAGCATCAGCGTGACCAGCGCGATCGCTACCCCACCCTGCACCAGCGAGGCGGCGAAGGTCAGCTTCAGGCTGCTTTTCAGCCGCGCCGGATGGGTAGCCAGGTAGGTGGCGATCACCACTTTGCCGTGGCCGGGGCCGAGCGCATGCAAGACGCCATAGCCGAGGCTGAACAGCATCAGCGCCAGCCCGGCCTGCTGCGGCGCGGCCTTCACCTGCTGCAACAGCCCCGCCATCTGCTGGTGCAGCGCTTTTTGCCATACCACGCTCTGCATCAGCAGCTGCGGCCAATAGTGCCACGCCAGCAGCGCGGCGGCCGCCAACGCCAGCGTGAACGGCAGCAGCGGCCACAGACCGAAGGCCCAGTGGCGTCGGTTCGTCGTCGGTGGTGAGAAATTTAACGACATTGCAGCGTCACCCGTTGGGCGAACTGCTGCCCCAGCGCCAGGTCTTCACCGGGCGAGTCGTTCTTGTCGAGCGACAGCGCATAGGCCTGCAGCGACGCATTCGGCTTCGGCGTCATCAGCTTATAGCTACACAGCTGCGCCATCTCCGGCGGCAGATGCAGCGCATTTTGGTCTTTATAGGTCATATCCACGAAATAAGTCGGATCGTAAGTAGAAAGTTCGAACGGCTTGCCCGCCAGCGGCTGTGGCTCGGCCAACGGCAGCACGAACTCCAGCACCGCCTGATTGCCCTGGCGCGACAGGTGATATTCGCTGGGCAAGTTCAGGTATTTCACCGGCTTGCCGTCGCGGTAAAGATCGGTGAAATAGTGCTGCCCCAGCACGTTGGCCATCACTTCCGCCGCCAGCTTTTTCCACACTTCCGAATCGCTCTTGGCGTTTTTCGCATCGTAGAGCAGATCCGCCGAGGTGATTTCATCCATCACCCACACCATTTTCAGGCCGACCAGCCGCTGGTCTTTGGCGACGAAGGTGGTATTCATGTCGATAAAGCTGTGCGGATGCGCGATCGCACCGGCGCTGAACACGGCGCCGAAGGCAGCCAAAAGACGACGTAACTTCATCATTATCCTGTCTTACCTGCATTTGTTATAACGTAACACAAATAAATACCGAACGGCCCGCCTCTCCCGGCAATATTTGTGACGAAAGTTGTAAGCCGAAGTAAAAGCCGCGCGGTAACCCTGCCATTACAAAGCCTTTTGCTATGCTTAGGCATAATCGCAACCTTTTATGCCGGAAGGTGATAATGAGCCTGGACACCTCTCCCGTGCCCGAGCTCTCCGGACAACAACGGCGCTGCCATCTGCTGCTGATGCTGTACACGCCGGAGCCCGAGTTACAGCTGGAGACCCTGAGCCGAATCAACGGCGTCGCCCCCCCGATAACCCGGCAAGATATAGCCGAGGTGGCCAGTGAAATCCAGCGTTTCCACCACCTGGAGATCGCCGTCGATCACGATCGTGGTTACCAACTGCGGGGCAGCACGCTCGACCAGCGCCTGTGCCTGATCCATTGGCTGCGGCGGGCCCTGCGCTGCAGCCCGCAATTCGTTGAAGGCGATTTCGCCCCGCGCCTGCGGCACGCGCTGGCGGCCGATGCCGCCCCGGCGTCTGCGCTGGCAGAGGCGATCGATGCCTGCGAGCCGCTGCTCAACCGCCGCTTCGATGCACGCGACCGCCAATTCCTGCAGCATTATCTGCTCTACTGCGCCTGGCAAAATCGCCTGCGGCAGCATCCGCGTTTCGACGCCGTTCAGCGTGACTGGCTGCGGCAAAAACCGGAGCAGCAGGCCGCCGCCTGGCTGCATCAGGCCTGCAACCGGCTGTTTAATCAGCCGCCGCAGGCAGACGAGCGCGATTTTTTGGCGCTGACGTTTACCATGTTGAAAAATCACAGCTACCACAGCAACGACTCCGCGCAGGAACAGCGGCTGATGACGGCCATCGACAGCATGGTCGAGCGCTTCCAGCAACTTTCCGGCATGGCCTTCAGCAGCAAAACTGAGCTGGTCAGCCAGCTGTTCGCCCACCTGGCGCCGGCGCTGGAGCGCTGCCGTTTCGCCATCGGCATCGACAATATGCTGCTGGAAGAAGTGGTGCGCAAATACCCGCGGCTGATGCGCACCACGCAGGAAGCGCTGAAACCGCTGGAGCAGGAATACGGCGTGCATTTTTCCAATGAGGAGGCCGGCCTGGTGGCCATCAGCTTCGGCGCCTGGCTGATGCAGGACAACGCGCTGCAAGAAAAACAGGTGCTGCTGCTGACGCTGGACAACCCGCAGTTGGAAGAAGAAGTGGAATACCAGATCCGCGAGCTCACGCTGCTGCCGCTGAACATCAAGTACCTGCCGCTGAGCGACTATCTGCGCGGCGGCGCGCCGCAGGGCGTCATGCTGGTGATCACCCCTTATGCGGCGGTGCACAGCGATCCGCACCCGCCGCTGATCTATACCGAACTGCCGCTGGAAACCCGGCAGCGCCAGGCGATCCGCGCGCTGCTGGAAGCCCCTTAATCAGCGGCTGACGCTGACCGCCGGCGGCCGGATGAACAAGGCCGGCACCGCGACCGCCGCCATCACCCAGAATACCCCGCCCTGCCAATGTTCGAACAGGAACCCGGCAATGACCGTCATGACGGCGATGCCGCCGCCCATCGCCAGCGCAGAATAGACCGCCTGCAGCCGGATCACCTCTTGTCCCTGGCGTGCGGCGATAAAGCGCATCGCCGCCAGATGGCAGACGGTGAAGGTGCCGCAGTGCAGGATCTGGATCAGCAGCAGCCAGCCCAGCTCGGTGCTGTAGGCCATCAGGCTCCAGCGCAGCACGCCGCAGCAGGCGGAGAGCAACAGCAGGTTGCGCGCATTCCAGCGGCGGAACAGCACGTTGCTGCTGGCGAAAATAATCACCTCCGCCACTACGCCGAGCGACCACAGATAGCCGATGGTCGAGGCCGAATAGCCCGCCTCCTGCCAGTAAATGGAGCCGAAGCTGTAGTAGCCGGCATGCGCCCCCTGCAGCAGCGTGACGCACAACAGGAAGCGCCAGACCGGCCCTTCTTTCAGCAGTGCCCACAGCGAGCGCTCAGCTCCGCTGTGCGTGCGCGCTTCGCCCTGCGGCATGACGCTCGGCTTCAGCAACATGCCCAGCAGCATCGCCAACACGCTGAAGATCAGGCTGTAGAGAATCGCGTTATGGCCCCACACCGCCACCAGCTGCCCGGTCAGCGCCGAGCCGATGACGAACGCCAGCGAGCCCCACAACCTTACCCGGCCGTAGTCCATGCGGATCTGCTTTTGCCAGGTGCCGGCCAGCGCGTCGGTCAGCGGCACCAGCGGCGAGAAGAACAGGTTGAACCCCGCTATCACCAGCATCAGCCAGCCCCAGCCGTTGCCAAAGCAAAAGCCGACCGCGAAGGCCAAGGTCAGCAGCGCCAGCAGGCGCAGGGCGGAGACTAAATGAGAGGGATCTTTAACGCGGGGTGCAATCAGTAAACTGCCGAGGAAGCGGGCCACCAAGCCGGCACCGAGCAACATGCCGATGGTTTCCGGCGCGATGCCCTCGCCTTTCAGCCACACGCCCCAGAACGGTAAGAAAATGCCATAGGAAAAGAAGTAGGTGAAATAACTGAGAGCGAGCCAACGCGTTGATTGCAGAACCATGATCCCTCCGGAGTGAGGGCAATACTTTGACAGAGCTCACACTGCCCCGCAATCGTCATTCCACTTCAATGCGTTAGAGTGCCAGACAGTTCACAGTTTGCTGCTGGCGGGCATAAAAAAAACCCGCCGCAGCGGGTTTTTTTTGGGCGAAAGCGGGATTATGCGTAAACCGGCAGGCGGGCGCAGATATCCAGCACTTTCTTCTTGGTGCGTTCGATGGTGGCTTCATCGTTGATGTTGTCCAGCACATCGCAGATCCAACCGGCCAGTTCGCGCACGTCGGCCTCTTTGAAGCCGCGACGGGTCACGGCCGGGGTGCCGATACGCACGCCGGAGGTAACGAACGGGCTCTTCGGATCGTTCGGCACGCTGTTTTTGTTGACGGTGATGTTGGCGCGGCCCAGGGCGGCGTCCGCTTCTTTACCGGTCAGGTTTTTGTCGACCAGATCCAGCAGGAACAGGTGGTTATGGGTGCCGCCGGAGACCACTTTGTAGCCGCGCTGCAGGAACACGTCCACCATCGCCTTGGCGTTGACCGCCACTTGCTGCTGGTAAACCTTGAACTCAGGCTCCATCGCTTCTTTCAGCGCCACCGCCTTGCCGGCGATCACGTGCATCAGCGGGCCGCCCTGGCCGCCAGGGAACACGGCGGAGTTCAGCTTCTTGTACAGCTCTTCGTCGCCGCCCTTCGCCAGGATCAGGCCGCCGCGCGGGCCCGCCAGGGTTTTGTGGGTGGTGGTGGTGACGATGTGCGCGTGCGGTACCGGGTTCGGGTACACGCCGGCGGCGATCAGGCCGGCCACGTGCGCCATGTCGACGAACAGGTAAGCGCCGATGCTGTCGGCGATTTCGCGCATTTTGGCCCAGTCAACCACGCCGGAGTAGGCGGAGAAGCCGCCGATGATCATTTTCGGCTTGTGGGTTTGCGCCTGCTTGGCCAGATCGTCATAGTCGATTTGACCTTTGTCGTCGATGCCGTAAGGCACCACGTTATACAGTTTGCCGGACAAGTTGACCGGGGAACCGTGGGTCAGGTGGCCGCCGTGCGCCAGGTTCATGCCCAGAATGGTGTCGCCCGGCTGCAGCAGCGCGGTGTACACGGCGAAGTTAGCCTGGGAGCCGGAGTGCGGCTGCACGTTGGCGTAATCGGCGCCGAACAATTCTTTGGCGCGATCGATAGCCAGCTGCTCAACGATATCCACGTATTCGCAGCCGCCGTAGTAACGCTTGCCCGGATAGCCTTCAGCGTATTTGTTGGTCAGCTGGGAACCCTGAGCCTGCATCACGCGCGGGCTGGTGTAGTTCTCAGACGCGATCAGCTCGATGTGCTCTTCCTGACGCACCACTTCCTGCTCCATGGCACGCCACAGTTCCGCATCGTAATCGGCAATGTTCATTTCACGCTTTAACATCCGGCATCTCCTGACTTAAATCAGCTAACTAAAAAATCACCAAATAACTACCCGTTTGGGTTCTGGGCCACAGTGTAAACCGTTTCGCCCCACCGAAGATAGGTCTTGACAGAGGTTTTTACGCAAACGATTGGCATAAGGTGGCGCAAGGCTTTGATCCGCGAAACGCCGCCGTTTATCAACGGACATTTCCTCATGCGAACGATGCGCTTTTTTCATGTTCTGTGAGCGCGATCGACGCCCGAAGAACACCGCAACGAAAACAAGGGTATTTACAAGCGACGCGGAACCCCATAAGATGTATTTAAAATACATCATTAAAATTCTCGTCAAGATCCCAACCCAAGGAGCGCTTCCATGCTGGATAGCCAAACCATCGCCACCGTGAAATCCACCCTTCCCCTGCTGGCTGCGACCGGGCCGAAGCTGACCGCCCACTTTTACGATCGCATGTTCGCGCACAACCCGGAATTGAAAGACATTTTCAACATGAGCAACCAGCGCAACGGCGATCAGCGTCAAGCGCTGTTCGACGCCATCTGCGCCTATGCCGCCAACATCGAGAACCTGGCGGCGCTGCTGCCGGCGGTGGAGCGCATCGCGCAGAAGCACACCAGCTTCAATATCCAGCCGGAGCAGTACAACATCGTCGGCGGTCACCTGCTGGCGACGCTGGACGAAATGTTCAGCCCGGGTCAGGAAGTCCTGGACGCCTGGGGCAAAGCCTACGGCGTGCTGGCCAACGTATTTATCCAGCGTGAAGAGCAGATTTATCAGCAGAGCGAAACCGACAACGGCGGCTGGCGCGATCTGCGCGCATTCCGCATCCTGAAGAAACAGCCGCAGAGCGACGTGATCTGCAGCTTCGTGCTGGCGCCGGTGGACGGCGGCCGGGTGGCGGACTTCAAACCGGGGCAATACCTGGCGGTCTACATCAAGCACGACAGCCTGGAGCATCAGGAAATTCGCCAGTACTCGCTGACCACCTCGCCGAACGGCGAGTTCTACCGCATCGCGGTGAAGCGCGAAGATCAGGGGAAAGTGTCCAACTACCTGCACCAGCAGGCGCAGGAAGGCGACGTGATCTACATCGCCCCGCCGCACGGCGACTTCTTCCTCGACGTGGCGCCGACCACGCCGGTGGCGCTGATCTCCGCCGGCGTCGGCCAAACCCCGATGCTCGGCATGCTCAACACCCTGCACGACAACCAGCATCAGGCGCAGGTCCACTGGCTGCACGCGGCGGAAAACGGCAGCGTGCACGCCTTTGCCGATGAGGTAGCGGATATTGCCGGGCGTATGCCGAATCTGAGCCGCCATGTGTGGTACCGCGAGCCGGGTGCCGATGACGTGGAAGGCCGCGACTACCACAGCCGCGGATTGATGGATTTGAGCGCGCTGCAAGGCAGCCTGGCCGATCCGCAGATGCACTATTACTTCTGCGGCCCGGTGGCCTTCATGCAGTTCGTGGGCAAACAACTGCTGGAGATGGGCGTAGAGGCCGAACGCATCCACTACGAATGTTTCGGCCCGCATAAGGTGCTGTAATGCTTGCGGAGCGCGGCCGTCAGACCGCGCTCCCCCCTCATTTCGCCTGCAGCTGGCGCGCGTCCTGCACCTGCTGCACCGTCACCGGCGCCGCCTGGTTGCCCCAGCTTCCCCGCAGATAGCTCATCAGATCCGCCGCCTGCCGATCGTTCAACGCCCAGCCGTAAGCCGGCATATCGAACGCCATCGCCTGCTGCGTGGCCGGGGTATGCGCCCCTTCCAGCACTACCCGCAGCGCGGTCAGCGGATTGTCCGCCGTTACCGTGGCATTGCCCGCCAGCGCCGGAATGACAAAATCGGTGCCCTCGCCCTTGTTGCCGTGGCAGGTCGAGCAGTACATCGCGTAGGTCGCCTTGCCGCCCGGATTATTCGCCTGCACGGCAGGCGCAGCGGCTTTGGCGGCGGTTTCCGGCGCCAGGCTGCGCAGGTACACCGCGATGGCGTTCAAATCGCCGTCGCTGAGATACTGCGTACTGTGGGTCACCACCTCGCTCATCGGCCCGGCGACCGCCGCATGGCGGCTGCGGCCGGTTTTCAGCAGCGCCGTCACCTCTTCCGGCGGCAGGCCGCGCAGATTGGAGGCGTACCAGCCGTCCAGCTCGGCGCCGCTCAGGAACACCGGTTCCTTACCGTCCAGCCCCTTCTCTTGCATCGCCCAGCCGCGCGGCGTGTGGCAGCTGCCGCAATGGCCCGCGCCCTGTACCAGGTAGGCGCCGCGGTTCCACTCGGCGCTTTGCTGCGGATCTGCCTGATACGGCTGGTCGTCGTGGAACAACTGGTTCCACACCGCCAGCGGCCAACGCATCGACAGCGGCCAGCTGATGTCGCTGTCCCGGTTGGCGACGTTCTGCGCCGGCACCTCATTCATCAGGTAGTCATACAGCGCGCGCATGTCTTCCGCGCTCATTTTGGCGTACGAGGTATACGGCATCGCCGGGTAAAGCCGGTGACCGTCTTTGGCCACCCCCTGGCGCATGGCGCGATCGAACTCCTCGAACGAATAGGCACCGATGCCGTGCAGCTTGTCCGGCGTGATGTTGGTGGCGTAGATAGCCCCGAGCGGCGTCGGGAACTTCATGCCTCCCGCCAGTTCAGCGCCGCCCGGCGCGGTGTGGCAGGCGGTGCAGTCGCCGGCCTTGGCGACATATTCCCCGGCCGACATCGCCTGGGCCGAGCCGCCGGCCGCCAGCAGGCTCAACAGGTACAGCGAACGCAGACTCATGCTCCCTCCTTGGCGGCAACCTTGCCGTAGGCCAGTTCGTTCACCGCGCGCCACGCCTGATCGATCGCCGAGTTGGCGTACGGGCTCCAGTCGGAATCGGAGTTGGCGATAACGATCTTGCCGATCGGCTGCCGCGCCGTTTCGATGATTTTCTTGGCTTCGTCTTCGTCATCAAACAGCCCGTTGAGAAAGTAGGAGTAACCGTGCGACCAGCGGTTGACGGTGATCGCCTGAATGTCGCGCTGATGGTCGAAACCCGCCTCGCCCAGCATGCCCTGCAGCTGTTCGCGGATCATCTGCTCATGCACCTCGAACGGCGTGCCCAGCAGCAGCGCGCGCCCTTTGCGCGACTGCTCGCGCGGGCTGAGGCCGCTGCCCGGCAGCGTCGGCACGTAGACCATATGCAGGCCGATTGGCCGATCCGGATTGCGCGGGTGCTGATACCCGCCCATGCTCACCGGGTAGTCCAGCTTCACGCGGCTGTACGGCGCGGCCGGCGAATAAATTTCGTGCACGCCCAGCTTGATGAACGGCTGCCAGTTGCGGATCACCACTTTGCTGTACACCAACGGCGCCTTGACGTTCTGCTTGAGCGCCTCCTGCTGCTCGTGCGACATCTCCGGCACCAGGTACGGAATCATCATGTTGTAGCCGGCCATCACCACCTGCCCGGCGCGCACCTTGGTCATCTTCTCGCCGGTCATGTAAGTGACTTCCACCTTGTCGCCGACGTTGGCCGCGTGCAGCCCGGTGCTGTTCAAACGCAGCTTCACCGGCGACTCCGGCCGATCGAGCTGGCTGTAGTCGAATTTTGCCAGTACCACGTCGTTCATGTCTTTGCCGGCCGGCGCCACCGCCGGGATCAGCTTGCGCACCATCAGGCGCGTCAGCGTGGCGTTGCCGTCCGGGAAGTGGAACACGTAAGGATCGTCGAGATCCGCCTGCGACTCTTCGTCCAGCGGCGGCAAATTCATGCCGCCGAGGCCCGGCAGATCGCAGATGCGCGCATCGCTGCACGACGTGCCGTCGATGCCCACCGCCTGGAAGTCGTTGGTGGTCTGCTGGAAATAACGGATCGCCAGCTCGCTCAGGCCCACTTTTTCACGCAGGAACTGGGTGTAGCTGTGGGTATCGAGCCACTCGACCTTCTGCTCCAGCGTCATCTCCGGCAGATAATCTTTCTCCACCGTATGCAGTGCGATCAGCGCCTGGCGATCGCTTTCCGGCAGCGGGAAATCACCGATGAACGCTTCATAAGAGCGGCCGTTGAGGCGATCGCGCGGAATGTCGTCCGCCACCGTGCGGCCCGGATCGCCGCTCACCACCTTGTCGACGCCGAAGTTCTTGCGATCGAAGTAAACCCCGCGGCTCAGGTTCAGATCCGGGTAGAAAGTGGTGTCAAACGCCTGCTCCAGTTGGTCGATATCGACGCCGAGCTTGCGCAGCAGCCCCATCGCCACCGGGCTGAAGTTGGAGCGCGGCGACTGCAGCGATTCGCTGCCGCCGTAGCCGAGCAGCATGCCGTCGTCGGTGTTGAATTCGTTGCGCTTGGCGTGGCCGCCGAAGTCGTCATGGTTGTCGATCAGCAAAATGCGCTGCTGCTCGCCTTTCAACTGCTGCCAGAAGCAGGCGGCCGCCAGCCCGCTGATGCCGGCGCCGACCACCACCAGATCGAACTCTTCAACGGCGGGTACGCTGCCGAAATCAAAGGTTTTACCGTCGCGCCCCAGCTGGTGCGCATGCTCGAACGAGCCCGGATGGTTACCCCGCAGCCCGGTCAGCGCCGGCGGGTAGTACAGGGTTTGATTGGCGGTTTGCGGCGACGCGCGCAAGATTTGCAGCGGCGTCAACCCGGCGGCGATGGTGATCGCCACCCCGTTGAGAAAATCGCGTCTGGTGATACCCATATAGGCTTCCTTTCAATTTTTATTATCATCGGCCGGCCGGGGCCGGCCCGAAGGCCGCGCTATTGTGCGGATAATTATTGTAAAATCAATGTTTGAACATCACATGACGAATGGCGGTGTAATCCTCCAGCCCGTACATCGACATGTCCTTGCCGTAGCCGGACAGTTTCTGGCCGCCGTGCGGCATTTCACTCACCAACATGAAGTGGGTGTTCACCCAGGTGCAGCCGTATTGCAGGCGGGCGCTTAAGCGATGCGCGCGCCCCACGTCGCGGGTCCACAAGGAAGACGCCAGCCCGTAGTTGGATTCGTTCGCCCAGGCCAGCACCTGCTCTTCGTCGTCGAACGGCGTCACCGTCACCACCGGGCCGAACACCTCGCGCTGCACGATCTCATCCTCCTGGCGCGCGCCGGCCAGCAGCGTCGGCTGGAAGTAGTAACCCGGCCCTTTCACCTTCTCGCCGCCGGTCACCACCTGCACGTGCGGCAACGCTTTGGCGCGCTCGACAAAACCGGCGACCCGCTCCAGATGCTGGGCGGTAATCAATGGCCCCAGCTCGGTGCTCTCGTCGTCCGGCGCACCGATCTTCAGGCTGGCCACCGCCTCGCCCAGCCGCTTCACCAGCTCGGGATAAATGCTTTTCTGCGCGTAGATGCGGCAAGCGGCGGTGCAATCCTGCCCGGCGTTGTAGAAACCGAAGCCGCGAATGCCGTCCACCACCTGCTGCAGATCGGCGTCGTCAAACACCAGCACCGGCGCCTTACCGCCCAGCTCCATATGGGTGCGCTTAATGCCAGCGGCGGTGTGGGCGATGATGTGCTCGCCGGTGGCGATCGAGCCGGTCAGCGACACCATGCGCACCTTGTCATGCCCGGTCAGCCGATCGCCGACGCTTGCGCCGCGGCCGAACAGCACGTTGAGCACTCCCGGCGGGAACAGCCCGGCGGCCAGTTCGGCCAGTTTGAAAGTGGTCAGCGGCGTCTGCTCCGACGGCTTGATCACCACGCAGTTGCCCGCCGCCAACGCCGGCGCCAGTTTCCAGGCAGCCATCATCAGCGGGTAGTTCCACGGCGCGATCGAGGCCACCACGCCGAGCGGATCGCGGCGGATCATCGAGGTATGCCCGGCCAGATACTCGCCGGCCGCCATGCCGGTCAGGCAGCGGCTGGCCCCGGCGAAGAAGCGAAACACGTCGGCCACCGCCGGCAGTTCGTCGTTCAACACGCAGTGATAAGGTTTGCCGCAGTTGAGCGACTCCAGCCTGGCGAAAGTCTCGGCATGCTCGTCGATCAGATCCGCCAGCTTGAGCAGATGCTCGGCGCGCGCCTTCGGCGTGGTTTGCCCCCAGGCGGCGAACGCGGCGTCCGCCGCCAGCACCGCGCGATCGACCTGCTCCGGGCTGGCCTCCGCCACCTGCGCAATCACTTCGCCGGTCGCCGGGTTATACACCGGCTGGGTCGCGCCCTGGCCATTCACCAGTTGGCCGTCAATCAACAGTTGGCTTTGCATAGGGTTATCCTTTTATCAGAGGTCGGGTAAGGAAATTATTTGCCGCTGCCGGCGACGCTTTCCCCACCTTTGGTCAGGTAGTAAGCGCCGAGGATCGGCAGCATGGTCAACAGCATTACCGACAGCGCCACCACGTTGGTGATCGGCACGTCGCGCGGGCGACCGAGCTGGTTCAGCAGCCACAGCGGCAGCGTGCGCTCGTGGCCGGCGGTAAAGGTGGTCACGATGATTTCATCGAACGACAGCGCGAACGCCAGCATGCCCCCGGCCAGCAGCGCCGAGCCGAGGTTCGGCAAGATCACGTAACGGAAGGTTTGCCAGCCGTCGGCGCCGAGATCCATCGACGCTTCGATCAGGCTGTACGAGGTGCGGCGGAACCGGGCGATGACGTTGTTGAACACGATCACCACGCAGAACGTCGCATGGCCGACGACGATAGTCAGGATGCCCGGCTCGATGTTCAGCGCCTTGAACGCGGCCAGCAGCGCCAGACCGGTGACGATCCCCGGCAGCGCGATCGGCAGCAGCAACAGCAGCGAAATGCTGTCCTTGCCGAAGAAATCGCGCCGATACAGCGCCGCCGCCGCCAGGGTGCCGAGCACCAGCGCGATGGCGGTCGCCAGGCAGGCGATCTGCGCCGACAGCAGCACCGCATCGATGATGTCCTGCCGCCCGGCGGCAACGTTGAACCAGTGCAGCGTGAAGCCCTTCGGCGGGAAGCTGAAGGCGGCATCCTCGGTGTTGAAGGCGTAGATGGCGATGATCGCCAACGGGAAATGCAGGAAGATCAGTCCGCCCCAGGCGGCCAGCTTCAGCCCTAATGGCGCGCGTTCAGAGTGCATCGAAAGCCCCCAGACGTTTGACGATGGAAAGGTAAATGGCGATCAGGACGATCGGCACCAGCGTAAAGGCCGCGGCCATCGGCATATTGCCGATCGCACCCTGCTGGGCGTACACCATACTGCCGATGAAATAGCCCGGCGGCCCCACCAGCTGCGGCACGATAAAGTCGCCCAGCGTCAGCGAGAAGGTGAAGATCGATCCAGCGGCGATGCCCGGTACCGCCAGCGGCAAAATGACGTGGCGGAAGGTCTGCGCCGGTCGCGCGCCCAGATCCGCCGAGGCGTGCAGCAGCGAGGGCGGCAGGCGCTCCAGCGCCGCCTGGATCGGCAGGATCATGAACGGCAGCCAGATATAGACGAACACCAGAAAACGCCCCAGCCCCGAGGTCGACAGCGTGTTGCCGCCGACGCCGGGCACCGTCAGCAGCGAAGCCAACAGCGGCTCCAGCCCCAGGTGCTGCAGGAACCACTGCGCCACGCCGTCTTTCGCCAGCAGCAGGGTCCAGGCATAGGCTTTAACGATATAGCTGGCCCACATCGGCATCATCACCGCGATGTAAAAGAACGCCTTGACGCGGCCGCTGGTGTAACGCGCCATGTAATAGGCGATTGGGAACGCCAGCGCCGCGCTGGCCAGCGACACCAGCACCGCCATGGTCAGCGTGCGCAGGATGATGTCGTAGTTGGCCGGGTTGAACAGCGCCGCCAGGTTGGCGAAGGTCAGATCCGGCGTCACCGCCATGGTGAAATCGTCGAAGGTGTAAAACCCTTGCCACAGCAGCGTCAGCAGCGAACCGAGGTACACCGCGCCGAACCACAGCAGCGGCGGCACCAGCAGCAAAAGCAGATACAGCGTCGGCCGGCGATAAAGCCAGGTCGACAGCGCGCGCACGGTACCGCCGCGCGCCGAGGGGGAATCGATGCTCATGTCCATCTCACCTCTACTCCAGCAGCGGTACCATCGCCGCGCGCGGCCAGCAGGCGACGATCGGCTGGCCGATCTGCCGCTGTTGCCCTTCGGCGATCCACTGCGGATTAGCCTGGCTGACCAGCAGCTTTTCGCCGCCGTTCAGCGCGATTTCATACCGCGTGGCCGCACCCTGGTAATGGATTTCCTGCAGCGTGCCCTGCACCTGGATCTCGTCCTGCGCCGCGCCGCCGTGCTCCAGCAGGCGGATGTGTTCCGGCCGGATCGAGAACGTCCGGCTTTCGCCGAGCAGGCGCTGCGCCAGCTCGCTGCGCACCACGTTGGAGGTGCCGACGAACTCGGCGACGAACGGCGTCTTCGGCCGCATGTAAAGCTCGCGCGGCGTATCCACCTGTTCGATGCGGCCGTTATTGAACACCGCCACCCGATCGGACATCGACAGCGCTTCGCTTTGATCGTGGGTGACGAAGATAAAGGTGATGCCCAGCTGGCGCTGCAGCTTCTTCAGCTCGCCCTGCATCTGCTCGCGCAGCTTGAGATCCAGCGCGCCGAGCGGTTCGTCCAGCAGCAGCACCCGCGGCCGATTGACCAGCGCGCGCGCCAACGCCACGCGCTGCCGCTGGCCGCCCGACAGGTGCGCAGGCTTGCGTTCGGCAACGAAACCGAGCGCCACGCTCTCCAGCGCCTCTTGCGCCCGCGCCAGCCGCTCGCGTTTGGCGACGCCCTTCACCATCAGGCCGTAGGCGACATTTTCCAGCACCGACATATGCGGGAACAGCGCGTAATCCTGAAACACCGTATTCACGTCGCGCTGATACGGCGGCAGGTTGGCGGCTTCCTGGCCGTGGATGCGAATCGAGCCGGAAGTGAGCTGTTCAAAGCCGGCGATCAGGCGCAGGCAGGTGGTTTTGCCCGAGCCGGACGGCCCGAGCATGGAGAAGAATTCCCCGTCCTGAATGTCGATGGATACCCGATCCACGGCGCGAACATCGCCGAAAGTCCGCGAAACATCGATGAATTGCACGGCAATGGTCATTTTCTGTGCTCCATACTGATGTAGTTCGGGCGCAGCGGGCTGCGCCCCGCGGCTTAGCGGCCGCCCATGATGGCGATGTAATCCTGGGTCCAGCGGCTGTACGGCACGAACTTGCCGCCCTGCGCCTGCGGCGTTTTCCAGAAGGCGATTTTGTCGAACTGGTTGAAGCCGTTGGTTTCGCAGCCCTTCTCACCCAACAGCGCGCTGGCCTTGCAGCCCGCCGGTGAAGCCGGCACCGACCCGAACCAGGCCGCCACGTCGCCCTGCACCTTCGGCTCCAGCGACCAGTTCATCCACTGGTAGGCGCAGCTCGGGTGCTTGGCGTCGGCATGCAGCATGGTGGTGTCCGCCCAGCCGGTCACGCCCTCTTTCGGGAACACGGTGGCGATCGGCTGCCCCTCGCCCTTCAGGGCGTTGGCCTGATACGGCCAGGCGCTGGAGGCCACCACGCCTTCGTTTTTAAAGTCGCTCATCTGCACCGAGGTGTCGTGCCAGTAGCGGTGGATCAGCGCGTGCTGGCTGCGCAGCAGCTTCAACGCCGCCTGATACTGCTCTTCGTTGAGCTGATAAGGATCGCTGATGCCGAGCTGCGGCTGGGTGGCCTTCAGGAACAGCGCCGCGTCGGCGATGTAGATCGGGCCGTCGTAAGCCTGCACCCGGCCCTGGTTGCTCTTGCCGTCCGGCAGGTTCTGCTGCTGGAAGATCACCGCCCAGCTGTCCGGCGGCGTCGGGAAGGTTTTGGTGTTGTACATCAGCAGGTTCGGCCCCCACTGGTACGGCGTGCCGTAGGTTTTGCCGTCCACGGTGTACCAGGCGCCGTTCAGCAGGCGCGGATCGATGTTCTTCCAGTTAGGGATCAGCGCGGTGTTGATCGGCTGCACCCGCTTGCCGAAGATCAGGCGCAGCGAGGCGTCGCCGGAGGCGGTCACCAGATCGTAGCCGCCCTTGGCCATCAGGCTGACCATTTCATCGGAGGTGGCGGCAGTCTTCACGTTCACCGCGCAGCCGGTTTGCTTTTCAAACTGGGTGACCCAGTCGTAGTTTTTGTCGGACTGGCCGCGTTCGATGTAGCCAGGCCAGGCGATGATATCCAGCCGGCCTTCGCCTTTGCCCAGCGACTGCGGCAGATCGGCCGCCTGGGCCAGGCCGCACAGCACGGTGAGACAGAGCGCGGAGACGGTGGTGGTGACTGCGGTAGTTTTTCTCATCGTAATTACCCCTGTGTTGCGTATCTGTGTGCGGCAGGGAACGGCTGCCGCCTGATTTTGCTTTATAGAACCGCTAGAAGCTGGCTTTGAACTTCGCCATTACGTGCCTGACAACGCTGTAATCCTGCAGTGAATCGCTGGACAGATCCTTGCCGTACCCGGAGCGTTTCAGGCCGCCGTGCGGCATCTCGCTCGCCAAGGTGAAATGGGTGTTGATCCAGGTGCTGCCGTACTGCAGATGGGCGGCGATGTGCAGCGCCCGATCGATATTTTGCGTCCACACCGACGAAGCCAGCCCGTATTCCGAGTCGTTGGCCCACTCGACCGCCTGCTCCAGGTGTTCGAAGCGCGTGATGCTGACCACCGGGCCAAATACCTCGCGCTGCACGATTTCGTCGCTTTGCAGGCAGCCCGCCAGCAGGGTCGGCTGGTAGTAGAACCCCGGCCCGGAGTGGGCCGCGGCGCCGGTGATCAATTCGATATGCGGTTGGCTGAGCGCTCGCTCGACGAAGCTGGCGACGCGATCGCGCTGGCGGCTACTTATCAACGGGCCGATCTCGTTGTCCTGATCGCGCTTGCGGGCAAAGCGCAGGCTGGCAACCGCCTCGCCCAGCGCGTCCACCAGCTTGGGATAGATGCCCGCCTGCGCGTAGATGCGGCAGGCGGCGGTGCAGTCCTGGCCGGCGTTGTAATAGCCGTAGGTGCGGATGCCGTTGACCACCTCGTCGAGATCGGCGTCATCGCAGACGATCACCGGCGCCTTGCCCCCCAGTTCCAGGTGGGTGCGCTTGACGCTTTTGGCCGCCGCCTGAAGAATTTTTTGCCCGGTGACGATATCGCCGGTGACCGACACCAGCCGCACCTGCGGGTGCCCCACCAGCTGGCTGCCGACCCCTTCCCCGCCGCCGTAGACGATATTCAGCACGCCCGGCGGCAGGATCTCCTGCAGCGCCGGCAGCAGCGCCAGAATGGTCAGCGGCGTATGTTCGGAGGGTTTAAACACCACGGTATTGCCCGCCGCCAACGCTGGCGCAATCTTCCACGCCGCCATCATCAGCGGATAGTTCCAGGGGGCGATCGAGGCCACCACGCCGATCGGATCGCGGCGGATCATCGAGGTGTGGCCCGGCACATACTCGCCGGCCAGCTGCCCTTGCTGCGTGCGCACCGCGCCGGCGAAGAAGCGGAACACGTCGACCGCCGCCGGCAGATCGTCATTGAGCGCCTGATGCAGCGGTTTACCGCAGTTGAGGGCTTCCAGCTGCGCCAGCTGCGGCGCCTGCCGCTCGATGGCGTCGGCGATGCGCAGCAACAGAGCAGCGCGCTGGGCCGGCGTGGTGCGCGACCAGTGGCCGAACGCCTGCTGCGCGGCTTTCACCGCGCCGCCGACCTGCGCCGAAGAGGCTTCGGTCAGGGCGATCAGCGTCTCGCCGTTGGCCGGATTGACGATGCATTCCTGCTGGCCTTCGCCGTCGACCAACTGACCGTTAATGAACTGCTGACAGGACAAACCTGAGAGAACCTGCACATCTGCCATCGCCTGACGCCCCTAAGTGACAAAAACGTTAACCAAATGTGAATAAGTTAGTTTTAATCAGCCTAAGCGAGCCTCTGGCGGGCAACAAATTCTAAATACTGAACGCCGCGTTCGATTAAATCGAATGCTTAAGCCCGGCGGCATGTTTGCTGCCGTTCTCGCGCGCGATGGTAAGGAACGGCGTCACCAGCTCCGGCCGCGCGCTGCCGCGCCGCCACGCCAGCCCGATATCCAGCGGCTCCAGCAGATCGTCCAGCTTGCGCGCTTCGATCATGTTGCCCTCGAGCGACCAGGCGCGGTACGCCATATCCGGCTGGATGGAGACCCCCATCCCCGCCGCCACCAGGCTGCGCACCGCCTCGGTCGAGGCGGTCTTCATGGCGATCTCCGGCTTCAGCCCGGCGCGCGACCAGATGCGCCGCGCATGCACGTCCATTTCATCGGCGTTGAGCTGGATCAGCGGCTGTTTGGCCACGTCTGCCAGGCTGATGCTCTCGTGCTCCAGCAGCGGGTGCAGCGGCGGCAGCCACAGGCGATACGGCGAGTGCATCAGCACCTCGGTCTGCAGCGCGTCACGGTCTTCGATGTTCGACAGGATCAGCACGCCGATGTCGATCTCGCCGCTGACCAGCAGATGCTCGATATACGGGCGCTCGTCTTCAACCACCTGCACGGTGACGTTGGGATAGGCCGATTTAAAGCGCGTGAGCAGCTCCACCAGGAAGTAGCCGGCCACCAGGCTGGTGACGCCGACGGTCAGCTTGCCGGTCAGGCTTTCGGTGCCGATCTGCAGGCTGCGCTTGGCGTTGTCCACCGTCGCCAGGATCAGATACGACTGGCGCAGGAACTGATGCCCCTGATGGGTCAGCGTCATGCCCTTGGCGTGGCGATCGAACAGCCGCACGCCAATCTCGGTTTCCAACTGCTGGATCGCCAGCGTCAGCGAAGACTGGGAGACAAACACCGCCTGGGCGCCGGCGGAGATCGACCCGGTTTCCGCCACCGCGATAAAGTGGCGGATTTGGCGTAACGTCATCATCCCCATCGCCTTTCAAGCCGCTGCGTTGTTGTCTGCGTTCTATTACGTGGCCCATCCGTGGGCCACGCCCTAACGGGCCGCTGCAAGCAGCGTTCAAATCTGCTCCCGGCAGATTTGTCCCCCCAGTCACTTACTTGAGTAAGCTCCTGGGGATGCACGCCCTTGCCGCCTAGCCGCAACTTGAAATTCATTGGGGATCACCTCAATCAAGATAGTTAGATTGATTGTAGATCCCGCGAGAAAAGCGATCGGAAAAAGTATCAAAAACGCGATAGCGTTCGCTTTTTTAGAATGCCGACGGGCAAAAAGAGGGAAACGGCGAGGCGAAGAAGCATGATGCGCGGGGAGCAGAAATGACAAGGGCGCAGCACGCTGCGCCCTGGATGGCCGATGACCCTGCGGAGGATCAGATCGCTTCTTCGTCCTGCTCGCCGGTACGGATACGCACCACGCGCGCCACGTCGAAGACGAAGATTTTGCCGTCGCCGATCTTGCCGGTCTGCGCGGTCTGCATGATGGTTTCCACGCAGGTGTCGACGATGTCGTCGGCAACCACGATCTCGATCTTCACCTTAGGCAGAAAGTCGACCATGTACTCGGCACCGCGGTACAGCTCGGTGTGGCCCTTCTGGCGGCCGAAGCCTTTCACTTCGGTGACCGTCATGCCGGTGATGCCCACTTCGGCCAGCGCTTCGCGGACGTCATCCAGTTTGAACGGCTTGATAATCGCGTCGATCTTTTTCATCTTCTTTCCTTTTACCAATTTTTGCGGCCAAAACCGGATGTGATGGGGTAGCGGCGGTCTTTGCCGAAGTTACGGGCGGTGATGCGCGGCCCGACGGCGGCCTGACGCCGCTTGTATTCGTTGATGTCCACCAGGCGGATCACCTTGCGCACGATCGCTTCGTCGAACCCTTCAGCCACCAGATCGGCAACCGACTTGTCGCGTTCAACGTAGCCTTCCAGGATCGCGTCCAGGATATCGTACGGCGGCAGGCTGTCCTGATCGACCTGATCCGGCGCCAGCTCGGCAGACGGCGGACGATCGATCACCCGCTGCGGGATCACGTAGGAGACGGTGTTACGGTATTCGGACAGCTTGAACACCAGCGTTTTCGGCACGTCCTTCAGCACGTCGAAACCGCCGGCCATATCGCCGTACAGCGTGGCGTAACCCACCGCCATTTCGCTCTTGTTGCCGGTGGTCAGCACGATGCTGCGGCGTTTGTTGGACAGCGCCATCAGCACCACCCCGCGGCAACGCGCCTGCAGGTTTTCTTCGGTGGTGTCGCGCTCAGTGCCGGCGAACATCGGCGACAGCTGGCCCATAAAGGCGTCGAACATCGGTTCGATGGAGACGATATCGAACTCCACGCCGAGGATTTCCGCCTCTTCCTTGGCGTCGGCGATGCTGATATCCGCGGTATAGCGGAACGGCATCATCAGCGCCTGCACCTTGTCTTTGCCCAGCGCATCTACGGCGATCGCCAGCGTCAGCGCCGAGTCGATGCCGCCGGACAGGCCCAGCACCGCGCCTTTAAAGCCGTTTTTGGTCACGTAGTCGCGCACCGCCAACACCAGCGCCTGGTATACCTGCGCCAGCTGCGGCAGCTCAGCGGCCGGATCGGCCATCGGCACCACGGCCAGCTCGTTGAATTCCAGACGAGTCACCTGCTCGTCGAAGGCCGCCAGACGGTGAGTCATGGTGCCGGCGGCGTCAAATACCTTGGAGCAGCCGTCGAAGATCAGCTCATCCTGGCCGCCGACCTGATTGAGGTACACCAGCGGCAGCTGGGTGCGCTGGCAGTGGCCGGCCATCAGCGTTTTGCGGATATACGGCTTTTCGCGGTTATACGGCGAGGCGTTGATCGACAGGATAATTTCCGCGCCGGCCGCCTTGGCGGCGTCGATCGGCTCAGGGAACCACAGATCTTCGCAAATCAGCAGACCCAGACGGTAGCCTTTCAGCTCCACCACGCAGGTGTCGTTGCCGGCGTGGAAATAGCGCTTCTCATCGAACACGCCGTAGTTCGGCAGCTGCTGCTTGAAGTAGCGGGTCAGCAGGCGGCCTTCGGCAAACAGCGACAGCGCGTTATACAGCTTGTCGCCTTCGCGCCACGGGTGGCCGACCAGGATCGCCGTCTCGGCGGAGGCCTGCTGCAGGCGCAGCAGCTGCGCGTCGCAGCGCTGATAGAAGTCATTGCGATACAGCAGATCTTCCGGCGGGTAGCCGGACAGCGCCAGTTCGCTGAACATGACCAGATCGGCTCCCGCCTTCTGCTGCTCCTGCACGATTTGCAACATGCGTTCGGTGTTGCCTTCAATGTCGCCGACCAGCAGGTTCAGCTGGGCCAGGGCGATGGAAAGTGATCTGCTCATTTGTGTACGATCCCGCTTAATACGTTCCATGGTGCTCTACGCCGGGGCGCGCCGCGGCAAAGAGAACGGAGTGTAAATCATTCCGCCGGATTTGTTGAGAACCTGCGTGGCAGGCGCCGGCGGCAAACTGTCATTCTTTAAAATCGTTGGCGTCCAGCTCGTGGCGCGACAGCAATTTGTAAAACTCGGTGCGGTTGCGGCCCGCCATGCGCGCGGCCTGGGTCACGTTGCCCTTGGTGATCTGTAGCAGCTTGCGCAGGTAGTGCAACTCGAACTGGTTGCGCGCTTCGGCGAAGGTCGGCAGCGCGGTGTTTTCCCCTTCCAGCGCCTGCTCCACCAGCGCTTCGCTGATCACCGGCGCCGAGGTCAGCGCCACGCACTGCTCGATGACGTTGACTAGCTGACGCACGTTGCCCGGCCAGCTGGCGGTCATCAGCCGCTTCATGGCGTCGGTCGAGAAGCTGCGCACGAACGGCTTGTGCCGCTGAGCCGCCTCGCGCAACAGGTGGTTGGCCAGCAGCGGGATATCTTCGGCGCGTTCGTTGAGCGCCGGGATCTTCAGGTTCACCACGTTGAGGCGGTAGTAGAGATCCTCGCGGAACTCGTTCTTCGCCATCGCCTTTTGCAGATCGCGGTGGGTGGCGGAGATGATGCGCACGTCAATGTCCAGATCGCGGTTGCTGCCCAGCGGCCGCACCTTGCGCTCTTGCAGCACGCGCAGCAACTTCACCTGCAGCGACAGCGGCATATCGCCGATCTCGTCGAGGAACAGCGTGCCGCCCGCCGCCGCCTGGAACAGCCCTTCGCGGCTGCTGACCGCGCCGGTAAAGGCGCCCTTGGCGTGGCCGAACAGTTCGGACTCCAGCAGTTGCTCCGGCAGCGCACCGCAGTTGATGGCGATAAACGCCTTGCCGGCGCGCGGGCTGGCGGCGTGGATCGCCTGCGCCACCACCTCTTTACCGGTGCCGCTCTGGCCGTTGATCAAGACGCTGACGTCGGACTGCGCCACCATTTTCACCTGCTCCAGCAGGCGCAGCATCAGCGGGCTGCGGGTGACGATGTCTTCGCGCCAGGCCTCGTCGCCGGCCGGGGTGGCCGACAGCGCGAGCGCTTCGTCGATGGCCTTATACAGCGCATCGCGATCCACCGGTTTGGTGAGGAAGCTGAACACCCCCTGCTGGGTGGCGGCCACCGCATCGGGAATCGAACCGTGCGCGGTGAGGATGATCACCGGCATGCCCGGCTGATGCTTTTGGATCTCGGCGAACAGCGCCATGCCGTCCATCTCGTCCATACGCAGATCGCTGATCACCAGATCGATCTGTTCGCGCGCCAGCAGGCGCAGCGCTTCCTGGCCGCTTTCGGCGGTGGTGACGTGAAAACCTTCGCTGGTCAGACGCATGCCCAGCAGCTTCAGCAGGCTGGGATCGTCGTCAACCAAGAGCAAATTGGCCGGTTTGCGTGCGGTCATTGCGCGTGGGACTCCTTATTGGCAGGGTGCGGCGTATAGGTGTCTTCCGGTTCAACCGGCAGCGCGGTGCCTTTTTCCGGTTCGTCCTGCGATTCAGCCCCTTTGGCGGCCGCGCCGTTTTTACCGGCGGCTTCGCCCTTTTGCGAACCTGCGCTGTTGTCCGGGATTTCCCCTTGCAGCTGCTTGCGCGAAGAGAGCTGGCGCTCGATGTCGGTCAGGTTCTCCAGCTTGCGCGAGGTGTCCTGCAGCTGCGATTGCAGACGCGCCTGGCTCTGGCGCAGCGAATCGATCTGACTGTCGCTGCTCTCCTGCAGATGCTGATAGCGTGCTTTCTCATCGAACAGCGTGATCTGCAGCAATTGCTGCTGGCGCCACAGTTGCGTCAGCGGACGCAGTGAACCGGGGAATTCCATCCGGTAGCTGTTGATCCTGTCGATGATTTGGCGGCGTTCGCCGGAGGTCGGCTGCGCGCTGCCCAGCAGGATGCTCTGTTTGAAAACGCCGGACCAGCTGTCGCCAGGCACCGTTTTCGCCAGCGCACGCGCCTGGGTCGACCCGATGCGATCGGCGCAGTCCATCGCGCGCAGCCAGTAGAGCGAGTTAGCCAGCGCGTCCTTATCGTCCAACTGCCACAGGGTATCGCAAGCCGCGGTGCGGTAATCGATTACCTTGGTATCCGGGATCGCCTCTTGCTGCTGAGGGTTCAGGCCACCGCTGACGGCGCGATCGACGCAGCCCGCCAGCAACAGCGGCATAAAGAAGACGGCGCCCAACCAGCTGATCGGGCGTTTGCCGAGCGGCGCTCTGTGCGTGGCACGCGGTGAACGTTCGGTCTGTGAAAGACGAAGGCGTTTAGACCATGTGTACATTATTTATTCATTCTCGGCGGTTAACGGCAGTTCAATGCGGAAGCAGACGTCTGCACCGGCGACCGTCGCCAGTTGCAGCTCACCGCGCATGCGACGGATACAGTCCTGAGCGATGCTCAACCCCAGTCCGCTTCCTTTTACCGCCCCTTTTCGCTGGTGACTACCCTGGAAAAAAGGCTCGAAAATCATGGCTCTTTCAGCCTCGGGGATCGGCGTGCCGGTATTGGCGACGTCGATTTGCACCCGTTGTCCAACCTGACGGCTGCGGATCCAAATGTTACCGGATTCCTTGCCGTAGTGCACCGCATTGGAGTAGAGATTATCCAGCACGCGCATTAATAGCGTAGGCTCTGCCCAGCAGATTTCCGCCTCCAGCGTAATTTCGGTGGAAATCATCTTCGCCCGCGCCGGCAAACTGTGCGCGGCGACCACCAAATCGACCATTTCGCGCAGCTCGACGTTCTCGTGTTCCGCCGGGCCATCGGCCAGTTTGCGGTTGTAATCCAACAGCTGTTCAATCAGCTGCTGCAGATGGCGGCTGCTGTTGTCGAGTATCGCCACCACTTCTTTCTGATCGGAAGTCAGCGGCCCCGCCACCTCGTCGGCCAGCAGTTCGGTGCCTTCACGCATGCTGGCCAACGGCGTTTTCAGCTCGTGCGAAATATGACGCAGGAACTCGTGGCGCTGCGACTCCAGCCACGCCAGCCGCTCGCTCAGCCAGATGATGCGCTGCGCCAGCGAACGCAGCTCGCGCGGCCCTTTGAATGACGCGGTGCTGCCCAGCGCACGCCCTTCCCCCAGGCGGTTGATCATCCGCTCCACGGCCTTGACCGGCCCGATGATCATGCGGGTGAACAGCACCACCAGCAGCACGCTGACCAGGAACAGCAGCAGCGCCTGCCAGCCGAAGAACTGGCCGCGCTCGGCAATGGCCTGCTGCAGCTGCTGGCCGCGCGAGAACACCACCGCGCGCGTGGCCTGCACCATTTCGGCGTTGGAACGGGAGAACGACTCGAGCAAGGCGGAAGCCTCTTGGTCCGGCCCGCTGTTATGGCATTTGATCGCCGCCAGTTGGGTCAGCAACTGGCGCAGCGTTTGGTAGTAGCGCTCGTCCGGCAGGATCGGCGCGTGGGCGTCCAGCATCTGCGAATACTGCTTGCGCTGGTTCTGGTACAGCTTCTGCAGCGTAGGATCGACCAGCACGCAGTACTGACGATAGCTGCGCTCCATCTCCAGCGCCACGCTGGTCATCGCCTCGCTGCGCCGCGCGTCCACCAGCGTGGTGCGGTTGATGTCCGCCGCCTGCGCGCTGAGGTGATCCAGACTCTGGTAGGCCTGATAGGCCAGCACCAGCAGCGGCAACAGCACCAACAGGAACGCCAGCAGCACCAATTGCCGCAGCGAACGGGGGAATAAACGCCATTTTTTCAACGAAATCATCTCATTCTCTCAGCTCTGTCACGATGCTAACTGACTCGCCGGAAAGAGAAAAGCCCGGCAAGGGAGAATCCTGAACGCACAAGGAAAAAGCTGCGGGTTCGGTGAACCGCGCCCATAGGCCTGGCCTGCCGACGGCATGCGGCCTCGGTAACATCAACCGGTGTGAAAGCAAGAGTGTGGGGAGAGCGTCTGCGTTCGAGGGCATAGGCAACGAAACAGGGAAAAGCGCAGCGTTAAGAAATGACATCGGGGCAAGAAACTTGCCCCAACGCAAGGAAAGTGTGGATGCCCTTAAGTCTCGTCCCCAGGGTGATGTAGCGCAGCGGCTGGCATCGAACAGGACGAATAGCATCCGTAAGTATCCAGGATTGATGAACCCTTCATCACAGTTGGATACAGGCGGTGCCTCACTCCACGTGTCGCCCGATGCTTGATAAAGCCGCTTGCGCGGTCTGTTATCGGTTTGGTTGGACGATAGGCACCATTTCTTTGGCATCATTCGGAGGCTTATGAGGCGATTTGCCGTCTAATTACGGCGCCGTCATAAAAAGTTGAATGAGCAACCGACGAGAATAATGCACGTTACGTGCCAACTTTGCAATAAAAAAATAACCATATGATTTTACTAAAAAATAAAGCCATATCAGTAACTTTCTTTGCGCATCACGCCCCGATGAGCGATGAAAAAAACGCCGCGCTGTCGCCAAATGCAGACAACTAAAGCCAAACCCGATTACCACCAATAAAATCAAACAGTTAAATGTCTCCATTTAGCGACAGAGAAAATAGCGCCTGTCGCAAAATGCAGACACTGCCGCCAATCGCCGAGCGCCGGCCATAAAAAAGGGCGCAATTGCTTGCGCCCTCTGTACGGTGGTGGCCGTTTTTAGCCCAGTTGCTTACGGGCGTTGCGGAACATGCGCATCCACGGGCTGTCCTCGCCCCACTCTTCCGGGTGCCAGGAGTTGCTGACCGTGCGGAACACGCGTTCCGGGTGCGGCATCATCACCGTGGCACGCCCGCTGGCGCTGGTCACGGCGGTAATGCCGTTCGGCGAACCGTTCGGGTTAGCCGGGTAAGCTTCCGTCACCTGACCGGCGTTGTTGACGAAACGCAGCGCCACCAAACCGTGGCTTTCCAGCGCCGCCAGATGCGCCGCATCGCGCACTTCGACATGCCCTTCACCGTGGGAAACGGCGATCGGCATACGCGAACCGGTCATGCCCTGCAGGAACAGCGACGGGCTGGCCGCCACTTCCACCAGGCTGAAGCGCGCCTCGAAACGATCCGACAGGTTGCGCACAAAACGCGGCCAGTGTTCTGCGCCCGGGATCAGCTCGCGCAGGTTGGACATCATCTGACAACCGTTGCACACGCCCAGCGCCAGCGTCTGCGGACGGTGGAAGAACGCTTCGAACTCGTCGCGTACCCGCTCGTTGAACAAGATAGACTTCGCCCAACCTTCGCCGGCGCCCAGGACGTCGCCGTAAGAGAAGCCGCCGCAGGCCACCAGCGTATGGAAGTCCTGCAGATCGCGGCGCCCTGCCAGCAGATCGCTCATGTGCACGTCCACCGCGTCAAAGCCGGCGCGGTGGAACGCCGCCGCCATTTCAACGTGGGAGTTCACCCCCTGCTCGCGCAGCACCGCCACTTTCGGGCGAGCGCCCTTGGCGATGTACGGCGCGGCGATGTCTTCCTCCGGTGCGAAGGTCAACTTCACGTTCAGGCCGGGATCTTGTTCATCCTGCTTGGCCTGATGCTCCTGATCGGCACACGCCGGGTTGTCGCGCAGGCGCTGCATCTGCCAGGTGGTTTCCGCCCACCAGGTGCGCAGCGTATTGCGGCTTTCGCTGTACAGCGCCTTGCCGTGTTGGGTGATGACGAAACGATCGCCGGCCTGCACGCTGCCGATGTGATGCACGTTGTCGGTCAGTCCGTGCTGAGCGAACGCCTGCTTCACGTCGTCGAGACGTTCGGCGCTCACCTGGATCACCGCGCCCAGCTCTTCGTTGAACAGCACCGCCAGCGCATCGTCGCCGAGGCCGTCGAGATTGACGTCCACACCGCAGTGACCGGCGAAGGCCATCTCCGCCAGCGTCACCAGCAGGCCGCCGTCGGCGCGGTCGTGGTAAGCCAGCAGCGCTTGATCGGCCACCAGCTGCTGCATGGCGTTGAAGAAGCCCGCCAGCTGCGCAACGTTGCGCACGTCGGCCGGTTTGTCGCCCAGCTGGCGGTAAACCTGCGCCAGCGCGGTGGCACCCAGCGCGTTATGGCCGTTGCCCAGGTCGATCAACAGCAGCGCGCTGTCGCCCTTATCGGTGCGCAGCTGCGGCGTCACGGTGTGGCGCACGTCCTCCACGCGGGCGAAGGCGGTGATGACCAGCGACAGCGGCGAGGTCATTTCGCGCTGTTCGTTGCCTTCCTGCCAGCGGGTTTTCATCGACATGGAGTCTTTGCCCACCGGGATGGTGATGCCCAGCGCCGGGCACAGCTCTTCGCCCACCGCTTTCACCGCTTCGTACAGCCCGGCGTCTTCGCCCGGGTGGCCGGCGGCGGCCATCCAGTTGGCGGACAGCTTCACGCGCTTCAGGCTGCCGATCTCGGTGGCAGCCAGGTTGGTCAGCGCTTCCCCGACCGCCAAGCGGCCGGAGGCGGCGAAGTCCAGCAGCGCCACCGGCGCACGTTCGCCGAGCGACATCGCCTCGCCGTAGTAGCTGTCCAGGCTGGCGGTAGTGACCGCACAGTCGGCTACCGGTATCTGCCACGGGCCGACCATCTGGTCACGCGCCACCATGCCGGTAACGGTGCGATCGCCGATGGTGATCAGGAAGGTTTTCTCCGCAACGGCCGGCAGATGCAGCACGCGTTTCACCGCGTCGGCCAGCGTGATGTTCTCACGCTGCACCGGCTGGCCATTCGCCTGCAGGCGGGTAACGTCGCGGGTCATTTTCGGCGTCTTGCCGAGCAGCACGTCCAGCGGCATGTCGATCGGCTGGTTGTCGAAGTGACGGTCGTTCAACGTCAGGTGCTGTTCTTCGGTCGCTTCGCCGATCACCGCATAAGGTGCGCGCTCACGGCGGCAGATCTCGTCGAACTGCGCCATCTGCGCCGGGGCAATCGCCATCACGTAACGTTCCTGCGATTCGTTGCACCACACTTCCAGCGGGCTCATGCCCGGCTCGTCGTTGAGGATATCGCGCAGCTCGAAGCGGCCGCCGCGGCCGCCGTCGCTCACCAGCTCCGGCATGGCGTTGGACAGGCCGCCGGCGCCGACGTCATGGATAAACAGGATCGGGTTCTGGTCGCCCAGCTGCCAGCAGCGGTCGATCACTTCCTGACAGCGGCGCTCCATTTCCGGGTTGTCGCGCTGCACCGAAGCGAAGTCCAGATCGGCATCGGACTGGCCTGACGCCATCGACGAGGCCGCGCCGCCGCCCAGGCCGATATTCATCGCCGGGCCGCCCAGCACCACCAGCTTGGCGCCGACGGTGATTTCCCCTTTCTGCACGTGATCGGCGCGGATGTTGCCGATACCGCCCGCCAGCATAATCGGTTTGTGGTAGCCGCGCAGCTCGACGCCATTGTGGCTGTTGACGCGCTCTTCATAGGTACGGAAGTAGCCCAGCAGCGCCGGACGACCGAATTCGTTGTTGAACGCCGCGCCGCCCAGCGGGCCTTCGGTCATGATATCCAGCGCGGTGACGATGCGTTCCGGCTTGCCGAAATCCTGCTCCCACGGCTGTTCAAAGCCGGGAATACGCAGGTTGGACACCGAGAAGCCCACCAGGCCGGCTTTCGGCTTGGCGCCGCGGCCGGTGGCGCCCTCGTCGCGGATCTCGCCGCCGGAGCCGGTCGCGGCACCCGGCCACGGCGAGATCGCCGTTGGGTGGTTGTGGGTTTCTACCTTCATCAGGATGTGCGCTTCTTCCTGATGGTAATCGTACTTGCCGTTCTCCGGCGCGGCGAAGAAGCGGCCGACCTGCGAGCCTTCCATCACCGCGGCATTGTCTTTATACGCCGACAGCACGTAGTCCGGCGTCTGCTCATAGGTGTTCTTGATCATCTTGAACAGCGATTTAGGCTGCTGTTCGCCGTCGATGATCCAATCGGCGTTGAAAATCTTGTGGCGGCAGTGCTCGGAGTTGGCCTGCGCGAACATATAAAGTTCGATATCCGTCGGGTTGCGCCCCAAACCGGTAAAGGCATTCAGCAGGTAGTCGATCTCGTCCTGCGCCAGCGCCAGGCCGAGCCGGACGTTGGCCTGCTCCAGCGCGGTGCGCCCTGCGCCCAGCACGTCGATCGACTGATACGGCGCCGGCTGATGGTGCGCGAACAGCTGTTCGGCCTGTTGCAGCTCGCTGAAGACGGTTTCCATCATGCGATCGTGCAGCAGCGCAGCGAGCTGGAGCCACTGGGTTTCCGTCAGCTCGGGTGCCTTGACGTAGAACGCCAGGCCGCGCTCCAGGCGCACCACCTGCTGCAGACCGCAGTTGTGGGCGATGTCGGTGGCTTTGGAAGACCAGGGAGAAATGGTGCCCGGACGCGGCGTGACCAGCAACAGCCGACCTTCGGGAGCGTGTTCGGCGAGAGAAGGACCGTACTTGAGCAGCCGCTGAAGTTTGGCGTGTTCTTCGGCACTGAGCGGTGCGCTAACATCGGCAAAGTGGACGTACTCGGCGTAGATATCACTGACGGGCAGGTGGGCGTCCTGGCAGCGGGACAGCAGTTTGGTAATGCGAAAAGCCGATAAAGCGGGCGAACCACGCAGAATTTCCATAATCAAAGTTCTCTCGTCTTCGAAGCGGCGGATAAGACGCTTCATTGGGCGCAACAGGGGAAAACGCGCGCCATTATAGAGAATCCTCGCCGCAGACGAAACCGTTTGCGTAGGGATTATTGATAAAAGCGTGCCGCACCGTCGAATTGTCATAACGTGTCAATAAAGTTGCACACTGGCGTTTTGTTGCGCAAAATGCCCCCGGCACTGGTGATTTAACCATGAGAAAAGTCGCGGTTGTCGTCGCCGGTGTACCTGTGCCACCACTGGATAACTATTTGAAACGTCTTAAAATAAACTACATCCTCATCGGCGTTGTCACCCTGCTTCTGGCTCTCGCGCTGTGGCCCAATATCACCTGGCGCAGCGGCCAGGGCGGGCAACTCCAGGAGATCATTTCCCGCGGCGAGTTGCGTATCAGCACGCTGAACTCCCCGCTGACCTATTTCAACACCAAGCAAGGGCCGGGTGGGCTCGACTACGAACTGGCCAAGCGCTTCGCCAACTACCTCGGGGTGAAGCTCGTGGTGATCCCCCATCAGAACATCAATGACCTGTTCGACGATCTGGACGATGACGACGCTGACCTGCTGGCGGCCGGCCTGATCTACAACCAGGAGCGCCTCAGCCGCGCGCGCACCGGCCCGGCCTACTACTCCGTTTCCCAACAGCTGGTGTACCGGCTGGGTACCCCGCGGCCAAAAGGCTTCGCCGACATTAAAGGCAAGCTGGCGGTCGCCTCCGGTTCCGCGCACGTCAGCACGCTAAAGCAGCTCAAGCAGGATAAATACCCGGATCTCGCCTGGGAGTCCTCCAGCGATCTCACCTCCAAAGAGCTGCTGGAGCGAGTGGCCGACGGCAAGCTGGACTACACCCTCGGCGATTCGGTAACCATCGCGCTGCTGCAGCGCATCCATCCGCAGCTGGCGGTGGCGTTCGACGTCACCGACGAAGAACCGGTCACCTGGTATCTAAAACGCGACGGCGACGACAGCCTGTACGCGGCGATGCTGGATTTCTACAGCCAGATGGTGGACGACGGCACCCTGGCGCGGCTGGAAGAGAAGTACCTCGGCCACGTCGGCAGCTTCGACTATGTGGACACCAAAACCTTCCTGTCGGCCATCGACTCGGTGCTGCCCAACTTCCGCCCGCTGTTCGAGAAGCACGCCAACGAGATCGACTGGAAGCTGCTGGCGGCCATCGCCTATCAGGAATCGCACTGGAATCCGCAGGCCACCTCGCCCACCGGCGTGCGCGGCCTGATGATGCTGACCCGCGCCACCGCCGACGGCCTGGGGGTCAACGATCGCCTCGATCCGGAAGAGAGCATTCAAGGCGGCGCCCTTTACCTGCAACGGCTGATGGCCAAGGTGCCGGACAGCGTGCCGGAAGACGAGCGCATCTGGTTCTCGCTGGCGGCCTACAACATGGGCTGGGGCCACATGCTGGACGCGCGCAAGCTGACCAAGACGCAAAAGGGCAACCCAGACAGCTGGGTCGACGTCAAGCAGCGCCTGCCGATGCTCAGCCAGAAGCGCTACTATCCGCAGCTGACCTACGGCTATGCGCGCGGGCGTGAAGCCTACAACTATGTAGAAAACATCCGCCGCTACCAGGTCAGTCTGGTGGGCTATCTGCAGGAAAAAGAGAGAAAGGCGGCGCAAGCGGCCGCCGAGCAAGAGGCGTTGGGGAAAGGCTACCCGACGGTGATGCCGGAACTGGCGCTCAACTACTGATTATTCCGGCTTATCCGCCGCCCGCTGCGCCAGCCTGAGCGCTTTTTTCTGTTCACGGCGCAGACGGAAGAAATTGCTCAGGGTGGCGGCGCATTCGTCCGCCAGCACGCCCGAGACGATCTCCACCTGATGGTTCATGCCCGGATGGCGCAGAATGTCCACCAGCGAACCGGCCGCGCCGGTTTTCTCGTCGGCGGCGCCATACACCAGCCGGCGGATACGGCTGTGCACCATCGCACCGGCGCACATCACGCAGGGCTCCAGCGTGACGTACAGCGTGGCGTTCAGCAAACGGTAGTTTTGCAGCACCGCGCCGCCCTGGCGCAGCGCCATGATCTCGGCGTGTGCGGTAGGATCGTGTCGGCCGATCGGTCGGTTCCAGCCCTCGCCGATGACCTGATTGTCCAGCACCAGCAGCGCACCCACCGGCACCTCGCCCTCTTCCTGCGCGCGCAGGGCCAGCTGCAATGCCTGACGCATCCAGTACTCATCGTTATATTCAGTCATCGCATAATTCCTCGTGCGCTTTTGCGGCGGGCATTATACACACTAGCCTCCCTTTGTCGTAGCCGCCCGCCAATGGCTATACTGGCCGAATCAGCGTGTGATTCAGGGACCAGAAGCATGAAACTCAGTAAAAAGAACGCGGTCGTGGTGCGCAAAGCGCTGGACGGCTGGGTGGGAGAAGGCGCCTTGACGCCCGAACAACGGCAGCAACTGCTGCAGCATGTGGCCGTGCAGCCTTTCGACTGGCGGCGGCTGGCGCGCTATGCGTTTCTCGCCGCGCTGGCCTCGCTGCTGATCGCCGTCACCAGCCTGTTCGCCGACAGCGAACTGCTTGCATGGCTCAGCGGGCTGTTCCGCTTCGACGCGCCGGTGCGCATGGCGATCGCCGGCATACTGGCGGCGCTGGCCTACGTCTGGGCGCTGCGTCGCCGCCGGCGCCACCCGGAAAAACGCTACGGCAATGAGGCCGCGCTGTTTGTCGCCGTGTTGCTTACCGCCTGCGCCTTATGGCAGCTGGGGGTCTGGCTGGATAACGGCAGCGGCCGGGTTTCCGTGCTGCTGCTGTTCGCCGCGCTGCTGTACGGCGCGATCGGCTGGTTCAGCCGCTCCGGGCTGGTGTGGTGGTTCGCCCTGCTGTCGCTCGGCAACGCCTTCGGCGCCGAGACCGGCTACCTGTCCGGCTGGGGCGCCTACTGGCTCGGCATGAGCTACCCGATTCGCTTTATCGCCTTTGGTGCGGTGCTGATCGCCGCCGCGCTGCTGTTGCGGCCGCTGTTGGCGCAACGCGGCCTGCAGCGGGTGTCGCTGGCGATGGGCCTGCTGTACCTGTTTATCGCCCTGTGGCTGCTGTCTATCTTCGGCAACTACGGCGATCTCGACAGCTGGTACAGCGCGCGCCAGATCGAGCTGTTCCACTGGAGCCTGCTATTCGGGCTGGCTGCCCTCGCCGCCATCTGGCTGGGGTTGAAGCATGACGACGCCATGCTGCGCGGCTTCGGGCTGACCTTCCTCGGTATTAACCTGTATACCCGTCTGTTCGAGTTTTTCTGGGACAGCATGCCGAAGGCGGTTTTCTTCGTGCTGCTCGGCCTGAGCCTGTGGGCGCTGGGGCATTATGCGGAGAAGATTTGGCAGCTGGGGCGCAAGCCGCACGACGTGACCGACGACTGATCGCGCTGCCGATAAAAACAGAAAGGGCGGAATCTTCCGCCCTTGGTTTATTCCAGCTGTTGTAGCTCGCCCTGCTTGCTTACCCGCCAGCGGTGCTCACAAAAGAACAGCAGCGGATTATCCTGCTTGCTGTCGCTGTAACCGCTGTACAGCTTCAGCGGCGCACCGAGCCGCTGCTCCAGCTGCACCACTTTCTGAGCCCCCAGGCAGCGCAGGGTCAAGACCCAGCCGCCGCAGCGGCGCGTGATGCGGCTACCGATCAACCGCACCCGCGGCAGAAACGCCGAATCGCGATACACCTGCTCCACCAGCCGCTCCGGCGAGCCGGTAATCAGCCACACGTCGGCATCGTGCTCCTCCAGGTACTGCCGCAGCCGCATTTGCACCACCGGAAATGCGGTCACCTTCTGGCGAAAGACCTCGATAAACTGCCGCTCCAGCGCCTTTAGCGTCGTTTCGGAACGCCCGAAAGTGATTGCCCACAGCAGCAGGCTCATCGGCCAACGCGCGGCGCGCCCCAACAGCAGCAGCGCCAGACCGATCGGCAGCAGCAGCGGTATCACCAGCAACAGGTTCAGCGGTAAGCGGCGCAGCAGAAAACGCAAGAAACTGCCGAACATATCCTCCTGATGCAGAGTGCCGTCCAGATCGAAAAAGACCACGCGGCGCCCCTCTGCGGCCGGTTGTTGCTGCTTGTCGCTCAAACGCTACTCCTCGGGATCGTTGAACCCCATCATCCAGGTGAAGAGAAAACCGGCGATAATCGTAATCAGCATCCCCGCCAGATACAACATCACCTTACCTGAGACGATGGTCAACGCCAAAGGCAGCCCCGAAATGCCGAAGGTGATCACCGTCGCCACCTTCCAGTAGCTGATCAGCGCTCCGCCAACCGCACCGCCGAGGCAGGCGCCGATAAACGGCCGGCCCAGCGGCAGCGTCACCCCAAAGATCAGCGGCTCGCCGATGCCGAGAATGCCGACCGGCAACGCCCCTTTGATCACCTTTTTCAGCCGCGCATTGCGGGTTTTCAACAGCACCGCCAGCGCCGCCCCCACCTGCCCGACGCCGGCCATCGCCAGGATCGGCAGCAGCGGGTTGGAACCGTGCGCCTGCACCAGCTCGACGTGGATCGGCACCAGCCCCTGATGCAGACCCGAGAGCACCAGCGGCAGGAACAGCCCCGAGAGCAGCGCTCCCACCAGCAGCCCGCCCTTGTCGATCGCCAGATTGGCACCGTGGGCGATGGCGTCGGAGATAATGCCGCCGATCGGCTGCAAAATCAGGATCGCCAGCGAGGCGGTGACCAGCGTGGTCAGCAGTGGGTTAAGGATCAGTTCGACCGATTCCGGCAGCAGCGTGCGCAGGCGTTTCTCCACCCAGCACATTAACGCTACCACCAGCAGCACGGCGATCACCCCGCCGCGCCCCGGCTGCAACGCCTCGCCGAACAAGGTAATCTGCGCCAGCGCCGGGCTGGAGAGAATGCCTGCCATCACGCCGCCCATTGCCTGAGAGCCGCCGAATACCCGCGCGGCGTTGACCCCGACCAAAATGTTCATGATGGCGAACACCGCGCTGCCGAAGATCGCCAACAGCCCCAGCACGTTCGGGTAGTCCACCGCCAGCTGGCCGGCGATGTCAGGCCGTTTCAGCAGGTTGATGATGCCAGTGATCAGACCCGAGGCGATAAACGCCGGGATCAGCGGAATAAAGACATCGGCCAGTTTTTTCAGCGCGCCGCTCATCGGCGCAGCGTATTTTTGCTTGGCCTGCGCCTTGGTGCGGGCCGCGTCACCGACGGCGACGACGGACTGCGCGCTTCCGCTCAGCAATTCGCGCATGGCATCCACCACTTTGGCGGCGGCGCCTGGGCCAACGATAAACTGATGCTGCTCACCCTGTTTGATATAGCCCTTCACGCCGGGCAGCTGCCTGAGGGCGGCCAGATCCAGGCGCTGCTCGTCGCTGACCTCGACGCGCACCCGCGTCATGCAGTTCTCCAGTTTGAGGATATTACCCTCGCCCCCCACGCCCGCCAGGATCTGTGTCGCCAATGCCGTTGTCTTGTCCATCGCCGCCCCCACCGTGAATTAACGCGCCAGCGCGGCGCGCAGATAGCCGTCGTGCCGCTGCAGCCGCTGCTGTGCCTCTTCGGCGCTGACGCCGGCCAAAAGCATCAGGATCGCCGGTTTGACTTCGAAGCCGGTCTGCGCCAGCGCCGCCTCCGCCTGAGCGCGTTCGGCGCCGGTGGCCTCTACCACGATGCGGCAAGCGCGATCCACCAGTTTGACGTTGGTGGCCTTCACGTCCACCATCAGGTTCTGGTAGACCTTGCCCAGCTTGACCATCGCGCCGGTCGACAGCATGTTGAGCACCAGCTTCTGCGCAGTGCCGGATTTCAGACGCGTCGAGCCGGTCAGAGCCTCCGGCCCTACCACCGGCGAGATCGCCACCTGCGCTTCGTGCGCGATCGGCGAATCCGGGTTGCAGGAGATGGCCGCCGTCGGGCAGCCCAGCCCGCGCGCATAGCGCAGTGCGCCAATCACATAAGGCGTGCGCCCGGAGGCCGCCAACCCCACCACCATATCGACGGCGTTGAGGTTCAGCGCCCGGAGATCGGCTTCGCCCAAAGCTTCGTCGTCTTCCGCCCCCTCCACCGCTTTAAGCAGCGCGCCCGGCCCGCCGGCGATCAGCCCCACCACCACGCCGTGCGGCACACCGAAGGTCGGCGGGCACTCGGAGGCATCCAGCACGCCCAGGCGGCCGCTGGTGCCGGCGCCCAAATAAATCAGCCGCCCACCGGCCTTCAACGCCGCCGCCGCCAAATCGACCGCCTGCGCGATCGCCGGCAGCACCTTTTCGATCGCCTCCGGCACCTTGCGGTCTTCCTGGTTAAAGCAGCGGACCATCTCCAGCGTCGACATCTCATCCAGCCTCATGGTGGCCGGGTTGCGGGTTTCCGATACCAGTGCGCCTAAGTTCATCTGTTCACCTTTGAATTTTTAATTCACAAAATTAAATCAATATTTGAATATTTTATTCAACAAAGCGAGCGCTATTTGCTATTTTAACGGCGAGCTCACAAAAATTTTCACCGCGCGTTTTCGCCGCCTGCGTGGCAAAATGGCCGCTGGTTTCCAGGGAAAGATCAATGAGTACCCTTCTGCGCATTCGCCAGATGTATCCGACACTGGCGCAAAACGACCGCAAGCTGGCGGATTTTTTGCTGAACAACGCCGAGCAGGCGCGCCATCTCAGCTCGCAAAAGCTGGCCCAGCTGGCCGGCATCAGCCAGTCGAGCGTGGTGAAGTTCGCCCAAAAGCTGGGCTATAAAGGTTTCCCGGCGTTGAAGCTGGCGCTGAGCGAGACGCTGGCCCAACCGCAGGCCGAACCGGTCGTGACCGTTCACAACCACATCCTCAGCAGCGACACGCTGAAAATCGTCGGTGAAAAACTGCTGGCGGAAAAGCACGCGGCGCTGCGTGCGACGCTGGACATCAACAGCGAAGAGCGGCTGCATCAGGCGCTGGACATGCTGCGCCAGGCGCGCCGGGTAATGCTAATCGGCATCGGTGCTTCCGGGCTGGTGGCCAAGGATTTTTCCTTCAAGCTGCTGAAAATCGGCGTGATGGCGGTGGCCGAAGCGGACATGCACGTTCAGCTGGCGGCGGTGCAGGCGCTGGACAAACGCGATCTGCTGCTGGCTATCTCCTTCAGCGGCGAACGGCGTGAAATCAATCTGGCGGCGGAAGAGGCGCGCCAGGCCGGCGCCAGGGTGTTGGCGCTGACCAGTTTCTCTCCCAACGGCCTGCAGCAGCGCGCGGATCACTGCCTCTACACCATCGCCGAAGAGCCCCACACCCGCAGCGCGGCTATCTCTTCCAGTACGGCCCAGTACGCTCTCACCGATCTGCTGTTTATGGCGCTGATTCAACACGATCTCGATCATGCCCGCGACCGCATCAAGCACAGCGAACAGTTAATGAAAAAGTTGGTTTGAGGCGTACATACAATCACAATTGCCTTTGCAACCTCCTCAGTGACAGTACGGATGCTGAGATATTACTTTATTGAGCAAGCTTATTACTTCAACGATACCGGCAAACGCAATATTTATTGCTGACACATTATCTACTAATGTTACAATGTGGACAGTGATTAACTTGATTACGTATAGAAAAGGAATTTATTTTGAAAACCCTCTTAAAATCAACATTATGCTCTTTCTTATTCTTACCATTCCTTACCATTGCCAGCGTCGGTTTCTTATCCCCAAGTGGTGTTAATAAAGATTTCGCTGACAAAGTAGATTTTGCAATGATCAATGTTTATAACGCAGACCAACTGCGAGAAAACCTCGTCATTGCCAAAGAGCATAATTTGAAAATTTTCTTGGATCTGGGACCATCCATCAATACAGCCAGAGAGACTAAAGATATTAACGTAAATTATCACGATGGAAACGGCAGTGTTCAAAAAAAAGTGTTCACTCCACAGGAGAAAAATAAACTAAGGAAATTACCTGAACCCGACGAACTAAATACGAGACTAAATCTGTACATTCCTATCATCAAAGAATACCCAGGTACCGTTGCGGCTATCTTTCTTGCTGACGAACCCTATTTAAACGGATTAAATAAAAAAGACCTCGAACTTGTCGCAGAGAAAACGCGGAAAATATTAAACGACAACAATTTAAAAAAAATAAAACTAGGCGTTATCTTTGCCAGTGCAATGTTTGATCGTGATTTTGCAAAAATGATGGATGGAAACTCGTCAAAATACGTTGTCAATATTGATAGCCATTATAAAAGCATTATGGAAAAGAAACCGACTAACGATGAGTTGCAATGGGTTGAAGCGATTAAAGCCAATCGACTGACAACTTATGACTCAGCTGGGAATCTCTATACACAAGGGGGAATTCCTAAAGGGTTCGACATTTACACCTTTGATTTTTATCTCTCGACTATACTGTTAGATAATCTTTATGAAAACGTCATCACTTGGTTGAAAAATAAAAATCTCAGCACCAGCTGTGAAATGCTTCAAGAAAAAACCATCAGCCAACTTAGAAATGAACTGAGCTTCTTCAACGATGGGCCGGTTTCAACTTCTAAAAAAGAAATGGATAGCGATCAACATCTGCTAGATGCTTTATATCAATGTCGTATGGAAACGGTCACCAAACTCTTGAAGGCAGAAATAGAGAAAACATCACCTAAGGCAGAAATTATCCTTATTTCTGAATCCAGCAGCAATGGTGCAATGGAATTTGACGCACAGGGAAACATTGAGAAATATCAACCGGAAAAACTGGTGGAACTACGTGTCTTACAAGAAGTACAAAGAGCAAAGAAATTCTATCAAGATAATGCCAACAGCAATGTTTCCGGCATCATGTTTTTCCTATATGCCAATGAATATGATAAGACGATAAAGATTAACATTGGTGGCGCAGCTGGCATGCCAGCGGTATTGAGCGAAATTTACTCTATCAAACAATGATCCGCTAATAAGGGAGCTTCGGCTCCCTTTAATCATGGGGGCTTATATCTAACCAGCAACGTCAGAACACTACAAACGCTGTCACTCTTATCCGCCGACCACGACGCTCTATCCCCCATCGCATCAAATTCAGCAATAGTTGATGAAAAACCTGGTTTAACCGGTATAATGCCGCTGCGAAAAATACCCCTGTTAATAATGAGAGATACGCCATGGCCCTGTTAATCACACGCAAATGTATCAACTGCGACATGTGCGTACATTGATTTATTTTTCATGTTAATCAGCACATTATGATTGCGTGTTATAGTTTGCGTTCCTTCACCTCACCGCCTGAACCTAGCCTAAATCTCTCCCCGCAACACAAAATCGTCTGATTATTGTCTTAGCCGACTTGCTAAAGCTCATGGGTCAGCCAGATAATACTGTATGTATAAACAGACATGATGGATGAAATCTATGGGTAGCATTACACTAGCCGGGCGGCAGATTTTCGTTCTCAATGAGAATGACAGGTACCCAGAGCCACAGC